>NZ_PPPT01000306.1 GCF_006483445.1 Bradyrhizobium guangdongense | reverse complement strand
ACTGTCCGGTTGCCGTCGAGAGCGTCGCCGTGCCGTTGGCGGCAATGCTGGCCGTCTGGGTGCCGGTGGCAAGGTCGATCGCGTTCAGGACGTCGGCGACCGTGCCGGCCTGCAGATAGACCGTCGAGTTGCCGTTGCCGTCGGTGATGACGTTGCCGGTCTTGCCATAACCGGTCGGGATCGCCGGCGCACCAGCAGAGCCCGGGACCGGGGCGTTCTTGAAGGTGATGATATGGCCGTCGACATTCAGCGTCGATCCATCCTGGACGAGCTGACCGAGCGAAGCCGCGCTCGTCGTACGCGTCACGCTCACCGAAGCATTGCCGCCACCGGTCGCCGAGCTCAGGCCCAGGGCCTTCAAGAGATCGGACTTGCCGACGACACTGAGATCAGCACCGGTGGAGCTGCGCAGCGTGACCTTGCCGGCCGAGGTGACACCGACGTCGGAGGCCGTCTGACCCGCGCTCGTGCTGATGGTCGCAGCACCCGCGCTGTTCACGGCAACCTTGACGCCGCTGGCGAGGTCGATTGCGCTGGCGAGATCGCCGGCGGTCGCCAGCGGAGCGCCGGTCGTGCCGAGGTAGACGGTCGAGTTGCCGCTGCCGTCAGTCACGATGTTGCCGCTAACGCCCGAGCCGCTCGGAACGTTGGCGACGCCCGGAGCGGTACCGGCACGGAAGGTGATGGTGTGGCCGTTGACGGTGAGCGTGTCGCCGTCCGCGGGCTGAGCGTTGCCGACCAGGCCGGTCGCGCTGGTGCCGGTGCCCAGCAGGGTGATGGCGGCAGTCAGAGCCGTCGAACCGTCACCAGCCGTTGCGGCGGCGCCGGTCGACACACCCTGGGTCGCTCCCAGCGTGATGGCCGAGGTCGCGGCATGGGTGCCGCCCGCGGTGCCGTCATACAGCACGTTGCTCGAAGCGAGCGCGCTGGCGAAGCTCGTGGTGCCGCGGAGGTCGGCGGCCGTTGCGCCCGCGACCGTGGTCGAGACGTTGGACTTGGTGGAGTAGCCGACCGTGGTCTGCAGCGCCTGGTTGGCGATCGACTTCGCACTGTCGATCAGCTTCTGCAGCGAGGTCAGGCCGGTGTTGGCGGCCTGCAGCACCTGCACGCCGTTGGCAATGCCATCGAGCAGGTTGTTGATGTCGCTGGCGCGGTTGTCGAGCGACTGTGCCGTGAAATAGTTGGTGGGATTGTCGAGCGCGGTGTTGACGCTCTTGCCAGTCGACAGACGATTTTGGGTCGTGGCGAGGAGGTCAGCGGTCGACTGGAGAGACAACAGGTTCTGACGAACCGACGCAGAGAGAACGATAC
>NZ_PPPT01000305.1 GCF_006483445.1 Bradyrhizobium guangdongense | reverse complement strand
GCGGATGCAGCCCCTCACCCCAACCCTCTCCCCGTAAGAACGGGGAGAGGGAGAAGTAGAGCGCATGTTCCGCCTTATATCGTCTCGATTCGACGAATTGCCAGCGGCGCTTGCGCCAACGCACCGGGTTGTTGGGCGCCGGCCGGTGTGCTTAACGGACCCTGTCCCCGCCGCCGGTTAGGCCTGATGCTGTTCAATTCCTATCCGTTCATCCTCGCGTTCCTGCCGGCCGTATGGATCGGCTATTTCTGGCTTGGGCGGCGCAGCAACCTGACACCGGTGATCTGGCTGGGGCTGGCCTCGCTCGCCTTCTACGCCTTCGGAAGCTGGCAGTTCCTGGGGCTGCTGCTGGGCTCGATCGGCTTCAACTACGGCATCGGCTGGCTCCTGATCAGAGCCCGGCTCAGTCCGGCACGGCGTCGCGCCGCGCTGATCGTCGGTGTCGCCGGCGACCTCCTCGTGCTCGGCATCTTCAAATATGCCGGCTTTGCGGTGGAGAATTTCAACGCGCTGTTCGGCACCGGCATTGCGCTCCACATCCTGCTGCCGGTCGGGATCTCCTTCTACACCTTTACGCAGATCGCCTTCCTGGTGGACGCGTATCGCGGCCAGGTGGCGGCGTATGCCTTGCCGCACTACGCGCTGTTCGTGACGTATTTCCCGCATCTGATCGCGGGACCGATCCTCCACCACAAGGACATGATCCCGCAATTCGAGCGGGAGGAGACAAAACATCCGCACGCGCATCTGATCCTGTGCGGCCTCATCATCTTCGCCATCGGCCTGTTCAAGAAGACCTGTCTTGCCGACGGCATCCAGCCGCTGGTGGCGTTCGCCTTCGAGGCGCGCTCGCCGACCTTCGACCAGGCCTGGCTCGGCGCGCTCGCCTACACGTTTCAGCTCTATTTCGACTTCTCCGGCTATTCCGACATGGCGATCGGCATATCCCTGATGTTCGGCATCTTCCTGCCCGTCAATTTCAACTCGCCTTACAAGGCCACCAGCATCGTCGAGTTCTGGCGGCGCTGGCACATGACGCTGTCGCAGTTTTTGCGCGACTATCTCTACATCCCGCTCGGGGGCAATCGCCGGGGTCGCCTGCTGCGCTACGTCAATCTGATCATCACCATGCTGCTCGGCGGGCTCTGGCACGGCGCGGCCTGGACATTTGTCGTCTGGGGCGCGCTGCACGGCGCCTATCTCTGCATCAACCACGCCTTCAACGCGTTGGTGCCGAAGATGCCACCGGTTCTCGTGCGCCCCGCGCGTGCGGCCGGTTTCGTGCTGACGTTCCTTGCCGTCGTGGTGGCCTGGGTGTTCTTCCGCGCCGAACGCATCGAGTGGGCCTTGCGGATTATCTTCGCCATGACGGACCCCACACAGGTGGCGTTCGGCCGCGAGGAGATCGCGGCCCTGGTGCTGGTGTCGATCTACGCGATGCTGGTCTTTCTTGCACCCAACACGCAGGAGATCATGGGCTACGACCATCGCAAGCGCGCGGTCGGCGTCGACATTGCCGTCGAGAAAAGCCCGCTGCTGATCTATGGTGCAGCCGCCGCGTTGGCGTTCGGCATCCTCGGCATTCAGAGCCACAGCGAATTCATCTATTTCAGGTTCTGATGCGCAACTCCTTCACACATATCTATCGGCTGCTGCTGGCAAGCGTTGCCTTCGTACTCGCGGCCGTCGCGCTCAATTATATCGTCGACCCGCTGCAACTCTTCCGTCCCTCGCGGCTCGTGCCCGCGGCCTATTCGGTCGATACCCGTACGCAGAATGCGGGCCTGCTGCTTAGCCAGACATTCGACACCGCCTTCATCGGCTCCTCGCTCGCGATTCATTTTCGTCAGAGCGATATCGATCGTGCGCTTGGCACGCGCGCGCTCAAGCTCGCGATGACCGGCTCGAATTCGCGTCAGCAGGGATTTGTGCTGGAGCAGGCGATCGCGCACGGTGCCCGGCGCGTGGTGTGGGAAATGGACGACTGGATCTATGTCGATGCGCCCGAGATCGATGACGATCCCTACCTCTCCGCCGACCTCTATCGCCGGACCTCCAAGGGCATCGCCGCTTATCTGCTGAGCACGACAACGACGAAGGAGTCGCTGTTTTCAGTGCTGCGCGCGATCCCGCCGCTGCGCGCGCCGCTCGCAAGCGTCGCGCCCTATCTTCCCGTCAAATTCGCGCTATCTGATGTCGACGACATCTATGCGCTGCCGCGGGATGCGGACATCGCTGCGGCCTACAACGCGAAGCGAACGCTCGCAGCCTTCTCTTACATCACCGATCCCGTGCGCAGTCGCTTCCTCGGCATCGGCTATGACTACGACGCGATGGTCCGGCATTTCGAGCGCGACGCCGTCGGCCTGATCACGCGCCATCCCGACGTGACGTTCGACATTTACTTCCCGCCCTATTCGATCCTGCAATATGTCGCGATGCGCGACGCCTCGCCCGCAACGTTGAAGACCGTCTATGACATCACCGCACTGGTCGCGACGCGCCTGTCGCAGCTTCCCAACGTCCGCCTCTATGACTTCCGCGCGATCAAGGAGGTCACGCACGACCTCGACAATTACGGCGACGTGATCCACCACTCGCCGGTTGTCGACGCTATGGTGTTGAAGTGGCTGGCGGGGGGAAAGTATCGCGTGGATCCGAGGGCGCCGCTCGTGGCGCTCGATGCGCTGAAGGTGCAGGTGAAAGCGTATCAGGTGTCGCGCTGACTCTTCCCCTCTCCCCTTGTGGGAGAGGGTGGCTCGCCGCGCAGCGGCGAGACGGGTGAGGGGTCTCTCTCCGCGCGCGAATCTCATCGAGCCTAGTTCGCGGAAGCAACCCCTC
>NZ_PPPT01000304.1 GCF_006483445.1 Bradyrhizobium guangdongense | reverse complement strand
TTCTTGGCGCTGCGGGAAAGGTCGTGGATGGGCGGGACAAGCCCGGCCATGACGGAGGCTCCTCACCGCGCCTCGGAGCTCGCCGGCTCGCCGACGGCCTGGACCACATGCACGTCGCCGTCCCGAACCAGCGTGACGTTGCGATCGTGGAAAGCCTGCAGCGTCGACCGGTGTCCGATTGAGACCACGGTGGTCGCCGGCAGCTTCTCCTCGATCAACCGGTAGAGCCGCCCTTCGGATGGCTCGTCCAGCGACGCGGTCGCCTCGTCGAGGAATAGATAGTCCGGCGCATGCAGCAGCGCGCGCGCCATGCCGAGCCGCTGCTGCTCGCCCAGCGACAGCATCCGGTTCCAGTGCCCGTCCTCGTCCAGCCGCTCGGCGAGTTTTGGCAAGCCGACCGCGACCAGCGCGTCGCGGATCTGCGCCGGCTGGAACGCATCGCGCTCGGCCGGATAGGCGATGGCGTCGTGCAAGGGACCGACCGGGAAGTACGGCCGCTGCGGCAGCATCATCAGCTTGGCCTTGCCGGGGATCGCGACCTTCCCTTTGCCGAACGGCCAGATGCCGGCGATGGCGCGGAACAGCGTCGACTTGCCGGAGCCCGACGGTCCCGTCACCAGCAGCCGCTCGGAGGCGCGGATGGTGAAGTCGTCGGCGGTGACCAGCGGCGTGCCGTTCGGCAGCTTCACCAGCAACTGGTCGAGGCTGATCTCGCGGCCGCCGTCGGCAGGCGCAATGGTGATCGCTTCTGCCTGCGTCGGTCGCTGCGCGCCCGAGGCGATCGACATCTCGAAGCCATCGAGACGGGCGACCACGGCGCGCCATTCCGCGATCGAACGGTAGGCGGTGACGAAGTAGGAGAGGGCACCCTGGACGCTGCTGAAGGCCGAGCCGGTCTGCATCATGTCGCCGAGCTGGATCTTCTTGGCGAAATAGGCCGGCGCCACCAGCACATAGGGAAAGATCACCGCCGCCTGGCTGTAGCTGGCCTGGAAACCGGTGACGCGTTTGGTCCGGCTCATGATCGCATACCAGTTGCCGACCACGGCGCCGAAGCGCTGCAACAGCCGTGTGCGTTCGGCGCCTTCGCCCTTCAACAGCGCAATCTGCTCGGAATTCTCCCGCACCCGGACCAGGTTGAAGCGAAAATCCGCCTCATAGCGCTGCTGCTCGAAATTGAGATTGACCAGCGGCGAGCCGATCCAGTGCGTCAGGGCCGTGCCGAGGATCGCGTAGATCAACGCGCCCCACACCAGATAGCCGGGGATCGCGAGATCGACGCCGGAGATGTGCATCGGTGCGGCGTTGGACAGTCCCCAGAGGATGACGATGAAGGAGAACAGCGTCACGACGGAGGAGAGCAGGCCGAGCCCGAGCGCGAGCGTCTGCTCGACGAAGGTCTTGACATCCTCCGTCATGCGCTGGTCCGGATTGTCGGCCGCCTCACCGCTGAGCTGCATCCGGTAGTGTGTGGCGCCGTGGAGCCATTCGCCGAGATAGTGTTTTGTCAGCCATTGCCGCCAGCGGATCTGCAGCCACTGGTTCAGATAGAGCTTGTAGACGGCGAGCGTCACGAAGGCGGAGGCGAGGCCGACGAAGATCCAGATCTCGGTGACGAAGGAGTCCCAATTGTAATCCTGGATCGAGCGGTAGAACCGGTTCTGCCACTGGTTCACCAGCACATCGATCGCGACCAGCAGCAATTCGATGACGACGACCGCGGACAGCAGGCCGCGGCCCGCCCATTTGTCCTCGGATCGGAAATAGGGGGCGGCAATACGCCCAACGGTCGCGAGCATCGCGCGGATGTTCTTCACAGATCTGGGTCTCCTGCGGGATAGGCGCAAATACCTGAGGTTACGGCAGAAATAAGCGCGCTTAGACTAAAGTTGCAAATCTGGCGATTTGCGTTGTCCCTGCCGGCAACCCTAGCATGGTCAAAATGTCGCGGGGTGGAGGCGATCGGGGACTTCGCGAGCTTGTGAGAGGGCTGACCCCTCGAGTTTGCCATGACGCTCAAGCTCTTAGAACTCCTCCTCTGCGTGTCAATCATGCCGGACCGACCACGCTGGCCGGCATGTCGCAAAAGCGGCGTGGGGAGGATGACTTATGTGGAATCAAATCTACGACCCGCTTCATAGCCCGGTCCTGTCGACCATCGCTGCCGCAATCCCCGTCGTCACATTGCTGGTCCTGATCGCGAGCGGCCGCGTCCAGGCGCATATCGCGGCCGTCATCGCCGTCATCGTCACCAACCTGATCACCATCTTCGTCTTCACCATGCCGGCGAACATGTCGATCCGGGCTTCAATCCTCGGCATCGTCACCGGCTTCTTCCCGATCGGCTGGATCGTCCTCAACGTCATCTTCCTCTACCAGGTTACGGTGACGACGGGACGCTTCGAGCTCTTGAAGCGCGCAGTCGGCGGCGTCACCGAGGACCGGCGCCTGCAACTCCTCTTGATCGCGTTCTCGTTCGGCGCGTTCTTCGAGGGAGCTTCGGGCTTCGGCACGCCGGTCGCGATCACCGGCGCCGTGTTGATCGGGCTCGGCTTCTCGCCGCTGGCGGCAAGCGGCTTGTCGCTGATCGCCAACACCGCGCCGGTCGCTTATGGCGCGCTGGGCACTCCGATCCAGGGCCTTGCCTCCGTCACCGGGCTCGATCCCTACATTCTCGGCGCCATGGTCGGACGGCAATTGCCGTTCTTCTCATTGATCGTGCCGTTCTGGGTGGTGTGGGCGTTCGCTGGCTGGAAGGGCATGAAGGACGTCTGGCCGGCGATTCTCGTCACGGGCGTATCGTTCGCGATCCCGCAATTCGTGATCTCGAACTTCATCAACCCCTGGATCGTCGACATCGGGGCGTCCCTGATCTCGATGGGCGCACTGATTCTGTTCCTGAAAGTGTGGCAGCCGAAGCAGCTCTGGCTGTCGCCGGCACTGCGCGGCCGCGACGAATCCGCTTCCACGATGGCGGCTGCAAAGCCGCTCGACAAGACGCCGCTCACGCAAGGCGAGCTGTTCAGCGCGCTGCTGCCGTGGATCATCGTCTGCATCGTGATGCTGGTGTGGGGCAATGGTGGCTTCAAGACCTGGGCGAA
>NZ_PPPT01000303.1 GCF_006483445.1 Bradyrhizobium guangdongense | reverse complement strand
GCCAGAACACGCCGAGCGACCAATGCTCGATGTAGAAATTGTGATTTTCGACGTAGGGGAAGACGGTCCGTGCAAGGCCGAGCTTCTGCTCGAAGACCGGCCGCATCTCGCTGTTCAGGAGCTCGGCATATTCCCCGGTGATGCGCTCGCGCTCGGCGGCCACTTGCGCGGTCGGCCGTTCGATCGTGACGCCCTTCCGGAGCTGGGTGATGTAGTTCCGCAAGTAGCCGAGCGGGATGTCGAGGTGCTCGATCCAGTATTTGTCGGACGAGTAGAAGCCGTTGCCCGAGGTGAAATTGAACCATGGATTCTGCGCAGCTTTCCAGGCGTCGAGCCATTGCTTGCCTTTGGGGAGGGCCGCGACCGCAGCAAGGGCCTGCTCGACCGGGCCGGTCATCAACGCAGTGTCGACGCCGGTGTCGATGGCGAGGTGCGCAAGCTTTTTCAGTTCATCGTCGGGCCTGAAGAGGTCGACGTCGATGCCCTGGACCATGCGGGCGATCGCCTGATCCGGAATGTTGGGGAACTGCTCCTTGCAGAAGCCGAAGAAGTCGAGATAGGCGGCATAGCCGAGATTGAGAAACTCGAAATGATACTGCCAGGTCTTGTAGCAAAGCTGCAGCGCGGAGTCGTAGTGTTCGAGCAGATCGTAGGTGTTGTCGAGGCCGCGCCCCTCGAACACCCATTCCTTCGCCACCATCTCCGGCAACGGCTCGAACCGGAGCGCCTCCATCGCGTCGATGGTACGGCGCACCTTGACGTGCCAGTTGTCGAGCAGCTTGTTCCAGTTCTGGAAATAGAAGCCGGCGCGTTCGAGGAAATGCGGGACGCGCGCGGGGATTTTCTCGGGCTCGACCGCGATCGGGCTCAGATAGAGGTATCCATTGTGGATGCGGTAATCGACGCCGTTGGCCGGCGGCACCATGAGGTGGCGCGTGTTGTACTGGCCGAGGCACTTGACCGCATAATCCGCCATGATGGCGTCGAAGGGACGGAATGGGGTCGGCCAGTGCTGGGCGTCGCAGAACCAGAACTGCTTTTCATCGCCTGACCTCCGCTCCTGCTGGAACAGGGCGTAGTAGGGGTAGAGATCGCGCCATCCCTCCGCGCCCGCCGGCGCCTTGAGTTCGTAGGGACTCGGGAATTTGACCTGCGCGTTCATGAGCTCTCCCCCGGTGTCTTTTGTGATCAGTGCTTCCGCGATGCGATTGGTGCCATCAATGTCGAGAGCACGCCCTCGATGCCCAGCGCGTAGCTTTTGGACGCGACCGGAGCGCTTGCCTTTCGGCTCCAGACGGTTTCCGGCCGGCATTGCAGCAGGACGACGCCTTCATCTTCGCTTCGTCGTGCGTCGATCGCCCATTCGACGTCTTGGGGGCCACCGAAGGCCCGCTCGACGGCTTTGACGACCCGGGCCACGGCGCGAATTTGCGCGTCGGTGAGGCTCGCCACGTTTTGCCTGGCCTCCTCGACGCCGCGCGTGGCGGTCGTCTGATTGGCGATATCGGCGACGAGCTCGGTGGGCTTGCTGGCAATCACCCGCTTGATCGGCTCCAGCAGCACCTTGTCCACGACGAAGTAATCAGGCGTCGCCAGGCCGGACACCAGCGGCTCGCCCAGTCCCCACACGGACTCGATGACGATCTTGGAGCGGTCGCCGTTCGAGGGATCGAGGCTCATGGCGACACCGGCCGCGCGCGCATCGGCCATTTGCTGGACGCCGACGGCCATGGCCTGTTCGAGATGGGCGAGCTTATGCTTTCCGCGATACGCGATCGCTCGCGCCGTGAACAGGCTCGCCCAGCAATCCCGGACGCGGTCGACGACGGCATTTGCGCCGACCGTCCATAGGAACGTGTCGCCCTGGCCGGCGAAACTGGCCTCGGGCATGTCTTCGGAGGTGCCGGAGGAGCGCACGGCCACCGGCAGATCGTGGCCGGCCCGTGTGCAAAGCTGGTCGTAGCCGAACCGGATGGCATCGGTGACTCGATCGGGCATGGTTTCCGACTTGATCAGATCCTGGATTTCACCGGCGATCCTGGCCTGCGCTCCGACGTCATCCGCAGGGATCGCTTCGATGCGCGTCCGGATCTCGCGCTCCAGATTGCGCGCGGCGAGCGTTTCGAGATAAGCCCGGGTCGTCACCGCAAAGCCCGGCGGGACGGTTGCGCCGGCCGCCACGAGCGAGGCGAGGCCCGCACACTTTCCGCCGATCAGCGCAACGTCGCGGTTTGACGCCTGCTCGAACGTGAGCACGTATTGGTCGCCGTTCTGGGCACCCATCTTGACGCGTTTCCCGGTTCGTTTCTGTCTTTCTCGTTGGGGCAAAGCTTACACGTTTCAGAGGAAATATTTCGCCGATGCTCCGCTGTTTCACCAGGTGAAACTATGCTATCGATCGGGCGATCGGAACGGCAGATGGATCATCCCGGCACCACCGCATGAGTGTAAAATCCATACGCGCCCTGGATCGGGGGCTGGACGTCCTGCGGATCATTCAGGAGTCGAAGGCCGCAAGCCTGAACGATCTGCATCTGGCGACCCGGCTGTCGAAAGCGACCCTGCTGCGCATTCTCAAGACGCTGCTTGGCCGCGACCTGATCTGGCAGCGGATCGCCGACGGCGCCTATGTCCCCAGCTATACGTTTTCG
Source organism: Bradyrhizobium guangdongense (assembly GCF_006483445.1). Taxonomy (GTDB): domain Bacteria; phylum Pseudomonadota; class Alphaproteobacteria; order Rhizobiales; family Xanthobacteraceae; genus Bradyrhizobium; species Bradyrhizobium guangdongense_A. The sequence continues at coordinate 2,428 of NZ_PPPT01000303.1, read as the reverse complement.
AAGCGGGCAAAAGTCTTCGACGAGGAGACCCATCTCGCGGAGGTCGCGGCGCCGATTTTGGCGGATCTCTGCACGCGGGTGCGCTGGCCGTCGGCGTTGCTGAGCCCGCGGCTCGATCACATGGTGACCATTGAATCCAATCGTCCGATGTCCGATTTCGACTACATCATTTCGCCGAACCCGGTTGGCTCGTTCAACGTCAACATGCTGCGCTCGGCCTCGGGGCGGTGCTACCTTGCGTTCTGCTCGCCGGAGGAGCGCGCTGCGATCATCGCGCGGTTACGGAAAAGCGGCCGTCCGGGTGATGCGCTGGCGCATAATCCGGCCAGGCTGGATCGGATCCTTGGCGAGGTCCGCGCGCGTGGATACGGCACGCGCGATCGGGATTTTGGCGGCCACTACGACCTTCCGAGAAGCAAGGTGAACGACGGCCGGAACTCCATCGCCGTTCCCGTCCATGTCGGCGATGAGGTCGTTGCATGCGTCAATCTCACCTGGATCGGCAGACTAGCCACCGTGTCGATCATCGCCGAACGCTGTCTCCCGCAATTGAACGAAGCTGCCCGGGCGATCGGCAGGCGAATGACGGCGTGAGTCGATGCTGGCCGGCATCGTCAAGAGGCGCTACCGCGCCTCGTCCAGTGCGCAACTGACGGTGTAGACGACGCCGCGTGGCAGGAAGTCCACCGTGGCCTCGCCACCGAGCTGATCGCGCGCGCTACGCTCGATAAGGCGCGAGCCAAAGCCGCGCTGCACCGGCGCGGTCACCGGTGGGCCGCCGCTCTCGGTCCAGACCAGGCGCAGCCGCGGCTTCGGCGTGTCCGACGTGATTTCCCAATCGAGCGTCACGGTGCCGGTTTCGTTGGACAGCGCGCCGTATTTGGCCGCATTGGTCGCGATCTCGTGCACGATCATCGACAGCACGACCGCAAGCCGCGGCGACAGCGGCACCGACGGTCCGGCCATCCGGATACGATCGGGGCTTGAGAGCACGAAAGGCTGCAGCGCGCGGGCGATCACCTCCCGCAGCTCCGAGCCCTGCCACTTCTCCTGGCTCAGGAGATTGTGCGCTTCGGCGAGCGCGCCCAGCCGTCCCTCGAACTTCGTCCGCTCGGTCTTGCTGGCGCTGCGAAAGGTCTGCACCGCGATCGCCTGCATCAGGGCCAGCGTGTTCTTGACGCGATGGTTGAGCTCCTCGATCAGGAGGTCGTGCAGCGTCTCGCCGCGGGCGATCGTGGCGGCCATGCGCAGTGCGAAGGCGAGGCCGGTCAGGAGCAGCAGGCCGCCGATCAGGCTGGTGAAGGCGATGTTGCGCCAGAGCGGCGCGATCAACGAGTTTTCCGCGACGCCGGCCACGACCGTCCAGCCCGTCAGCCGCGATCTGGTATAAGCGGTCGACAGCGCGACACCATCGAGCGAAACCGTCGAGAGGGCGGCTTCGGGCCTGCGAAACATCTCATCCAGCAGCGGCGGCGTTGCTCGCTTGCCGAGATTATCGGCCGGGTTGGGCGTGCGTGCGAACACGACGGCCTTGGTATCGACCAGCGACACCGTCCATTGGTCGTCCGGCCGCTGCTTCTCGACCAGCCTCTGGAAGATGTCGATCGGCGGGCTGAAGCAGAGATCGTAGATCACCTCGCCATCGCGCAGCACCGGGACCTCGACCGTGATGACCTGGCGCTGCTTGAATGCGCCGAGGAAGAAGTCGGAATATTGCGGCGTCCTGGTCGTGAATACCTTCTCGGCAATCTCGAGATTGTTGCGCGGCGGAAGGCTCGCGGCATCCTCGGTCATCGACGAGAACAGCACCTGTCCCTTGCGGTCCAAGACCATGACCGCGCCGTCCTTGCCATACGGCTCGAGAAAACCGGCTGCGATGCGGCGGAAGCCCTGGAAGTCGCCCCGCGACAGCGCATCCGTGAGCGCCAGCACCTGCAGGCCGCCGGTCATGCGCTGGACCTCTGCGTCCAGCACGAGCCGCGTGCTGCGCACGGTCTCGAGCACCCGCCGCGTCGCGTCGTTGCGATCCTGCTTGTAGTTGTAGAAGACGAGGCCGACAGCGAATGCGATCAGCGGCAGCATTGTTCCCGCGACCAGGAGGGCGAGCCGTACGGGCAGGGTGAACTTGGGCAAAACGCTGATGTCCCGGTTCCCGCGCGACGGCGCGGGATTGCCGCGAGCATAGGGTTAGCGTTTGCGCAGCGCCACGAATTTCAAATGCGTCGCGGCAGGCGCCGTCGCACCTTTTTGCGGTGCATTCTTGCCTTTTGTTAAGGAGCCGGTTCAGGCCATGCCGATCGCGGTGAGGATCAGGCACAGCGCATAGACGGCTGCGAGGCTCAGGCCTGCGATCCGGGCGCCTTGATACGAGGTCATCGCTCAACTCCGATGCGGAGGCCGCCGCGAGGACGGCCTCCGCATCGGAGTT
>NZ_PPPT01000302.1 GCF_006483445.1 Bradyrhizobium guangdongense | reverse complement strand
CCCATGCACAGTAGACAGCGTCAGCCGGCGCGATGCGCGGCGGATGCTGTCTACTGTGCATGGGGTTGTTTTCGCCGCGGGCTGATCGCTTTGTGGGATCGATCACAGACGCGCACCGTCGCGCGATTCATGATTAAGACGAACGCGGCGCGATTTGAGCATCCTGACACGCATTTCACTTGACCGCAGACGCGGTCAACTTGAAGATCATTTAGCGGGGAGTTGAGGATCGTTATGCTTGTGCAGACTAGCCAAGGCCAGTCCGGCTCGGCGCATGTAGTCGTGCTCGGCAACGAGAAAGGTGGCTCGGGAAAGTCCACCAGCGCCCTGCACATTGCCGTCGCTCTCCTCAAGGCCGGCCAGCGCGTCGCCACCATCGACCTCGACTGCCGCCAGCAGAGCTTCACCCGCTACATCAACAACCGCGCCGCCTGGGCGCGCCGCACCGGGCTCGACCTCGAGCTGCCGGTGCACCGCTGCATCAAGCTCGGCCAGACCATGCAGATCGCCGAGAACGAGAATTCCGAGTTCCAGCAGTTCATGGACGCGGTCTGCGCCGTCGAGAGCAGCTTTGACTTCATCGTCATCGATACGCCCGGCACCGACAGCTATTTGATGCGGCTGGCGCACTCGATGGCCGACACGCTGGTCACCCCGATCAACGACAGTTTTCTCGACTTCGACGTTCTCGGCACGGTCGACCCCGCCAACTATGCGGTAACGGGCGAGAGCCATTACTCGGAGATGGTCCGGGATGTCAGGCGGAAGCGCCGCCAGCTCGATGGCTCCACCACCGACTGGATCGTGGTGCGCAACCGCCTGTCGATGCTCGGCTCGCGCAACAAGCAGCTCGTCGCCGACGGCCTGAAGGAATTGTCGCTTCGTCTCGGCTTCCGCTACGTCGATGGCTTTGCCGAGCGTGTCGTCTACCGCGAGTTCTTCCCCCGCGGCCTGACGGCGCTCGACGACATCGACGAGGCGACCCTCGGCATGCGGCCCAATCTCGGCCATGTCACCGCCCGCGAGGAGGTGACGAGCCTCCTGCGCCAGCTCAAGCTGCCGCTCGACGAGCGCGGCCGCCGCCGTGCCGCCAACCGCGCCGAGTGGTTCACCCAGGTCGACAAGCCGCTCGAAGTCCACGACATCTTGGGCGCCTGACGGCGGCGGTAGCAGCCTACTTCCCACCCCCCATCCAAAGGTATTCGCCCAAGCGTCCCGGTTCCCAAGGGAACCCGG
>NZ_PPPT01000301.1 GCF_006483445.1 Bradyrhizobium guangdongense | reverse complement strand
GCCCGAAATGGCCCATGTCGGCATACATGGCCTCACCGCCGGTGACCGCGAGGAAGGCGGCGCCGAGGATTGCGAAGGAGACGTGGAAATCCTGGTGGATCAGGAATTCGAAGGCGTAGAGCGGGCTGAGCGCCGCCAGCACCGCCGGCGCCTTGACGATGCCGTGGATGCCGAGCGCGGCCAGCACCGCGAACCAGGTCATCATGACCGGACCAAAGATCCGGCCGATGAAGCCGGTGCCCCGCTTCTGCATCATGAACAGGCCGATCAGGATCGCGACGGTAACGGGGACGACCGCGGGCGCGAGCGAGGGCGCGTCGACCTTGAGGCCTTCGATGGCCGATAGCACCGAGATCGCGGGCGTGATCGCGCCGTCGCCATAGAGCAGCGCCGCGCCGATCAGGCCGACGACGAGGAGATGGGCGCGCCAGGTGCCGGGCTGGGCATGGCGGGCGTGCAGCAGCGCCAGCAGCGCGACGATGCCGCCTTCGCCGCGGTTGTCCGCGCGCAGGATCAGCAGCGCATATTTGAACGAGATGATCAGCAGCAGCGCCCAGAGAATCAGCGACGCCACCCCCAGAACGGCCTCAGGGGTGACCGGTGCGCCATGGGCGGCGGCCTTGGCGGCTTCCTTCAGGGCATAGAGGGGGCTGGTGCCGATATCGCCATAGACCACCCCGAGGGCGCCCATGGTCATTGCGAGGGGAAGCTGGTTGTTGGAATGGCCGGCGGCGACGGCGGGCGTACTGGACAATGGCAACCCCCATTGGCGTCGTCGCGCCCCGACGGGTCATTCCGGGGGGCGCGCGTAACGCAGTCTGCGACGAGACGTCGCAAATTTCCATGGGGTTCGTGTGACGAAAGGCTAGGCAGCCTATCGGGGAGGGGACAAGGCTCTACGGGGTGCGGTCCGCAGTCACCAGGCGGGCAACCCGCACGTCCTTCTTGGTGCCGGCCTGACGCAGGCAGGAGGCTTCGAAATTCGGCCAGGCCTGCGCCGAGCAATCCTTGCCGATGACGCGGATGTCGAGCCGGTCACTCTTGGCTAGCGGCTGCGGGACGCTGGCTTCCACCTTCGGGGCAAAGCCCGGCAGGACGGTGAGGGCTGCGGCTACGCACGCGGCGAGAGCGATCGCTGAAAGAGCCTTGATCATTGACGGTCCCCTGTGATCGGCCGCTGCGCCCATTTCGCTCGCGGCCCGTCGTTTCGTTGGCCGGATTAGTAACCATGGCCAGTTTCCGGACGTCTTCGCGGATGGGGAAAATGGTTTCGTTCGCCATCCGTTTTGTTTCGTCGCCGGCCTCAGGACGAAACAGTCGGGGGAATTCCGACAGGTTTTGCTGAAAAACCGGCAGAAACCTGTCCGGCTTGCCGGGCTGCTCGGAGCGCGGTAGGACGGGCCATGTCGCGCATTGCCTTCTATCCGGGGTCCTTCGACCCCATCACCAACGGCCATCTGGACGTCGTCCGGCATGCCGTTCCGCTTTGCGACAGGCTTGTTGTCGCAATTGGCATGCATCCCGGCAAAAAGCCGCTGTTCTCGACCGAAGAGCGATTGAAGATGCTGCATGATGTCTGCGGGCCGGTGGCGGCCGCAGCCGGCTGTACACTCGAGGTCACCACTTTCGACGACCTCTCCGTGACCGCGGCGCGCAAGCACGGCGCGACGATCATGATTCGCGGCCTGCGCGACGGCACCGACCTCGATTACGAGATGCAGCTCGCCGGCATGAACGGGGCAATGGCGCCGGAGGTGCACACCGTCTTCCTGCCGGCGTCCCCGATGGTCCGCCCGATCAGAGCCACACTGGTGCGCCAGATCGCAGCCATGGGCGGCGATGTCTCGACCTTCGTGCCGCCGCTCGTTGCAGCCCAGCTCAAGGCAAAATTCGCCTGACAACGGCGATCTCTCGTCTCATCTGATCCGGAGTTTTCATGATCCGCACCCTCGCAATTCTTGCCACGATGTTTGCCGCGCTTCTCGGCGCGGTCCCGGCGGGCGCGCAGACGCTGCCTGCGAATCTCGACAAGGCCAACGCCATCGTCATCGACACCACCAAGGGCCGCATCGTCATCAAGCTGCGGACCGACATCGCGCCCCAACATGCCGAGCGCATCAAGCAGCTCACGCGCGAGGGTTTTTACAACAACGTGCCGTTCCACCGCGTGATGGATGGCTTCATGGCGCAGACCGGCGACGGCCAGAACGGCAACGGCACCGGCGGCTCGAAATATCCGAACCTGAAGCAGGAATTCTCAAAGGTGCATTTTGCGCGCGGCATCGTCGGCATGGCTCGCCGCGGCGACAGCGTGGACAGCGCCAATTCGCAGTTCTTCATCATGTTCGCGGACGGTGGCAGCCTCGACAACAACTACACCGTGATCGGTGAGGTCGTGCAGGGCATGGACGTCGTCGACAAGCTGAAGAAGGCGCCTCCCGGCTCGGGCAGCGGCACCGTCACCGATCCCGACAAGATGGTGAAGGTGCAGGTCGCCTCCGACATCAAATAGAGGATGCCATGGCGCGCCGCGGCGAAAAGCTCATCGTAGCTGCCGCGGTGCTCCTGCTTGGCCTCGCGCCTGCATCCGCCCAGGAGGGGCCGGACCGGGTCGACAGCATCCGCGATATCTTCGCGCGCATGCGAACCTGCTGGAAGCCGCCGCCGGCCTCAAGAGCTCACCCCATCGACATCACCGTCATCGTGAGCTTTAACCGCGACGGAGAGATTATGGGACACCCGCGGATTACCTACGAATCCGCTGGCGCCACCGACAATGACCGGCTGCAATACCGGATCGCGGTGATGGAGGCATTGCAACGCTGCACGCCGATGCCATTTACCGAAACGATGGCGGGCGCCTCTGCCGGGCGCCCCTTCGCGATCCAGTTCCGCAGCCGGAAGAGTTCACCACAAGCCACAGAGAGAAAAGCATGACCGTCACCGACAACACCTTGATCCTCGAGACCACCCAGGGCCCCGTCACCATCGAGATGCGTCCGGATCTCGCGCCGGGCCATGTCGCCCGCATCAAGGAACTGGTGCGCGAAGGTTTCTATGACGGCATCGTCTTCCACCGCGTGATCGACGGCTTCATGGCGCAGACCGGCTGCCCGCACGGCACCGGCACCGGCGGTTCCGGCCAGAAGCTGAAGGCCGAGTTCAACGCCGAGCCGCATGTGCGCGGCACAACGTCGATGGCGCGCGCGGCGAGCCCCGATTCCGCCGACAGCCAGTTCTTCATCTGCTTCGACGACGCCCGCTTCCTCGACAAGCAATACACCGTCTGGGGCAAGGTCACCGCGGGCATGGAGAACGTCGACAAGATCAAGCGCGGCGAGCCGGTGCAGAACCCCGACAAGATCGTCAAGGCGTACATGGCGGCGGACGCGAAATAGGCCAACACATGTCATTCCGGAGGCCGCGCGAAAGCGCGGCAATCCGGAATCTCGAGATT
>NZ_PPPT01000300.1 GCF_006483445.1 Bradyrhizobium guangdongense | reverse complement strand
GGCGGCAAGCTCGGCTTCAATGCAAAGTTCATCGTCGAGATGGGCGAGGAGATCGGCTCGCCCGATCTCGGCAAGGTCTGCGATCTCAATCGCGACGCGCTTAGGGCGGATCTGTTCATGGCCTCCGACGGGCCGCGTTTGTCGGCCGATCGCCCGACGCTGTTCCTCGGCTGCCGCGGCGGCATTCGCATCCATCTCGATGTCAACTTACGCGACGGCGGCCACCATTCCGGCAATTGGGGTGGTGTGCTCGCCAACCCCGCGACCATTCTGGTGAATGCGATTGCGACGCTGGTCGACGGCCATGGCCGGCTTCAGCTCGATGCGTTGAAACCGCCGAGGCTGACCAACCAGATCAGGAGTTTTCTCGCCGACGTGAAGGTCGAGCCGACCGCGGACGAGCCGGCGCTCGCCGAGAACTGGGGCGAGGAAGGGCTGTCCGATGCCGAGCGTCTCTTCGCCTGGAACACGCTCGAAGTGCTCGCGATGGGCTCGGGCAATATCGACAAGCCCGCGAATGCCATCCCCGGCCATGCTAACGCGGTGTTGCAACTGCGCTTCGTCGTCGGCACCAAGGTCGAGAGTGTGGTCCCGGCGATCAAGGCCCATCTCGACGCAAAGGGTTTTCCCATGATCGAAGTGCGGGCGGCGCAGAGCTTTGCCGCCTCGCGCACCGATTTCGACAGCCCCTGGATCAAATGGGCCGCCGAGTCCGTCCAGAAGACCACCGGCAAGGCGCCGGCGATCCTGCCGAACTTCGGCGGCTCGCTGCCCAACGACGTGTTCTCGGATATTCTGGGCCTGCCGACGATCTGGGTGCCGCACTCTTATCCCGGCTGCTCCCAGCACGCCCCGAACGAGCACATTTTGTTGCCCCTGACCGAGGAAGCGCTTGCTACAATGGCCGGCCTGTTCTGGGATCTGGGGGAGTTGCCGCGCCCGCTGGGCTGATTTTGGGGGCGCCGAAAGTCACATTCTATTCCGCCTGATTTTATGCTTGCATCCCGCCGCACCATCTTCAAAGGGGAAGAAAAAAGTGAAACATTTCCGTAACGTAGGTCTCGCGCTCGCTGCCACCCTGGTCGTGAGCCAGGCCGGTGCCCAGGAGCTCACCGGCACCTTGAAGAACATCAAGGACACCGGCGCCATCACCCTGGGCTTCCGCGACTCCTCGATCCCGTTCTCCTATCTGGACGACAACCAGAAGCCCATCGGGTTTGCGATGGACATCTGCTACAAGATCGTCGACGCCGTGAAGAAAGAGCTCAAGCTCGACAAGCTCGAAGTGAAGCTCAACCCGGTGACCTCGGCGACCCGTATTCCGCTGATGGCGAACGGCACGATCGATCTCGAATGTGGCTCGACCACGAACAACGCCGAGCGCCAGAAGCAGGTCGCCTTCACCAACACCCACTTCCTCACCGCTAGCCGCTACGTCTTCAAGAAGTCGAGCGGGCTGAAGTCGATCGAGGACCTGAAGGGCAAGAC
>NZ_PPPT01000299.1 GCF_006483445.1 Bradyrhizobium guangdongense | reverse complement strand
GCAGATCGCCCTCGTGATCGGACAGTTCGTGATGCCGCCGGTGCATCGCCGCCCAGGACAGCATCGGGCCGCGGCCCGCCATCGCCCCCATGACGATCAGGATAGCGCTCATCGCGGTCGAGGTCTTGAACGCGGCGTGGGTAAAGAGGCGGTGATAGCCGACGGTGAGGCCCAGGCCAGTGATCAGCCACATTCCGAAGAACAGGGACAGTTCCGTCACACCGATCGGGCGATAGAACAAAAGCCCCAACGCGACCAGCGTGCCTGCGAACGGCAGCACGTCGAACACGAAAAAATGCCGCCGCTGCATTTTTTGAAAATGCCGGCTGCGGATGATGCGATGATCGCGTTTCTCGGGCACGGGCGATGGATTCCGGGAGCGGTCAGAGACTACATAACCGCTGGGCGAGCGCAACCCAAGCGGCTGCCCAAGGTTTCAACAGACACGAGAACGGCTATAGTCCGCAACCGGACGCGAAAAAGCGTTCAAATACCGTCATTTCCTCTTGCCGTTTGAGCCGCGATGCCCTCCCCTGCCGCAACAATCCTGACCGCACTGTGCATTCTCCTGGCAGGACAGGCCAATACAGGACAGGTCATGGCCCAGGATTCGACCTTCGATCTCGAGGCGCATCGCGGCGGGCGGGCGCTGCTGCCCGAAAACACCCTGCCCGCCTTCGCCAACGCGCTGACGATGGGCGTCGACACGCTGGAGCTCGACACCGGCGTCACCGCCGATGGCGAGGTGATCGTGTCGCATGAGCGCGGCCTCAACCCCGATCTCACGCGCGACGCTGCCGGCAACTACATCGCCCCGCCCGGCACGCCCTTCGTGAAGCTTCGGCTCGACGAGGTCAAAAGCTACGACGTCGGCCAGATCCGCCCCGACAGCAATTACGCAAAATCGTTTCCGGACCAGCGCGCGCTGCCGGGCACGCGAATCCCGACCCTGAAGGAGTTGTTCGCGCTGGTGCGAAAATCCGGCAACGCGCGCGTGCGGTTCAATATCGAGACCAAGATCGATCCGACCCGCGCCGACGAGACGCTCGCCCCTGAACCATTCGTCGCAAAACTCCTGGAAGTCATCGAGGCCGAAGGATTTTCCGATCGCGTCATGATCCAGTCCTTCGACTGGCGGACGCTGCAACTGGTGCAGCGGCGCGCACCGAAGATTCCGACCGTGTACCTGACCATCCAGCGCGGCAACACGCCAACCATTGCGCTCGACAAGGCGACCAACTGGACGGCGGGCTTCAACCCGGCCGACCATGGCGGCTCGCTGCCGCGCACGATCAAGGCGGCGGGCGGCGCAATCTGGTCGCCCTATTTCGGTGACGTCAATCCGGTGCTGATCACGGAAGCCCATGCGCAGGGCTTGCGCGTCGTGGTCTGGACGGTCAACAAGGCCGACGACATGGCGCGCATGATCGAGCTCGGCGTCGACGGCATCATCTCCGACCGGCCGGACGTGTTGCGGACGGTCGCCGGCGAGAAGGGGATTGCGCTGCCCGCGGGGACGCCGGTCAGCCCGTAGATCGGAAGGCCCCGTAGCCCGGATGGAGCGCAGCGCAATCCGGGGGTGCCGCAAGCGCAAGAGTCCCGGATTTCGCTGTGCTCCATCCGGGCTACGAACGTGGTCCGCCTGTCTACTCGCCGTTGCGCAGACGGCGATAGAGCGCACCGATGATGTTGGAATAATCGTCGGTCCACACTCGCTGCTTGTCGTCAAACTCGGTCTCCTCCCATTTATCGGAGGCGGCGAGCTTGCCGACATCGGCTTGCTCACGCGCTGAGATGACGACGTCGGTCGAGAAGATGTAATCGGAGTCGCGGCCCGAATCCTCGTTGAAGACCCAGCTCTTGAGATCGTTGGCGTCGGCGATGCCGACCACGACAGTTTCGAGATCGAGATGCCGGTTGGAGACGTGCATCACCACCGCGCCATGCGGAGCGAGCTTGTCCTTGTAGATCTTCATGGCTTCTTCGGTCGCCAGGTGAATCGGAATCGCGTCCGAGGAATAGGCATCGACGATAATGAGATCGTAGGTGCCGTCCTGTTCCTTGGCGAAGGTGAGGCGCGCATCGCCGATCACCGGCTTGATGTCGGGTGCGCAGGCGTTGATATAGCGGAAATATTTCGGATCGCGCGCGGTATCGACCATGGTCTGGTCAATCTCAAAAAACTTCCAGCTCTCGCCCGGCTCGGAGGCGCAGGAGAGCGTGCCGGCGCCGACGCCGATCACGGCCACTTTCAGCGGCGCGCCCTTGCGCTCGCGGATCGCGGTGACGGCCTGACCGATGCCGCCGTCCTTGTGATAATAGGTGATCGGCTCGGGCCGGCCTTCGACCGGTGTGCCGTCATTGTTCTTGAAGCGCTCGGCGCCGTGAATCGTGGTGCCGTGCATCAGCACGTGGAAATAGCCGCCTGATGTCACCACGATCTTGTGCACGCCGAAGAAGCTGCGGATGGTCTCGACCCGGCCGTCGTCCGCCGGATAGATGCGGGTCAAGGCGAGTGCGAGCACGACGGTGGCAAAGATCTTCCAGCGGTTGGCGTTGAGCGCGAGTGCAAGCAGCGCGGCCAGCACGCCGACAGCGCTCGCGACCCAGACGCGGTGGTCCTCGAACCAGGTCGCGACCTCACCCGTCGAATAGGATGGCGCAATGAGCGCGATCGCGAGCACGATCAGCAACAGCCAGTAGCCGGTCATGACGCGCGCGAGCCGCTCGTCCGCCAGAGGACGGCAAAGCACGGCAAGCGCGATCAGGATCGGATATTCGGCGATCCAGGAGAAGGTGAAGGGCGCGAGCAACCCAGCGAACAGGCCGCCGACCATTCCGCCGAACGATAGCGCGACATAGAATCCGGTGAGATATTTGGCGGCAGGCCGCGTGCGCGCGAGTTCACCGTGGCAGGCCATGGCGATGACAAAGAAGCAGAGCTGGTGCCCGCCGAGCGTCAGCAGCAAATTCTGCTCGCCACCAAAAGCCAGCAGGAAGATGACGCCCGCAATCGCGAGCGGCTGCAGCAGCAGCATCCATTTGTGCGGCAAGAGCGGCCGCGACTGGAACACAAGCACCCAGGTGAGCAGATAGAGCGACAGCGGCAGCACCCACAGCAACGGCGCGGCCGCGACGTCGGTGGAGATGTGCGCGGTCACCGCGATCAGCAGACCCGAGGGCACTGCGGCGAGAAAAATCCAGCGCGCACGGGTGACGAGGCTCGGTGCCGGGGAGTGGGTGTCTTCGGTCCGCGCATCGGCCACAGCCAGGGCCGGCGAGCGCAACAGCAGCAAGCCGCAGGCGCCGATCAGCAGGATGAGAAGGCCGTAGCCGCCGGTCCAGAGCAGGTTCTGCGTGCGGAGCGTGAACATCGGCTCCAGCAGCACGGGATAGGACAACAGTGCCAGGAAGCTGCCGATGTTGGAGGCGGAGTAGAGGAAGTAGGGATCGGGGCCATCAGGATGACCGGTGCGGACGAACCAGGCTTGCAGCAGCGGGTTGTTGGCGGCGAGCGCGAAGAACGGAAGGCCGATCGACACCGCGAACAGGCCGAGCAGCCAAAAGGCATAGCCGGAGCCCGGGGGATCGCCGAACGAGGTTGCGATGCCGAGCGGCAGCGTCGTGAGGGCGAACACCAGCAGCACCAGATGCACGACGACCGGAATCGTGCGATTCCTGATCTGCATCAGGAAATGCGCATAGGCGTAGCCGGCCAGCAGCAGCGACTGGAAGAACACCATCGCCACCGACCAGACGGCGGGCGATCCGCCGAGCCGCGGCAGCACCATCTTCGTGAACAGCGGCTGCACCGAGAACAGCAGGAGCGCGCTGACGAAGATCGCCGCCGTATAGACGGTCAGCACCAGCCGGTTTCGCGACGCGGACGGCTGCTCTGCGGCGACAGATTGCACGATGGAATCCATGAAAGCTCCGGCTCACCCCGGCGGGCGCCGGCGCGCCGCAATGGAGCACATGCGACATGAACGGGCAATAAATGCTGTGATGTGGTGTCGGGAGAAATGCCTGATATAGAACGTCATTCCGGGGCGGCACGAAGTGCCGGACCCGGAATCTCGAGATTCCGGGTTCGATGCTTTGCATCGCCCCGGAATGACGGTGGAAACCTCATGACTGAAACCGACGTCGTCATCATCGGCGCTGGCCATAACGGCCTCACCTGCGCGGCCTATCTCGCGAAGGCAGGCTTGCGCGTGCATGTGGTCGAACGGCGCAAGGTGGTCGGTGGCGCTGCCGTCACCGAGGAGTTCCATCCCGGTTTCCGCAATTCGGTCGCGGCCTACACCGTGAGCCTGCTCAATCCAAAGGTCGTCACCGATCTCAAGCTCGCCGAGCACGGCCTGCGCGTCGTCGAGCGCCGCGCGCAGAACTTTCTCCCCTCGCCCGACGGCAGCTACCTCCTCACCGGGGAAGGCCGGACGCGGGACTCCGTGCGCAAACTCAGCGCGCATGATGCCGAGGCGATCGACGGCTTTTCGCGCGAGCTCGAAGCGATCGCCGACGTGCTCCGGCAGTTCGTGCTGCGCGCGCCGCCGAACCTGCTGGAAAAGTTTGGCAGCGGCGCGATCCGCGAAGCCGTCAATGCGCTTCAGAGCGCCGGCATTTTGCGCAAGCTGACGCTGGAGCAGAGCCGCAGCCTGCTCGATCTCTTCACCCGCTCGGCCGGCGAGATGCTGGACGAGCGGTTCGAGAACGATCTGGTCAAGGCGCTGTTCGGCTTCGACGCCATCGTCGGCAATTATGCGAGCCCCTATGCTGCGGGATCTGCCTACGTCATGCTGCATCACGCCTTTGGCGAGGTGAACGGCAAGAAGGGTGTGTGGGGCCACGCCATCGGCGGCATGGGCGCGATCACGCAGGCGATGGCTGCGGCCGCGCGCCAGCACGGCGTCACCATCGAGGCGGATGCGCCCGTGCGCGAGGTGATCGTCGAACGCGACCGCGCCGCAGGCGTGGTCCTCGACAATGGCAAGACGATCCGCGCAAAATACGTCGCCTCCAACGTCAATCCAAAACTGCTCTATACGCGGCTGGTCGCGGCGGACGCTCTGCCGGCGGACTTCCTCGCCCGTATCCGCCACTGGAAGAACGGCTCCGGCACGTTCCGCATGAACGTGGCGCTGGATCGCCTGCCCTCCTTCACCGCATTGCCCGGCGACGGCGATCATCTCAGCTCCGGCATCATCCTCGCGCCGAGCCTCGCCTATATGGACCGCGCCTATCTCGATGCGCGCGCCCGCGGCTGGAGCAGCTCACCTGTCGTTGAGATGCTGATCCCCTCCACGCTCGACGACACGCTCGCCCCCGCCGGCAAGCACGTCGCGAGCCTGTTCTGCCAGCACGTCGCGCCCGAGCTGCCGGACGGCAAATCCTGGGACGACCATCGCGAGGAGGTCGCCGATCTCATGATCGCGACCGTGGACAAATATGCGCCGGGCTTTGCTGCATGCGTGCTCGGCCGCCAGATCCTCTCCCCGCTCGACCTCGAGCGGCAGTTCGGTCTGCTCGGCGGCGACATTTTTCACGGCGCGCTGACGCTGAACCAGCTCTTCTCCGCACGCCCGATGCTGGGGCACGCGGATTATCGCGGGCCGGTGAAGGGCCTCTATCACTGCGGCTCGGGCGCGCATCCCGGCGGTGGCGTCACGGGAGCGCCCGGCCACAATGCGGCGCAGGTGATCCTCAGGGATCACCGGGCGCTCTTTGGATAAGCAACGGCCCGCCCGGCGTGTTGCACCGAGCGGGCCGATATAGCGTCAAACGATGTTTAGACGGCGTCGCAGGATTCCACCGGCAACGACCGCGTATCCATCTGCATCATCATCGCGAGCGGCGACAGCGTGTCCGCCGCAGCCTTCGGCGTGCTGGCCGAGAGCGCGCCGGCAAAGGTTCCGAGAATGCAAATACCGGCAACAATCAAAATGAACCTGGTCATTTAACCCCCCTTTGTTTCTTGGTAGCGGCCAGCATCGCGCGCGGCGCTTAAGACCGGGTTCCAACGGGGATCCGATCTGCCGACGGAGTAAATCCGCGATGAATCGGATGTGCGAGCGACCGAAAATTAACCAGAGCAGATGCGAGCGGCCTGTGGACGGCACCACCGGACCTGTGAAGAAAGCTGAGGATGAGCTGTGGACGGGCCGGTGAACAGACGATGCCATTCGCTTGAACAAGGCCTGCCAATCCTCGCTTCGGCGAGTTTGGCCAAGGGCGCTGTGGGCATGCCGCCTCGTCGCCTGGACAGGCTGTGGACAAGCATTCCCCGAGCCTGTGGATAAGCCTGTGAATCCGGGCTGCGGGCCGCGTTGAAGGCCTGTGGACCCGCACAGAACGACTTGGCCCGCGGATGGGATCGCTCCCCCGCGGGCACAGTCAAAATGGCCGATCAATGAAGAGAATGGGCCTCCGCCGGGACGGGAGGCGAAATTACTTCAAGGAGCTGCTAACCGAACCGAACTTGTCATTCAGGGTGGTGCCGAGGCTGTTCACCACGGTAATAATCGCCAGCGCGATGCCGGCGGCAATCAGGCCGTATTCGATGGCGGTCGCACCGGATTCATCCGACCAGAACTTCGTGAGCATGCTCTTCAAGATTCGCCTCCATTTACAGTTGCGCTGGTTGCTCCCAACATCCGTGAATGTACTGAGTGCAACCTGCAGTTCAGTTAATTCGGGAACTGCAATTTTCTCGTCAGATTTGGAATAAAGGTTCCCAAAATTGAACCCAACGCGCCGAGCCGGATCGCATCCCATGCCCCCCTCTCCCACCTACCGCGCGAGCTTTTCGATCGGCGACGAAGCCGCCGCCAAGCGCGTCGTCGACGTCCTTACCGAGATCTTTTTCGACGGCGATGCGGCGGTCGCCGCATTCGAGCAGCCGGACGGCCGCTGGGACGTCACCCTGCATTTCGCCGACGCACCGGATCAGGCGTTTTTGCGCGAAATCGTCGAGAAAAATGCAGGCAGCGCGATCGCCGCGACGCTCACCTTCGACACCGTCGAGGCCAAGGATTGGGTCAAGGCGAGCCTCGAGGATCTCGTCCCCGTTCCCGCCGGACGCTTCATCGTGCATGGCAGCCACGACCGCGCACGCGTCCCGCACAACAAGCTCGGAATCGAGATCGAGGCGGCGCTCGCGTTCGGCACCGGCCACCACGGCACCACGCGCGGCTGTTTACTTCTCCTTGACCATGTCCTGAAGAGCGGCCGGCCGACCAATTTGCTCGACCTCGGTACCGGCACCGGCGTGCTGGCCATCGCCGCCGCCAAGGCGCTGCATCGCGCGGTGCTGGCCTCCGACATCGACGCACCGTCGGTGCAGGTCGCGCGCGAGAACGCCGCCCTCAACGGCGTGCGCAACGCCGTGCGGGCGATCCGCGCCACCGGCTTTGCCGCCCCCGATTTCGCGAAGGCCGGCCCGTTCGACCTGGTGCTGGCCAACATACTGGCCAATCCCCTGCGGCAATTGTCGGGACCGATGGCGCGCCATCTGGCGCCGGGCGCCCAGGTGATCCTGTCGGGCCTTTTGACCCCGCAGGCGCCGGCCGTGATTGCGGCCTATCGCGCACGCGGGCTGGTGCCGCTCAGGCATCTCAAGGTCGAGGGGTGGAGCAGTCTGCTGCTGAAGAAGGTGGGGTGACTCTATTCCGACGGCTTGTCGTTGGGGCGCATCGGCGCGTGACCGTCGCGCAACGCGCGCTTGGCGCGGCGCTCGGCAAGACGGTCGATCATCTGGCTCAGCATGCCGCGCGGCTTCTTGGGCACCGCCTTGACGGAGCCGGACCGGACCGGAGGCGAAATCTTCTCAAACGTGAACGCAGGCATCGTGTGTCCCCTCGCCGTTGAGATGAAACACTTGCTTGTATTTCCCTGTTACCCGGACGTGACCGGAAGGGCCGCATCCGTATCCACTCAACGCGAATGGAAGAATTCAAGCACGCTCCATGCCAGATGGGCGCCAATTGCGCCCACATTGCGGACTCATCCCCATGATCCTAAACTAGCCACAACATGTTCGAGGCACACTTCCAGACATTCGAGGAGCCGGAGGCCGGCGTTGCGCTCACAGCGCGGCTCGCCGCGCTCCGCGAGGAATTGGCGCGCCGCAAGCTGACCGGCTTCGTGATTCCGCGCGCCGATCAGCAGCAGAACGAGTATGTCGCGCCGTCCGAGGAGCGGCTGGCCTGGCTGACCGGTTTCACGGGCTCCGCCGGGCTCGCAGCCGTTCTCACGCAGGAGGCGGCCGTGTTCGTCGATGGCCGCTATACGCTGCAGGCGGCCAAGCAGGTCGATGGCAAGGCCTGGGCGGTGGAGTCGTTGATCGATCCGCCGCCGGAGAGCTGGTTGTCCGCGCATCTGAAGCCGGGCGATCGCCTAGGTTTTGACCCGTGGCTGCACACTTCTTCGGCAGCCGAGCGCCTGGCGGCCGCCTGCGCCAAGGCAGGCGCGGAGCTCGTCGCGGTCGACAGCAACCCGGTCGATGCGGTGTGGCCCGACCGGCCGCCGCCGCCGATCGCACCGGTCGCCGTGCACGGCCTGAAATACGCCGGGGTCGCCGAGCCGGAGAAGCTGCAGCAGATCCGGAGCGAGATCGAAAAGCTCGGCGTCGACGCGCTGGTGCTCTCGGACAGCCACGCGGTCGCATGGACCTTCAACATCCGCGGCGGCGACGTCGCGCATACGCCGCTGCCGCTGTCCTATGCGCTGGTGCCGAAGGCGGGCCGGCCGACGATCTTCATCGACCATCGCAAGCTTTCAAATCTCACGCGCGATCATCTCGAGCACTCCGGCGACGTTCGCGAGCCCGATGCGCTCGCGCCGACGCTGATGGCGCTCGCCAAGAGTGGCGCGGCCATCGCACTCGACAACGCGACCGCAGCGGATGCGCTGAGCCGCCTGATCGCGAACGCCGGCGGCAAGCCGGTGCGCGGCAGCGATCCGGTTGCGCTGTTGAAAGCCGTCAAGAACAGCACTGAGATCAAGGGCACCAAGACCGCGCATCAGCGCGATGCGGTGGCGCTGGCGCGCTTCCTCGCCTTCATCGACCGCGAGGCGGCTAGCGGCAAGCTCACCGAGATCGACGCGGTGGAAGCGCTGGAAACGTTTCGCCGCGACACCGGCGCGCTGAAGGACGTCTCGTTCCCGACGATTTCGGGCACCGGCCCGAACGGCGCCATCGTGCACTACCGCGTCACCCGCAAGAGCAACCGGCGCATCGCGCGCGGCGACCTTTTGCTGATCGATTCCGGCGCACAATATGAAGACGGCACCACCGACGTCACGCGCACCATGGCGGTGGGTGAGCCGACGGACGAGATGCGCGACCGCTTCACCCGCGTGCTGCGCGGGCACATGGCGATCGCGCGCGCGATCTTCCCGGATGGTACTACCGGCGCGCAGCTCGACACGCTGGCGCGGCAATATCTGTGGGCCGCCGGCGTCGATTTCGAGCACGGCACGGGCCACGGCGTCGGCAGCTATCTCAGCGTGCATGAAGGCCCGGCGCGGATCTCGAAGCTCGGCACCACGCCGCTGAAGCGCGGCATGATCCTCTCCAACGAGCCCGGCTACTACAAGACCGACGGCTTTGGCATCCGCATCGAAAACCTCGAACTGGTGGTTGCGGCCGATATTCCCGGTGCCGAAAAGTCCATGAACGCGTTCGAGACGCTGACGCTGGCGCCGATTGACCGGCGGCTGATCGATACGCGCATGCTGAGCCGGGATGAGCTCGACTGGCTCAACGCGTATCATGCCCGTGTCAGGGCCGAGGTCCGGCCGGCGCTGGACGACGCGACCAGGGCGTGGCTGGATCAGGCGACGGCGGAGATGACGCCTTAAGACCGTCGCGCATAGCCGCATGCCGAAACGTCCGTATTCGCAGCCTTCGCGAAGCGGCTAGTGTCGATCGCATGCACGGCACCGGCAAGCCACCGAGCGCGGCGACGGACAACACCATCGCGAGCTCGCGCGTGATGCTGCTGCTGCTCGTCTGCATGACGGGCGTGGCGCCGATCTCGCTCTACATGCTGGTTCCGGCGCTGCCGGTGCTGGCGACCACGTTCGGCAGCGACATCTCGATCGCACAGATGACGGTGTCGCTCTACATGGTCGGCATCGCCTGCTCGCAGCTCATCATGGGTCCGCTGTCCGACAAGTTCGGGCGGCGCCCCGTGCTGCTCGCGGGACTCGCGCTGATGGTCACGGCAAGCATCGGCTGTTCGCTGGTCCAGACGCTGCCGGAGCTGATCGCGGCCCGCTTCCTGCAGGCACTGGGCGGCGCGAGCGGCATGGTGATCAGCCGCGCCATCATCCGCGATCTCTACGAGCGGCACCAGATCTCCTCCAAGATCAGCCTCGTCATCGGGGTGATGATGGTGGCGCAGATGCTGAGCGCGCTGGTCGGCGGCCTGATCGAGATCTCGTTCGGCTGGCGCGCGATCTTCTATTTCATCACCATGGCCTCGCTCAGTGTCGCGGCCCTGATCGCGATCGCGCTGCCCGAGACGCGCCGCGCGCGCGACGGCGGCAGCAGCTTTCGCGGCGACGTCGGCAAGCTGATTCGCGATCGCGCCTTCATCGGCTATGTGCTGTGCCAGGTGCTGGCCTCGCAGATCATCTTCACCTTCGCCGGCGGCGGGCCCTACATCGTGGTGACGCAGATGGGCCGCACCACGGCCGAATACGGCGCCTGGTTCGCCACCACCGGCTTCGCCTATCTCGTCGGCAACATGTTCTGCGTCCGCTTCGCGCCGCGGCATTCGCTGGAGAAGCTGATCTGGTTCGGGCTGGCGCTGCAGTTCACCGGCGCGCTGCTCAATGTGGGCTTCAGCATCTCAGGGCTCAACCAGGCCCCGCTCTGGCTGTTCGGCACCCAGATGATCGTGATGGTCGCCAACGCCTTCGTGATGAACAACGCCGCCGCCGGCGCCATCAGCGTCCGCCCCGAGGCCGCCGGCACCGCATCCGGCGCGATGGGCTTCCTGCAGCAGGGTATCGGCGCGCTGATCTCGCAGTTCGGCGCCTATCTCGGCGGCCACTCCGCGACGACATTGCCGCTCACGGCAGCGATCCTCGCGCTGTCGGTCGCCTGCGCCTCGACCATGTTCTTCCTGGTGCCGCGGCCGACCATCGTGGTCAGCGAGGAGCTGATCGAGCAGGCGGAAGAGGAAGAGAGCGGGATGTTGTAGTGCATCCCGGCGGATGCACTACCCCTCTCCCCTTGTGGGAGAGGGTGGCTCGCCGCGAAGCGGCGAGACGGGTGAGGGGTCTCTCTCCGCGAATACATCTCTCACGCGGACATTCGCGGAACCAGACCCCTCATCCGGCGCTTCGCGCCACCTTCTCCCACAAGGGGAGAAGGAAAGAAGATCCCTCACTCCCCGATCAGCTTCAGCCACTCATCCTCGGTCAAGACCTTGACGCCATGCTTGTTGGCGTCCGCGAGTTTTGAGCCGGCGCCGGGGCCGGCGACAACGAGGTCCGTCTTCTTCGACACCGAGCCTGAGACTTTTGCGCCGAGCCGCTCGGCGGTCGCCTTGGCCTCGTCGCGCGTCATCTTCTCCAGCGAGCCCGTGAACACCACCGTCTTGCCGGCGACGGCGGAATTGCTCTTGGGCTTCTCGGCGTCGACGATCTCGTCGAGCTCCTTCACCAGACGCTCGACGATGCCGCGGTTGTGGCTCTCGCCGAAATAGTCCGCGATGCTCCTGATCACGGTGTCGCCGATCTGGTCCAGCGCATCCATCTCGGCGATCGCCTCCTCGTCGCCTTTGGCGACCTTGAGACAGGCATCGTGAAAGGCGTCCCACGAGCCATAGCCGCGGGCGAGCGCCAGCGCCGTGGTTTCGCCGACATGGCGCATGCCGAGCGCAAAGACGAAACGTTCGAGCGCAATCTTGCGGCGGCTTTCGATGGAAGCAAACAGGTTGCGCACCGAGGTCTCGCCATAGCCCTCGATCTCTTCAAGCTTGAGCTTGGCGTTGCGCTTCGGGAGCGTGAAAATGTCGGCAGGCTCCTTCACAAAGCCCTCGTCGAAGAAATACTGGAGCTGCTTCTCGCCGAGACCGTCGATGTCGAAGGCGCGGCGCGACACGAACAGCTTCAGGTGCTCGATCTTCTGATAGGGACAGGCGAACTCGCCGGTGCAGCGCGCGCGCGAACCCTCTTCACCGGCCGCCGTCTCCTCACGCACCACGTCGGTATGCAGCGGGCACGGGCATTTCTTCGGAAAGTGGAATTCCTTGGCGCCCTTCGGCCGCTTGTCCATGACGACGTCGACGACTTGCGGAATGACGTCGCCGGCGCGCTGGATCACGACGGTGTCGCCGATCCTGATGTCGCGCCCCTCGCGCAGCTCCTCGCCCTTGCTGCCGATGCCGCGGATGTAATCCTCATTGTGCAGCGTGACGTTCTGCACGATCACGCCGCCGACGCCGACCGGTTCAAGCTTGCCGACCGGCGTGAAGGAACCGGTGCGGCCGACCTGGATCTCGATGTCGCGCAGCACCGTCATGGCTTGCTCGGCTGGAAATTTGTGCGCGATGCCCCAGCGCGGCGTGCGCGAGACGAAGCCGAGCCGTTCCTGCCAGTCGATGCGATCGACCTTGTAGACGACGCCGTCGATGTCGTAGTCGAGCGTTGCGCGCTGCTCCTCGATCTTGCGGTGGAAGGCGAGCAGGTCCTCGACCGAGTGGCAGAGCTTCGTCAGCGGATTGGTGGTGAAGCCGCAGCGCTCGAACCAGCCGATCATACCGCTCTGCGTATCCTCCGGCATGTCGCTCATCTCGCCCCAGGCGTAGGCAAAGAAGCCGAGCGGGCGCGAGGCGGTGATGGTCGGGTCCTTCTGCCGCAGCGAGCCGGCGGCCGAGTTGCGCGGATTGGCGAACGGCGCTTCGCCGGCCTCGACCTGCTTCCTGTTGAGCGCGAGGAACGCCTTCTTGGTCATGTAGACCTCGCCGCGCACCTCGCAGATGTCGGGCACGTTGCGGCCCTTCAGCCTCTCGGGCACGTCCTCGAGGGTACGGATGTTGGCGGTGACGTCCTCACCTTCCGCACCGTCGCCGCGGGTCGCCGCAGTCACGAGCTCGCCGCCCTCGTAGCGCAGCGACATCGACAGACCGTCGATCTTCGGCTCGGCCGAGAAATCAATCTTGTCGTCGTCGAGCTTCAAAAAGCGCACGATGCGGCCGACGAAGTCGCGCACGTCCTCCTCGGCAAACGCATTGTCGAGCGACAGCATCGGAATGGCGTGGCGGACTTTCTTGAAGCGGCCCGACGGTGCAGCTCCGACCTTCTGCGAGGGCGACTCGCCGGTGACGAATTCCGAAAAACGCTTTTCGATCGCGTTGAAGCGCTTGCGCAGCGCGTCATATTCCGCGTCAGAGACAGTGGGCGCATCGTCCTGATAGTAGCGCTTGTCGTGCTCTTCGAGCTCCAGTGCCAACCGCATATGCTCGACCTTGGCCTGCGCCTTGGTGAGATCGGCGACGTCGCGGAGCGGTTTGGATTTTGCTGCTCTTGCCATGGTGCTTGGATACGACGGAGGGGTAGGACGGTAAAGGCGGGTTGGTCTCGTGCCCCGGACGC
>NZ_PPPT01000002.1 GCF_006483445.1 Bradyrhizobium guangdongense | reverse complement strand
AGCCCGGATGGAGCGCAGCGAAATCCGGGTCCAAGCGCGCGGAGCCATCCCGGATTACGCTGCGCTCCATCCGGGCTACGGACTGCTCGTGAGGCGTTCAGTCCCCTCACCCATTCCGGAACGCATACGCATAGCCGTTCAGCGCTGGCGCGCCGCCGAGATGGGCGTAGAGGATTTTTGCGCCCTTCTCGAAATGGCCCTTCTTGGCGAGATCGATCAGGCCCTGCATCGATTTTCCCTCGTAGACGGGATCCGTGATCATGCCTTCGAGGCGCGCGGTGAGACGGATCGCCTCCTTGGTCTCGTCGGAGGGCACGCCGTAGGCTGGATAGGCATAGTCCTCGATCAGGACGACGTCGTCCTCGACGATCTCCTTGCCGAGCTCGACGAGCTTGGCCGTATTCTGCGCGATCGACAGCACCTGGCCCTTGGTCTGTGCCGGCGTGAAGGAGGCGTCGATGCCGATCACCTTTCGCGCGCGGCCGTCGGCGGCGAAGCCGACCAGCATGCCGGCATGCGTGGAGCCGGTGACGGTGCAGACGATGATGTAGTCGAACTTGAAGCCGAGGTCCTTCTCCTGCGCGCGCACCTCTTCGGCGAAGCCGACATAGCCGAGCCCGCCATATTTGTGCACGGAGGCGCCGGCCGGAATCGCATAGGGCTTGCCGCCCGCGGCCTTGACCTCGTCGATCGCCTGCTCCCAGCTCTTGCGGATGCCGATGTCAAAACCGTCCTCGACCAGGCGCACATCGGCGCCCATCACGCGGCTGAGCAGAATGTTGCCGACGCGGTCATAGACGGCGTCCTCATGCGGCACCCAGGCTTCCTGCACCAGGCGGCACTTCATGCCGATCTTGGCCGCGACAGCCGCGACCATACGGGTGTGGTTGGACTGTACGCCACCGATCGACACCAGCGTGTCGGCATTCGAGGCGATGGCGTCGGGGATGATGTATTCGAGCTTGCGCAGCTTGTTGCCGCCATAGGCGAGACCGGAGTTGCAGTCCTCGCGCTTGGCATAGATCTCGACATTGCCGCCGAGATGCTTTGACAGCCGCTCCAGCTTTTCGATGGGGGTCGGCCCGAAGGTGAGCGGATAGCGCGCGAACTTTTCCAGCATGCGAAAGTCATCCTGATTGGCGTTGATGTCGGGGAAACGACTAGCATCGGCGAAAGGAAATGTGCTCTCTATTGTTGCGCCCATATTGCGCTTATTCTTGCGCTGAAAGCCCATTGAGATATAATTTCTTCCAGAATTCTCCTCCATACTGGAAGTTTCTTCCGTGGCAGCTCGACTCGATCGCACCGACCTTAAGATCCTGAGATTGCTCCAGAATAACGGCCGGCTCAGCAATGCGGAGCTGGCTGAGACCTGTGCCATCAGCCCCGCCACCTGCCATCGGCGCACCCAGCGCCTGTTCGAGGACGGCTTTATCGCCTCCGTCCGCGCCATGATCGCCCCGCGCAAGGTGGCGAAGGGCGCGCTTGTGATGGTCGGCGTGGTGCTGGACCGCTCGACACCAGAGAGCTTTGCGACCTTCGAGCAGGCGATCGCAAAGCTGAAATTCGTGCTCGACTGCCATCTCGTCGCCGGCGACTTCGACTACTTTCTCAAGATCCGCGTCGGCGACATGGAGGATTTCAACCGCATCCATGGCGAGCAGCTCATCGCGCTGCCCGGCGTGCGCCAGACCCGCACCTTCTTCGTGATGAAGGAAGTCGTCGACAACGCGCCGCTAGAGTTCTAGCTATCCCCGCCCGTTCTTGTCGGCGATGAACACATCCTGGTGCGGGAATTTTTCGAACAGCTCCGGCGGCTGTCCAAAATTGGTCGCGAGCACATCCACCGGATTGGCGGCAATCCATTGCGACAGGTCGATCGTCTCGTAGAGGCCGGCGTTGAAGCCGATCAGGATGCGCGCCGGCCGGTCGCCAATGTTCTCGATGGAATGACCATAGCCTTGCGGGATGTAGCCGACGTCGCCGCGTTCAAGCTGCTCGGTACGAAAACGGCCGTGCGAGCCGAACAGCGTGACACCAACCGTGCCGTCGATGACGTATTGCCACTCGTCGGCGTTCGGATGCCAGTGCAGCGTGCGCAGCGCGCCCGGATCGAGATCGAGGATCACGCCGGTGACGGTCTTGGAGATCGGGAAGCGGCTGGAATCGACCCGCCATTCGCGGCCGCCTGGAAACGTCGCATGCGGCGGCTGCGCCAGCAGGCGATATTTGTGCGTCTCCGGCGGCAGCTTCCAGCCCTGCAGCGGCACCGATGGCTCGGCCGGCGGCGGCTTGCCGCGCACAAAATACACCTCGTCCTTCGGGAAGCTCGCGAACGCCGCCTCCGGCAGACCAAAGTTTTTCGCGAGCAGCGGTTTTGGTGCGTGGCCGACCCAGTCGGTGATCGAGAACGTGCCGAACTCCGAGAAGTAGCCATTGTCAAAAATCAGGATGAAATGACAGGGCTTGTCGCCGAGGCATTGCAGCATGTGACCGTGCCCGCGCGGAAAGTACCAGACGTCGCCGGGCTCGAAATCATTGGTCTCGGCAAATCCCTGTGGATCGATCACGGTGGTGCGGACGCGCCCTTCGAGCACGAAGGCCCATTCGGCGGCGGTGGCGTGCCAGTGCAGCTCACGCATCGCACCGACCTCGAGCTGCATCGAGACGCCGGCAATACCCTTCGAGATCGGCAATTGCGTGACGGTCGCTTCCTTGCCAAAGCTGCCGCCGATCACCTTGCCTTGCGATTTCTCCAGCGCGAATTTGAACGTCGGCAATTCCTTGCCTGAGAGATCGGCATCGGGAACGTTGTTCATGAAGCTGGGATCGCCGGCGGCGGCAGGCTGCGAAGCGCTGAGTGCAGCCAGCGCCGCGACGCCGGCGGCCGCGATGAGGAAATCCCGACGCTCCGGATCGGACATGCTGCTCTCCCGCTGCCGCTTCTGCCTTCGATCTGAGCAGACATATCACGGTTGTGTCGGCACCTCCACGCCACCCACGACCGGCGCACGCTTGTCACTTTAACTTCACTTGCCATGGCCAGGACCACGGGCGACGTTTCGCCGATCTCAACGAGGAGACCTCGCCGTGCGACTTCCCATTCTCGATCCCAAGGACCTGAACCAGGAGCAGAAGCCGCTCTATGACGACATGCGCGCGGGCATCAAGGACCACTTCAAGGGCTTCGTGAACATGCGCGACGACGGCGCGCTGCTCGGTCCGTGGAATCCATGGATCCGCGAACCGCGCTTCGGCAAGCCGGTGTGGGATCTCGTCAAGGCGATCGCGTCGAACCCGCTGCTACCGCCGAACGTGCGCGAGGTCGCGATCCTCGTCACCGGCTCGCATTTCCGTTCCGGCTACGAGCTCTACGCCCATGTGCTGGTCGCCGAGCAGCGCGGCCTGCCCGACGACAAGCTCGCGACCATCGTCGCCGGCCAGCGGCCCGTCGACCTGACCAGGCAGGAGGCCGTTGCCTACGACATGGCGTCCGCGCTCGTTAGCGGCGGCGTGCTGCCGGAATTGACCTGGCGCGCGGCGGTGAAGGAGTTCGGCGAGCATGGCGCGGCCGAGCTGTCCTATCTCGTCGGCGTCTACTGCATGGTCTCGGTCACGCTGAACACGTTCGACGTGCCGGTGCCGGATTAGCCTAATTACTCGGCGGCCTTCGGCGCAGGCGGCGGAGGCGAGTAGCAGATACTGCGGTTGCGGCCTTCGGCCTTGGCGCGATAGAGCGCCTCATCCGCCGCGCTCATCAAGGCGTCGATGCCGGACATGCTCACGCTGGCCTCGGCGACGCCGACGCTGATGGTGGAGCCGAACTGCACCTGATGCGACCTGAGCTGCAGCGCCATCACGCGCTTGCGGATGCGGTCGGCAACCATCTTTGCCCGCGACAGGCTGGTTTCCGGCAGCAGGATGGCGAACTCCTCGCCGCCGATCCGGCCGACGATGTCGGATTTGCGCTTGCCTTCGATGCAGGCGGCGGCCACCGCCTTGATGGCGTCGTCACCAACGGCATGGCCATAGCGGTCGTTGATCGACTTGAAGTGATCGATATCGATCATCAGGACCGACACAGAGCGAGAATAGCGCTGGAATCGACTCCACTCCGCTTCAAGGCACGTCAGGAAATGCCGGCGGTTGAACAGGCCCGTGAGCGGGTCGGTGGTCGCCAGCGTCTCGAGCATCTGCGCCTTTTGCGTCAGGTCGGTGATGTCGACATAGGTCAGCATGCGGCCGCCATTGTGCATGGTGGTGCAATGGGTCCGCAGCCGGCGCCCATCGGGCGCCTGCAGGTCGCGCACATGATTGCCTGCCTTCACCTCTTCGACACGTTTGGTCGGGAATTTGGCCGCCTCGCCCGCGCCTTGATCGGGCGCACTCATGCGCCGGGTGCGTCGGACGAGGGATGCATAGGCCGGGCGCTCGGCCGCTTCGTCCTCACTGATCTCCCAGAAATCGCGCACGCGTCGGTTCATGAAGGTCGCATTGAGATCGCGATCGAGCAGCAACACACCGTCCTCGACATTCTCCAGCGCGTCCCTGAGCAGCTTGAGCTCATCAGAGAAGCGAACGATGTCGGTGACGGGCGTATAGGTCAGCATGCGCCCGCCGTCCGGCAGCGGCGTGCACTGGACGCGCACCACATCGCCATTGGTCCGGCGCACATCGACCGGCGTCGGATCACCTGCCTCGATCGTGCGGACGCGTGCCGCCACATGGGCATCGAGATCGGGGTCCGGCACTTCATAGGCACCGGTGTCGCGGCCGTGAAGAAGCAACGTCATAATGGACGGATTGCTGTCAGCTACCTCGTCAGGCAGGCGCCACATCTGTCGGAACGAGCGATTGATCAGGCGCGCCCGGAGGTTGGAATCAAGCAGCACGATGCCGGTCGGCACATGATCGAGCGCCGCGCGCAGCGCCAGCATCTGGTTGCGCATCAGCGAGTCGGACGAGCGTTCCCGCTCCTCGCCGGCCAGGCGTTCGGCGCTGCCCGGCTGTTCGAAGGCAACGCCGGCCTGCCGTTCCGACCGCCAGACCACGCGACAGGACCGGAGGTCCTGACCGGCCATCAATTCCACCATGACGCCGGTCAGTTGCGCACGGCGTAAAGCGGCGTGCGCAGCGTCACCTGGTAGGACGGTTTTGGCATCCACGCGATCTGGGCTGTGATGCCGAACAGGCGGTTGTCGTTGTCGTCCATGCGGTCGAGATCGAGCCGGACGATCGGCTGGGTGAAAGGCTGGATCGGCGTCTGGTTCAGGAGCTGTGCGCCGGCGAAGGACTGGACGCCGACGCGTCCGGTGAACTTCCAGTTGCTCGGCCACTGATAATAGCCGCCGACATAGAAGATCTTGTTGGTGCCGATGCGCGCGACCGGGCTGTTGATGTCGGCATAGGTGTGCTGCATGCCGGCGAGCCAGCCGCGGGTCTCGTCCTCGTCGAGCGCGTAGTCGAACTCCACGATGTTGTTGAAGGAGGTCGTCGCGCCGGGCACGTTGGGTATCGACTGGGTTATCGTCGATTGCAGCGTGACGGTCGGGATGAGGCCGCCATTCTGCTGGTACAGATCGGCCTGGACGCCGATGTTCCAGCTCGTGATCTCCAGCGACGACCAGCCACTGTTGCCGAGGTTCGCGCTGGTGCCCGACACGCCGCCATAGAGCGAGACGCGATCGGTGACGTCGATGGTGAGCGGAAGGTCGATGGCGATCGACTGCGCCGCCGGCAGGCCGCCCGGAAACGAGGTGCCCCTCAAGGCGGCAAGCGCCTCGAGCGCCGAGGAGATCGACGAACTGCCGAAGCCGAGACCGAGCGTTCCCGCGGGGATCGTCGCATAAGTCGTTCGCAGGTCGAGATAGACGTTCGGGACCGACGGTTTTGCCGGCTCGTCGTCTTCCGCCTCAGCGCCGTATGCCGCGGAGGTCATCACGAGGGCGCAGGCCAGCATCGCACCGCAAAACCATGCGGGAGTCCTCGATACCGCTCCAGACGTTTGACTCGACGCTTGATTTGGGATCGCCACGTGACCGTCCGACAGCCCAACCGTTCATGACCGTCGCTAGATGGAACGGCGGCGTTCCAAGCGTCAAGCCGTATCCGCGGCTGCTAGACTGATCGCGCCAGTGCAGGTACCCTGCTGCTGCAGCGACGACACAGAGCCCGCCAGATACGTCAGCAGACCAGATAGGATGACAGCGATGAAGACGTCACGCCGTACCATGCTCGCCGGAATGGCCGGGCTTGTCGCAGCGCCACAGGCCGCCTCTGCCTTCGCACCGTCAGCCGCGGCATCCGGGATGACGGTGGCCGAAGAGCGTTTTGCGCGGATGATCGCCGCCGCCCACGCCCCCGACGTGAGCTGCGCGCACCAGGCGGAGCGTTACGCGGACGCCCATTGGCCGGACTATGTCGGCGCCGCGCGCGCCGTGCTGAACGCGCGGGCGTAGCCAAAATCCCGGCGCGTTCAGGCCGCACGGATCGCTGCGAAGAACGTCTCGGCTTGCGTCCGAAGCTCCGACGATTGCCGGGCTAGCTCGTCTGCGGAGCTCGCCAATCGTGTCGCCGCCCGCCCGGTCTCGGCAGATGCCGCGCTGACACCCGTGATGTTGCTCGAGACCTGCTGCGCGCCAAGAGCTGCCTGTTGGATGTTGCGGGAAATCTCCGCCGTCGCCACCCCCTGCTGCTCGACTGCCGCAGCGATCGCCGTGGCAATCTCGTTGACGGAGGAGATCGTCGTACCGATCTCGTCGATCGCCGTGACCGATTGCCGCGTCGCCTCCTGGATCGCCTGAATCTGCTGGCTGATCTCGCCGGTCGCCTTCGCCGTCTGCTCGGCAAGCGCCTTGACCTCCGAAGCGACCACGGCAAATCCCCTGCCGGCTTCGCCGGCGCGCGCGGCCTCGATGGTCGCGTTCAGTGCGAGGAGATTGGTCTGACCCGCGATTGCGTTGATCAACTCAATCACGTCGCCGATGCGCTGTGCGGCTTTCGCGAGCTCCTGGACGGTGGCGCCCGAGCGCGCCGCCTGGTTGACCGCAATTCCGCTGATCCTGGTCGATTCGGACACCTGGCGACTGATCTCGCGGATCGACGAGCTCAACTCTTCGGTCGCACCCGCAACCGCCTGCACATTGGTCGAGGCCTCCTCGGAGGCCGACGCAACGGCTGCGGATTGCTGCGTCGATTCCTCGGCACTGGAGGCCAGCGCATTGGCGACGCCCTGAAGCGAGCCCACGCTGTCATTGACTCCGGCAAGCCCGGCGCTCATCTGGCCATCGAACCGAACGATGGCCTCACGGATCTGCTGTTGTCGCGCCTGCCGCTCGGCGAGCATCGCCTCCTGATAGACCGAGATCGCGAGATCCATGTCCAGCATGACCGCACTGTTGACCGCGGTCATCGCCTCGACCATCTGCCGGGGCTTCCAGCGATAGCGTGCGACGGCGAGTGCGGTCAGCTGCTCCAGCACGAAGTTGTACCCCCCGATGTACCATCTCGGCTCGAGCCCGATCTTGTTATGGACGAGACCGATCGCACGCACGCCTTGCATATAGTCGCGATCGAAGCGGCCGTTGAACAAACGCGCCCAATGCGCGCCCTGGGCTCTTTTCAGCCGCGGTATATCGTTGCCGACCAGGGCCGCGAGGGCCGGCTCGGTGGCCACGTGCGCGTAAAATCCTTCGAGGATTGCCGGCAATGCCGGCTCGACCGCACCCCAAAACTCTCTCAGGACGCGTCCGGTCTTCTCGTCGATGCGCATGAAACGCATACGGCTCTCGCGGTCGTTATCCGCAGTCTCAGTGGTGGCTGAAATCGATCTCATAAATGGCATCCATCCCGCTTCTTGTGAGGCGACGCGGCGCAAACACTCGTTGACTATTCGGCTAGGGTGCGCACATATCTTGCACATAAGAATTCTTGTCATTTTCAGTTAACATCGCATCGGCGTCGATTGATGCAGATTGTTAACCTGGATCAACTCGAAGAACGGTGCCGAGACGACGCGGCGCCTCAGGCGGCGGTCAAAAAACGATCAATGAAAAGCGTGTCGCCCTGTGCAGCGTGTCCGCGTTTCGGGCTTGGATTTTGCGACGCGGTCCTCGGGCGACCGGACGAATTCGATCCAGGCGCAAGCGCAGGCTGGCAATATCATCGTGTCGTCGCCGCCGGCAAACAGATCGTCGCCCAAGACCAGACCTCACCCGACGTCTTCGTGCTCTGCGGCGGATGGGGATTTCGCTTCCTGCAACTGAACGATGGACGGCGGCAGATCCTGAATTTCCTGCTGCCCGGCGACCTCTTCTCCGTCGCGTCCGTGTTCGAGGAGCGCTTTCATTTCTCGGTCAAGGCGCTGACCGCGGTGCAGTTCAGCGGGATGAGGCGCAGCGAGGTCCAATTCCGGCTTGCGGAAAGTCCGGCGATCGTCCTTGCGCTCGCGAAGACCTGCTCGGTGGAGGCGGAAGCATCCGACGAGATCATCGCCATGCTCGGCCAATGCTCCGCCGAGGAGCGCATCGCCCATCTCTTGCTGCATCTGATGAGGCGGGTCGCAAAACGCAACGTGATCCGCGAACAACGTTATCCCCTGCCGCTGCGCCAGCAGCACATTGCCGATGCGGTGGGACTGACCGCAGTGCACGTCAGCCGCATCCTCGGCAGCTTCCGTGACCGCGGCATCGTCGAGCTGTCGAACGGTGTCCTGAAGGTCGCCGACCTCGCCGAGCTCGAGCGCATCGGCTCGCTCAATTGATCGGACCGCTGCTTAGTCCAACAATATGCAGCTATAGGACGAGAGCGAGATCGCCATGTCGATCGCCAGGTATTTGTCGAGCACCGCGAGCAACTGCACCTGCGACGTTGCCGACAGCGACGAGCCGAGGATGTCCCTGGTCAGCTCGCTCTTCATGCGCGCATAGCCGATCACGTGCCATTTGCAATCGA
Source organism: Bradyrhizobium guangdongense (assembly GCF_006483445.1). Classification (GTDB taxonomy): domain Bacteria; phylum Pseudomonadota; class Alphaproteobacteria; order Rhizobiales; family Xanthobacteraceae; genus Bradyrhizobium; species Bradyrhizobium guangdongense_A. The sequence continues at coordinate 6,347 of NZ_PPPT01000002.1, read as the reverse complement.
GGCCGAGCTCGCAATGCGCGATCCCGAGCAGCGAAGCGCTCCTGACATAGGCGTCGTCGAACCGGCCCTCGAACAGGCCTTTCCAGTGCTGATGCTGGCAGGCCTTGAGGCGATCGATCGCGTGCAGCGAACGCGACGGATCGGCGGCGAGATGACAGGCTCCGGCATAGAAGGCCTCGACGATCTCCGTCGACCGGTCTTCGATCATGGGCCAGATCAGCCGACCCATCCGGCGCGATCGGACATCAATATCCAGCACCGTGATCAGCGCTTCCATCTTGGCCTTCCTTCGCGCACGCTCGAACGGATTTGCTCCGGAGGCCTGAGGCTAGGGCGCGCCGGTTAACACTCCGGCGCGCCGACTTGATCTGTGTTGGGAGAAACGGTGCCGACTACCCCGCGGGCCATGCCGCGCGACAGGTGTGGCCGTTGACCTAGCCCATCCGCTCCCACAATCGATGCGCGAGAATGCCGGCGCGCTTCTCGATTGCCGCGGCTGCATCCAGAGCCAGATCCTCGCGATAACGGCCGGCGATGAGCTGCACGCCGATCGGCTGGTTGCCGTGGACGGTCACCGGCACGACGGCGCCCGGCAGGCCCAGCACGTTGATCGCGGAGATGAAGCGGATCTCGCCCCAGAAGATCTGCTGCACGCGTTCGGCACTGACCGCGTCCTCGCGCGGGCCCGGCGTCGGCTGCACCGTGGTCGGCGCCAGCACCACCGGATATTCCTCGAAGAACAACTGCCAGGCCCGGATATGGCCGTTGCGCGCGGCGGTGGCCCGCATCCAGGCCTTGAGGTCGAGCACATTGGCCTTGACCTTCATGCCGCTCCACGCCTTGTGGAAGTCTTCCGATGTGACCTTCAGCATCGCCTCTTCCTGCATCACCACCGTCTCGTTGGTAATGATGTCGCACCAGGTCTGCCAGACGCCGCTGATGTCGGGCACCTCGACCTCGCTGACGCGATAGCCGGAGCGCTCCAGATGATCGGCGGCCTGCCGCAGCGCGGCGCGGACGGCGGGATCGACGTCCATATCCTCGGGGATTTTGGCCAGCGCGACCTTGATCGGCCCCTTCGGCTTCGGCCCGACCAGCGGTGCCGGCACCCACCAGGGATCGCGCGGATCGCGCTGGCTCATCACCTCCAGTGCCAAACGAACGTCGCCGACATGGCGCGCGAGCGGCCCCTGCGCCGACATCAGATGCGCGAGCATCGGGCGTTCGGCCGTCGCACTCTGGTTGAAGGCGGGAATGCGGCCCTGGGTCGGCTTGATGGTCGCAACGCCGTTGCAATGCGCCGGCCAGCGCAGCGAGCCGCCGATGTCGTTGCCATGCGCGATCGTGCCGATGCCGGCCGCGACCGCCGCACCGGCACCGCCCGACGAGCCGCCGCAGGTGATGGTCTCATCCCACGGGTTCAGGGTCAGACCGTGCAGCGGATTGTCGGTGAAACCGCGAAAGGAAAACTCCGGCGTGTTGGTCAGGCCGATGACGATCGCGCCGGCCTTTTTCAGATTGCGCACCACGGGTGAGTCCGACGGCGCGATGAGGTTCTTGTTGGCCGGCACGCCGTTGAAATTGGGCCGGCCCTCGTAATCGACATTCTCCTTCACGGTGACGGGCACGCCATGCAGCAGGCCGAGCGCACCGCCCCTGGCGCGCTGCTTGTCCGCGGCATGTGCGGCCTTCAGCGCCTCCCCCGAGAGATCGACGACGACAGCGTTCAGCTTGGGATTGACCGCGCGCATGCGCTCGAGATGCGATTCCACGGCCTCGACGGCGGACACGGCGCCGGAGCGGATCGCCGCCGCGGTCTCGACCGCGGACCATTGCCAGATCTGCCCCTTGGGACGACGCGGCTTGCCGGCGGCCTTGGCGGGTGCGGCCTTCTTGCTCACCGCTCGCTTGCCAGTCTTTTTGGCCGTCTTCGCCGCCCCCTTGCGCACCACCGCAGTCTTCGGCGCCTTCTTTGCCGCCGTCTTCTTCACAGCCTTCTTCGCCACGTCGCATCTCCAAAAAATTGCGCGGCGGAGGTTATGGGGGATGCGAGGAGGTGTACAGGTGCGATTCTGCATGGGCACCGGCGACGTCCGACTGCGACGAACTGTCAGCAATCGAAGCAACCCGGGATTGCCAATGGGAGCGGCTTGCAGGATGTTTTGGCATTGCGGCACGCGAGGATGACATGAAGCATTACGACGTGATCGTGCTCGGCCTCGGCGCCATGGGCGCTTCGGCGCTCTACCAGCTCGCGTCGCGGAATGTGAGCGTGCTGGGACTGGATCAGTACGATCCACCCCACCAGCTTGGCTCGACGCACGGCGAGAGCCGGATCACGCGCGTGGCCTGCGGCGAAGGTCCGATGTATTCGGCGCTGGCAAGGCGCTCCCATCGTATCTGGACCGAGCTCGAAGAGCAGCTTGAGGTCAGGCTCATGCGGCTGAACGGGCTTGCCGTCATCGGCGGCCCGCGCGGCGCACACCGGCATCAAAATCCTCGCTTTGTCGAAACGACTGAAGAAGCAGCCGATCTGGCCGGCGTGCAATATGAGCGCCTGTCGCCGGCCGAATTGATGGCAAGACATCCGGCGTTCCGGATCGCGGATGACGAAAAAGTCTACTACGACCGTGACAGCGGTTACGTGATGCCTGAAGCGTGCGTCCGGGCGCAGCTCGTCCGCGCGCGGCAACAAAAGGCCGAGATCAGAATCAACGAGCGCGTCGTGTCCTACGAGAACGTATCCGGCGGCGTCAGCGTCGTGACGGACCGCGGCGTCTATCATGCCGGACAACTCATCATCACGGCCGGCCCCTGGCTTCCGCAGTTGCTGCGTTCACCCGTCGCGCTGAAGGTGCAGCGGCAGGTGCTGTACTGGTTCGCGCTTGCGGACCGGAAGGCTCTGGACATGTACCGGCCGGAGAATTTCCCGGCCTTCATCTGGATGGTCCCGGACCGGGACCAGAACATCTATGGACTGCCCGCGCTGGGCGGCGTTTCCGACGGCGTGAAGATCGCGACCGAACAGGAGCTGACGAACGATACGCCCGACAGCGTGTCCCGGACCGTGTCCGACGAGGAGCGGCACGCGATGTTTACGACCTATGTCGAGCCCTTCTTCAACGGCGTGACGGCGCACTGCGTCAGGGCCGAAATCTGCCTGTACACCAAGATCAAGGACGCGCGCTTCATCATCGACCGCCATCCGGACATGGCAAACGTTCTCGTGGCTTCGCCCTGCTCCGGGCATGGTTTCAAGCATTCCGGCGGTGTCGGCGAAGTCCTCGCAAAGCTGGCTCTTGGCGAGACGATTCCGGCGGATATCGACATGCGGCAATTCACGTTCGTAGAGCCGAACTAGCGCCCGCGACCGGTTCCTGGAGCGATCGAGCCCTAGATCGTGAACCGGTCAAAACCCGTCAGGATCTTGATATCGAGATTCTGATAAGACGCGGCGAACTGATTCAGCAGATCGTGCGTCGTTCGCTTGCGCGGGAACTCGGCGCTGTAGACCAGCACCTTCTGCTGGCCCAGGGTTTCGGAGCTCAGGAGTGCAAAGCGCCCTCCCGTCAGCGCCTTGAGATCCTTCTCGATGCGATCGACGTAGTCTTCGGTCGGCGAGAACGCGAACTGGATCAGCCGCTCGAGGCGCCCCTGCGCCCCGAAGGAAATGCCGTCGAGCAGCAGCAGCAGTCCGCCGGCAAACAGGGTAAAGACGATGGCCATGCCATAGAGCTTCACGCCGCAGGCCATGCCGACGGCCATGGCAAGGAAGATATAGGAAATGTCGCGCGAGTCCTTGATGGCGTTGCGATAGCGCACGATCGACAGGGCGCCGACGAGGCTGAAGGCACGGGCAAGATTGCTGCCGATGATCAGCATGATGAAGCTCACCGTCACCGACATGATGATGATCGTCAGCACGAAGGAGCGCGAGTAGGAGATGCCGCCATGGGTACGGCGATAGATCAGGCTGATGGTCATGGAAAGCAGCGCAGCCAACACGACGCTGGCCGCGAATTCCCAAAAGGTGAAGCCGGGCGCAAGTGATTCCTGACCCGACTGGATCTGCTTCAGGAATTCGTCCATTCAAGTGCCCCTTTGTACAAGCTTGAAAGTTTCGGCGTGAAATTGTGACAGCGGTCGACCGCGTTGATGTATTTCGAGAACACGGCCGCCGAGACCTGCTCGGCTTCGAGCGCACGCGCACACCAGGACGGCATGCGATCCCTGCATTTCAGTTCGAGCACGGCGAGGCCCGGCGGGATCATGCGCAGATCGGAGCGCGACCATTCCCGATCGAACATCTCCGGCTTGCCCGCGCGCATGTCGAAATCCAGCGTGACGCGAAATCCGCGATCGACGATTTCCGAGAGCGCGATGCGCCGGTAGGCAACGGCGACGACGGCCGCATAGCGTTCTCGCGCCAGATGCATCGTGAAGGGCGCGAGCGCGGGATCGTCTGCATGGCCGAAGGGATTCGCCACGACATCCAGCGCCTTCGCCCGATCCAGGGTGAGTCGGTCCTTCCAGGACATGCGGTTGAGCTTGTGCTTGGCTTCCAGCACGACCTGTTCGCTGGACCAGTGGTATTTGCGAAGCCTGAGCTTCACGCGCCGCAACTCGCCGGAAACCACGTCGTGGTAGTGAGAAAGCCCCGGAGTGTCGAAATACAGCGACGTCACGACGTAACCGCGCTCATCGGTTGTATTCCGGTCGGGCCGCATGAAGGCGCCGAGCCGGTTGAGGAGCCGGAGGCCGACCGGCATCTCGACCACGCATTTGTACTCGTAACGCGCGCCGGCGACGGTCCCAGGCTGCTTCGATCCCGACATCAACGTTCCAGAACCTGCTTGAGATGGGACTGACACGGCGCGCATTCGGACAGATCGGCGCGAACGAAGTCTTCCGGGCTCGCATCGCTCGTCTGCTCGACCACATGCACGCCGGCTTCGGGCGGCCCGACGATCTTCGAGGTCACGCCATTGGCGTTGAAGACGCTGCGGCCGCTTATTCCGCCGACCTGGGCGTTTTGCGAAACCTTGTTGTAGGCCATCAGGCCCACCATGTTGTCCGTGAAGTAATTGTCCACGACGACGGCACTCGAGCCATCCTTGTTGGCCAAGCCGATATTGTTACGGATGAACAGGTTCTGGACGGCCTCGACCTTGGATCCTTCACCGATCGAGATACCCTTGTCGCCGGAGCCGGCGATGATGTTGAACCGCACGACCACGCCCTGGGCCGAGCCGAGATCGATTCCATCATCCTTGGAATTCACGATCAGATTGTTTTCGACGAGGGCATCGCCGAGATCGATATCCAACGCGTCACGGTTGAGCCTGAACTCGTTCTGGTGAACTTTTGTGTGCCCGCCCCGCACGTTGAGGCCGTCGTCTCCCTTGTTCTCGAGGAATGCCGAACGGTAGACGCTGCTGTTCTTCACGCCGATGATGTTGAGGGCCCCGGTAAAGCGGCGACCGTTCCAGACGAACTCGTTGCCACCCTTGAAGGTGGCGTACTGCACATGGGCCTCGGGCTGCTTCCACAGCACCACGCCGCCCCAGGTGGCGCCCTGATAGGGTCTGAACTCCACGGACGAGGCCTCCGGGAAATGAACCGTTCCCTTCAGGATCAGAAAGCTGTTGTCGGTGAACTCGAGTGCCGCTCCGCTGAAGAAGCGAACCTCGCAAGTCGCGTCGAAGACCACCGGCTGCCTGACGACCCAGATGCCGCCATCGAAATTGAACTGCTTGCAGCCGTCCACATCCTTCTGCCCCAGGGTTCGCGGCAGCGTACCCGGCGTGATCGTGAGGGCGGCCACGCGGGCCTGACGCGCCTGATCATCCATCAGGAACTGCTCCGCCAGCTCGAAGCAACGTCGCCTTGATGCCCCGGTCCAGCACAGCACGGGCCCGAAATCGTCGAACTGGAGCTGCGGATCGATCTGGTAGCGGTCGACGACGACCTCACTGCCCTCCAGGTGCACCTGCAGCTTCTCGGACGAGACGAGGCTGACGAGGTCGACTGCTGGCAGTGGCCGGGACGCCATGCCGGCGCCGTTCAACCGCATACGTCCGTTCCCGCTGCGCTGGAAGAAGAACGGCCATTCGGCCGTGGGGCGAATGGTCTTGCCGCCATGGCGCGGCGCAATGTCGATCGAGGCGATCGGCAGACGGCCCGGATTGTTCACCGTCACCAGAATGCCGCCGATCGTCGTCCGGGCGGGCATGCTGCGACCGAGCCTGATATGGTCCTTCTCGATCTCGATGCGTTCCGCAAGGAACGACCTGGCCCTGAGCTTGCCATCGACGCAGGCGGTGACGGGCACGGCAGCCCCGCCATTG
>NZ_PPPT01000029.1 GCF_006483445.1 Bradyrhizobium guangdongense | reverse complement strand
GCAATCGCGCAATGGGGGCGCGCGTAGTGCGAGCCCGGAATCTATGGAGCCACAGAGCCTGCGGTTCAATGGATTCTCAGATGCGCAATTGCGCATCATAGCTCGCGACTTTCGTCGCGCCCCGGAATGACGGTGGAGATTGGGGTTACTTCTGCGGTGCCGTGGCTGGCGCAGCCACGCCGCCAGTCGGAACCACTGCTTCCGCGGTCTTAGTTGACTTCGCGGAGGTCTGCTCCGCTTCGCCGAAGCGATCCTGCGACTTCGGCGTCATGCCGGCCATCGCGGGCCCCGCGAGATCCACATGCGGCAGCACGTCGGCGATGAGATCGGTGGTCACGAGATTGGTGAGCTTCAGCTCGGCGGCGGAGAGCTCGTGCAGGTCTTCCCACGGCGGCACGCTGAGCGCGAGCGACAGCAAATCTCCTGCCCCGCCCATGTCAAAGGTGTATTTGGCGAGCCGGCCGATGTCGCGCTCGACGATCATCAGATCCTGCGCGCTGTAGCTCGCGGCCTTGGCATCGTCGGCGCGATCGCCCATCCAGATCTGGTGCACCCGGACGTGGGCGGCTTCCGGCACATAGCGCTTCTTGCCCGACAGCAGCAGGAACACGCACATGGACTCGCAATAGGCTTCCGGCGCGACGCTCGGACGGCTCGCCTGCCCGCCGCGGTTGCTGACGCCAACCGTCGTCAGCAGGCCGAGATTGCGGAACCGACGCCCAAGCGCGATCGCGTCGTTGACCGAGCCGCCGCTGGAATCGAGCACGACGGTTGCGCCGCCGAGCTGGCGCCCGCGCGCGAAATCCTCAAAGTCTCTCGGTGTATCCGACGTGATGATCCCCACGGCGCTGACCCAGCCGCGGCAATCCTGCTCGCAGGCGACCCAGTTGAACTTCATCGGCAGCTTGCGCTCTTCGAGCGTGCTGCCGGCATGCGCTGATGTTCCGACGGTCGCGATAGCGCCCGACAATGCGACGCAAACAGCGGCGGTTCCCACCAACAGCCAGCCGCGCGGATCGAACGACCTCAGAGATCTCAAACTGGTTCCTTCCCCAAGCCCCAAAGCAATCAGGCAAGCCCCGTTTCGCGTTCCACGATTCTACACGTGAACGTCATAAAAATGGTATCCGGGGGAATACAGATCGTCCATAGACTTGCTGCACTGCTCCCTAAAAACATGCAAAATATGGCGCGCGCACAACAGCTTGCTGTTCCTTGCTGTTCCCTGCGCAGGAACCGCGCACTCGTCGCACAGGATTGCCGCACGGCGCATATGAAGCGTTCAGCATTATTGGGTTCCACCGCCATCGCGCTGCTGTTGCAGCTTCCGCGCCGGTTCGGCCGCGCGCTGATCTGGCTCTACCGACACACGCTGTCGCCGCTGGTGGGCTACAACTGCCGGCATCTGCCGACCTGTTCGGTCTATGGCGACGAGGCGATCGAACGCTTCGGCCTGTGGGCCGGCGGCTGGATGACACTCGCACGGCTGTTGCGCTGCAATCCCCTGGGCACGTCCGGAATCGACAACGTGCCGGAGACCGCGCCTAGCGGCGCATGCTGGTACCTGCCGTGGCGCTACGGGCGCTGGCGCGGGGTATACAATCCGTCGCATCCCGCCTGATCTCTTCCAAAACACCTTGAATTTCGTCGGTGGCTGCTGTTTGCTGTCACAACCTTTGATAGTTTTGCCGTTTCCCGCAAATGTTCGAACCATCGTTTTTTGCCGCCCAACGTTTCGTCGAGGGCATCAAATGGCTTACGGATCGTCCGGTTCACAGGATTCGCCGTCATCGGGCGGATTGGTCCTGGCGCTGAAGAACAAAGACTTCGGGATCATCTTCGATTGGTTCGCGAAGTACTTTTTCGGATTTGCCCTCGGTGGCTTCGCCGCGTTACTTCTCGGTACGTTTCCGTCGAAAGGATTGGACTCGCTTCGGATCGTCGCGCTCAGCATCATCTTTGCCTGCGCAAGCACCGTATGCGGATGGATCCTCGGTCTCTTGTTCGGGATTCCCCGCACCTTGTCGCGGCCGCAGGCAGCGCCCGCGCCGCCGCAAGGCGCTGCGCCCGGCCAAGCGCCAGCCGCAGCCGGGCCGACGAGCCGCGTCAACACCAACCTCGAAGATATCTCCGACTGGCTCACCAAGACCCTGGTCGGCGTCGGCCTGACGCAGCTTTATTTCGTGCCGCACTATCTCTGGCAGGCCGCGGAGAAACTGAACAATGCCGGCTTCAAGTGGGACGGATCCGGCCAATTGCTGGCCATCGCGCTGTTCCTCTACTTCGCGCCGGGCGGATTCTGGCTTGGCTACATCGGCACCCGCACGATCCTCACAAAACTCTTCGACAGCATCGACGGGCCGAGCCCTGCCGTGGTCGATGCCGCCCTGAAGGAAGGATTGAAGATCGACCTCGAAGGACGCATCGTCGAATCCACCAACCCGACGGTGAAGTCGGCGGATGCGGCCCTGCTCACGGTGCCGATGACGTCTCTCAACAACTCGCGCCAACTGACGGCCTGGGGCACGGCACGTGCGCGCCATAACGATCTGGAGAGCGCGACCGTTGCACTTCAGGAAGCCAACCGCGTCGATCCGGCCGACCCGCTCGCCAAGCAGGCGCTGGCAACGGTCTACGCCGCGCAGCGACGCAACGCCGACGCCGAGAAGGTGATCCAGGGCGGCGAGGACAATGAGCTGGCCGTATTCCTTGCGCTCTACGAGACGCCGCCGCAGGGCTTCACCAAGGCCATCGAGATCGGGACGCGCCTCCTACGACAACCCGAAGCCGCTAAGAGCCTCAACCTCCATGTCTGGCTCGCATGCGCCTACGGACAGCAGCACAAATTCGCGCTGGAGCAGAGCAACGCAGAGTTGGCCAAGCGTGCACGCGAGAAGGTCGTCGAGGAGGTTCAGGCCGCACTCAACATCGATACGAAGGTCAAGGCGCTGCTTCGTTCGTTCTGGAAGCCAGTACCCGGTGCGGTTGATGACGACCTAGCGAGCATTCCGAAAGACGATCCAGACCTCACGCGACTCTTGGGACCGTGAAATCTGCGTCGCTATGGGATGCGGAACGTTTCGTCCCGAGCAAACGGATACGACCACTCCGAATTGCTTGTTCGAGAGTTCGAGGGATATGTCGGTCCAGCCGACCAATGTCAGCGCAAAACCTGAGGAACCGAAGGACGGGCAGTCGCGTTGACATGTTGCTTCCCTCCGGGAGGAAACAACAATGCGCTGGAAAATCAGCCCCCACGGTCACGACCACAGGCAGATCGACCTGCTCGCGGTCATTGCCCTGCTCATCCTCGTTGCCGCTTCGATCTGGTATCTCTCGGCGAGCTTCACCGCGGCCCCGAGCAGCACCGCTTTCATCGTGCCGGGCCAGAACGTGCGCTGGTAGCTAGCGTTGCCAGAAGAAGCGCCCCTGCGAAGGGATCGGCTCGGGCGGGCGCGGCTTCTTCGGCCGCGGCTTTGGCGGCGGCTCGGCCGACGAGGTCGTTTCCGCAGGCGCGGTCTCGCTGCCCGGCACCTTCACCGACAGCAGCAAATTGGATTCATGGGTACGCCAGCGATAGCCGATGCCGAAGTCAATCGGCTGTGCCCGCGTGAACAACTGCGCGTAGGACTGCTGATAACGGCCCGGGAATTCCCCGATCGGTCCGAGATAGCGACCGAACGGAAAGAAGCGCCATTGCCGCGCATTGTAATTGCCGAGCGGAATGCCGGAATCGTCCTGGATGATGGTTGCGCTGTTGGCGAGCAGCCAGTCGCGCGCCACGGTGAAATTGCCGGAATGCAACAGATACGACGCGCTCTTGATCAGGCTGTTGCCGGGGCCGAGCGTCTCGCAGAATTTCAGGAAGCCCGCCGCCCGCGCCCCGGAATTGGAGAGGTCGGTCGAGAAATAATACAGCGTCTTGGCCTGCCCGTCGCTGCCGGCAAAGTTGATACGCACCCCGCGCGTGGCATTGGGGCCGGCATTCTCGCCGGCGGCGCGGACGCCGCCCTTGTCGTCCAGCGAGATGAACTCGACGCTCTTGATGGTCTTGCCGGAGCGCGCGAGGAAGACATAGAGGATCGGCAGCGTGCCGTTGACCTGATTGGTGTGCAGGTCGACCTTCATCTGCTTGGTGATGAAGAAGGAGAAGCTCAGGATCGAACCGAGCGAGCGCTCGACATTGTAGAGCGCAGCCCCGGTCGCGCCGCGCGGCAGCTTGGTCAGGTCGGGCACCGCGCCGACCGGCTCCAGCGCGCCGAGCACATAGGTGTTGGCCTTTGAGTAGAAGGCGTTGGCGTAGAGAAAATCCGGACCGCTGAACAAATAGAACATGGTCGGCCGGGGCGCTGCCAGATTGACGTCGGACCAGGCGCGGATTTTTGACAATTGCCGCTGCTCGAGCTGACCGAAAGCGCCGTCGAAGAATTTCGCATGGCGCTGCCAGGACGGGTCCTTGGTCAGCGGCGCCAAAGGCGAGTCCGCCGACGGCTGCATGCCGGCGAGGAAGCGCGCGGTATCGTCCGGAGTGACGTCTGCAGCGCGCGCGGCGGTCGCCATCGCGAACAGCAAGGTGAAGGCGACGGCCGCAATTTTCATGGGTCGAAACATCTCTAGGTGCGATTGCTTGTGGCGACGGCATCCGGCCGCTTGCGGAAAATTGCGTAAATCAACAGGCCTGAGAGCATGATCAGCATACTCAATAGCGACTGCATCGGCCGCTGGGTCAAAAGGTAGTACATCATGAACGCGGTCACGAGCAGGAAAACCAGCGGCGTGACCGGGTATCCCCAGGCGCGATACGGGCGCGGCAGATCGGGCGCGGTGATGCGCAGCTTGATCACGCCAGCCACGGTGAAGAACGAGCAGAACAACAGCGAGAACTGGATGAATTCGAGCACCGCTTCGAAGCTGCGAGTGAACAGCAGGAGGTTCGCGACCGCGAGCTGCCAGAGGATGGCATAGGCGGGCGCGCCGTTTGACGATTTGCGCGAGAACACGCGCAGCGCCGGGATGTCCTCCCCCATCGTCATCATCACGCGCGGGCCGATCCACATCATCGCGCTGATCGAGGAGATCAGGCCGACGCAGATCATGGCACCGACGATGCGGCCGCCGACGCTGCCGAAGATCGCGGTGCCGGCGACGCTGGCAACGTCGAGCTGGCCGGCGAGCTTTGCGACCGGCGTAGCGTAGAGGAACACCGCATTCAGCGCGACATAGAGCACCATGACGATGAGCGTGCCCCACAGCAGCGAGCGCGGCAGGCTTTGCTGCGGCGTCTTCATCTCGCCGATGATGTAGGTCGCCGCGTTCCAGCCCGAGAAGGAATACATCACGAAGACGAGCCCGATCGCGAACGGTGCGCTGGCGATGTGGCCGAAATCGCCCTGCACGGGCAGGAAATTGATCGGCTGCCGCTCGCCGATGATGAAGCCCGCGACCAGGAAGGCGACGATCAGGATCACCTTGAGGATGGTCGAGACGAGCTGGAAGGTCGAGGAGTGCTTGACGCCGGTCAGTTGCACGAGCGACACCAGCCAGACCACGCCGATGGCGAGCGGGATCGGCGGCAGGTCAGGAAACACCGATTTGGCATATTCGCCAAAGGCCATCGCGGCGAGCGCGACCGGGGCGGCAAAGCCGACGGTGGCCGAGACCCAGCCGGCGAGGAAGCCGAAGGCCGGGTGATAGGCGCGGCTGAGAAAATTGTACTCGCCGCTGGAGCGCGGAAACATCGCCCCGAGCTCGCTATAGGCAAACACGCCGCACAGCGCGACGACGCCGCCGACGGTCCACAACAGCAGGATCGAGAAGCCGGACGGGATGTCCTTGACCTGGAAGCCGAGGCTGGTGAACACGCCGACGCCGATCATGTCGGCAACGACGATCGCCGTCGCCACGAGGACGGAGACACCGGACCCGCCTCCGAGATGGCGGCCAGGCCACGCTGCGCTTCCCGCCTCTGATGCCGTCATCGGGTCCCCAAGCTGAGGCGAGCTCGCCTCTCCAAGCATCGTGCAGATTGAGCCAGTCAATTCAAGCAGGGTTAACAAGGGCTAAATGAGGCAGTCAAAAACGGTATTTTACCACCTTTAGTGCACGTCCGTGGGCAATAAACCGGCCTCCGCGCTGCGAAACCGGCCGCCCTCTCCCACAATCGCGACATGATTGCGTGGTCACCTCGCCTCTTCCGGATGTGGGGAGTTTCTCCGGAAGCTTAACGTCGCCTAAACGCCAGTCGGCTCAATTAGATCAATATCGCCGCTGGGTTCACGGCTTGGGTGTTCTTGGGGTTTTCTTGGGGTCATTGGGTGGATGATCGGGGCCGTTCCGAGAGTTGAAGCAGACACGCGTGCTGACCGGACCACATCGTCCGGCGCACGCGGTCGTGCGCGTCGGATCGTAGGCCAGATCGGCGTCGCCTGCGTCTTTGTGCCCTTGTCGCTGGCTCTGGTTCAATGCGGCAAGGCGCCCAACCCGGCCGCGCTCGCCGCGAACTCGCAGGCGAACACGCAAGTGGTCGCCAAGACCAGCACCAGGACCAGCCCGCAGCAGGTCGCGAGCGGCGACACCTTCAACGACCGCTTCCCCGCCCCGCAGTTCAAGGAGCGTTTCCCCTCCGCAAGCGAAAGTTTCCTGCAGCGGCAGATGTCGGACTTTTCGCCGAAGCGCGCGGTGCAACAACCGGAGCCGGCGCCCTACAAGGTGGCCTCGCTCGAGCCCCAAATCCCCTACAAGCGCCCGCCGCGCGAAGACCTCACGACGCTCGTCAGCATGAAGTCGTCGGCCTTCCCTTACTTCGGCAACAACCCTGCCTCCGAGGCGCCGTTCCTCAACATCGCCAAGGGTGACCGCCGCGGCCATCGCAGCTATTCCGGCCGCGTCTACTGGCAGGACGAGACCTACAGCGACAGCCGCGTGATGATGCACGTCCCCGACCATTTCGACGTGCGCAAGCCCGGTGTGATCGTGGTGTTCTTCCACGGCAATGGCGCAACGCTGGAGCGCGACGTGCGCGACCGGCAGATGGTGCCGCAGCAGATCACCGATTCCGGCGCCAATGCCGTGCTGCTGGCCCCGCAGATGGCGGTCAATGCCGCCGATTCCAGCGCCGGCAAGTTCTGGCAACCCGGCGGCTTCAAGCGCTTCATGCAGGAATCGTCCGAGCACCTCGCCCGCCTCTATGGCGACCCGAACAGTGCCCGTGCCTTTGCCAACATGCCGATCGTCATCGTCGGCTATAGCGGCGGCTTTCTGCCGACCGCCTGGAGCCTGGAGGTCGGCGGCATGAGCGACCGCGTCCGCGGCGTGGTGCTGCTCGACGCCGTCTATGGCGAGCTCGACAAGTTCGCCTCCTGGATCGAGAACCACCGCTCCGGCTTCTTCGTCAGCTCCTACACGCGCTACACCGCGCGCCGCGATCGCGAGCTGATGAGCATGCTGCGGCAAAAGGGCATCAGCGTCTCCGAGGACATGGATGGCCCGCTGCGCCCCGGCAGCGTCGTGTTCGTCGAGACCGGCGGCGGCATCACCCACCGTGACTATGTCACACGTGCCTGGACGCAAAACCCGCTCAAGGACGTGCTGGTGAAGATGGCGGCGACCCCGTCGCTGGCGTTGACCCGTGTCGCCGCGGGCAGCTCTGCGACGTCGAGCCGCTAGGTCCGGCATAGGCAGGCATCCGCCTGCGCTGCCCTCCCGATCGCTCATCCGATGATCAAATTGTGATGTTGACGGTCGCCCCACCCGGGACGACATGGGTTTGTTTCCTGCGACAACACTCCTAACGTGTGAGGGGGATTCGGGGGCTGAATTTGCGCGAGGGACTCTACAAGGTCGATTTCCACACCGTGCACGGCACCGGTTGCGGCGTGGTGCACATGGTCGACGGCAAGATGCGCGGCGGCAACTCCGCCTTCGCGTTCATCGGCACCTATGCGGGCGACGGCGACAGCCTCAAGGCCAAGATCTCGACCGAGCGCTACAATCACGACCCGGCCTTCCGGCCGCTGTTCGGCACCGACCGGATCACGCTGACGCTGGCCGGCAAGGCCGACGGCGATGTCGTGGAGTTCGAAGGCAGCGCCTTGCAGTTGCCCGGCCTCGCCTTCAGGGCGGTGCTGGTCCGGCTCAGCGACTGACCGAGCCGGCCTTCAGCGAAAACGTCAGGCCTCAGTTTCTGGGCAGCTTCGGAATGCTCTCGGCAAAGCCGTTGAAGCAGGCCAGCCGCTCGTCCTCTTCCTTGAAGAAGCGGCAATCGGCGACGCCCTTGGCCTTCGCGGGTTTTGGCTTCGGCTGCGGCGGAATGACCGCGTCGTAGCAGTTGAGCCGGTCCTTGGTGCCGTCGTCGAGATCGAGACAGCCCTGCAGCCGGACCGCCGTGGATTGCGGCTTGCCCTTTGCACCAGCGGCCTTTGGCGCTGCCGGTGCGGCAGGCGCGGTCGCGTCCGGCGCGGCAGCCTGTTGTTTCGGTGCCGCCGCCTTGGTCCCCTTCGGCTTGACCTGCACCAGCGGCTTGTCCCCTACCATCGGCGGCTTGTCGGTTTGCGCAAGCGCCGTCCCCGCATAGAGCACCGCGACAAGCGCCAGAATCATCCTCATCTCAGTCAACTCTCATTGGTCCCACCGCTCGCTTCTAGCCCTCTCCCGCGCGGTTTGCCAAGCACCGACCGCACGAAAAGCGGCCGCCCCGGCTCAAACCCGGACCGCGGCCCGTGGCCTGGTCAGGGCCACGACGGCAAGCGCCAGCGCAACGAAGCCGGCCGCGACGAAGCCGGATGCATAGGGCATCTCGTGCGCGAACAGGAAGCCGCCGATCGCCGAGCCGACGGCCTGGCCGATATAGAGCACGGAGGTGTTGAGCGAGACGGTCGCCGGCGCAAGTGCCGGCGCGGCGGTCACCAAGCGAACCTGCTGCATCGAATTGGTCGAGGCAAACCCCAATCCCCAGATCGCGACGGACGCGGCCATCAGCACGAGGCTGCCCGCGCTCACCGCCCAGCCGGCCACGCCCGCCAGCAACAGGCTGGTGAACAGGACCGAGGTCGTGAAGGGCCCCCAGGTGTCGACGATGCGGGTCGCAATGGCGACGCCGAGGAAGCCGAACAGGCCATAGAGACCGAACACCAGCCCGACCGTATCGGGGCCGGCATCGGTGAGCTTCCGGAGCAGCGGCCCCATGAAGGTGAAGACCACGAACTGCCCGGACATCTGCAGCATCGTGATGGCAAGCAAAGCCACGATGATGCGGCTGCGGCCGACATCGACCCAGGTCTTCAGGTCGACCGGCGCACCCTTCAGCCCCGCCGGCAGGCACAACAGCAACAGCAGGAAGCTGAGACAGCCGAGCGCGCCGACCTCGGCATAGGCCGCGCGCCAGCCATAGCGGCTGGCGATGAAAGTGATCAGCGGCAGGCCGACGGCCGCGGCCAGCGACCATCCCAGGAACACATAGGCGATCGTGCTGCCGCGCTTCTCTATCGGCACGATCAGTGCCGCGGTGCCGGCCGCCTGCGGCGTGTACAACGCGCCGACCGCCAGCATGACGAGGCGAATGACGAGCAGGCTCGTGTAATCAGGCGCGAATGCGGAGGCGATGTTGCCGAGAGCCAGCACCGCGAGCGTGGCGGTCAAAAGCGTGCGCCGCTCGATCCGGCTGGTGAGCCACGCCGTCAGCGGCGAGCCGATGCAGAGCGTGATGGCGCCGAAGGTGATCAAAAGGCCCGCGGTGCGGATGCTGATATCGAGCCCGGACGCGAGCTCGGGCAGCATCCCGGCCGGCGCCAGCACCGAGCAGCCGGTGACCACATTGCCAAGCATCAGGGCGGTGGGCGCGAAACGGCCGGCGGCGGGAGCATTTTCCATGCAGGTGCATGTAGAGGCGCCGGACCGCAGGGTAAAGGGCGGCCCTTCGAAATTGTTCTGACGACCCCGGTTCGGCCGGTCCTCTTCCTGAAAATGCCGGATTGCGCAGGCCGAATCGCCTGATATATCGCTCGTTCCCGCTTACCTGCGCCCGTTCGCAGGAGTGAGCCTCAGGAGAAAAGCATGTCCGATGACCGCAAGTCCGAATCCGGCTTCCAATACAGCCTCAGCAACCTGAAGCCCGTGACCCCTGCCCCCAAAGTTTCCCTCACCTTCCCCGACGGCGCCACGCGCCAGTTCGACAAGAGCATCACCGGCCTCGAGATCGCCAAGGGCATCTCGCCGTCGCTCGCCAAGCGCACGGTTGCGATGGCGCTCAACGGAGAGCTCGCCGACCTCAACGATCCCATCGAAGTCGATGCGAAGATCGAGCTGATCAATCGCGAGGATCCGCGCGCGCTTGAACTGATCCGCCATGACTGCGCCCATGTGCTGGCAGAAGCCGTGCAGACGCTGTGGCCGGGCACCCAGGTCACCATCGGCCCCGTGATCGAAAACGGCTTCTACTACGACTTCTTCCGCAACGAGCCGTTCACGCCGGAAGACTTTGCCGCGATCGAGAAGAAGATGCGCGAGATCGTCGCGCGCGACAAACCCTTCACCAAAGAGGTTTGGGATCGCGAAAAGACCAAGCAGGTGTTCCGCGACAAGGGCGAAGCCTTCAAGGTCGAGCTGGTCGACGCCATTCCCGGCAACGAGCCGATCAAGATCTACTACCAGGGCGACTGGTTCGACCTCTGCCGCGGCCCGCACATGACCTCGACCGGCAAGGTCGGCAACGCCTTCAAGCTGATGAAGGTGGCCGGCGCGTATTGGCGCGGCGACAGCAACAACCCGATGCTGACCCGCATCTACGGCACCGCGTTCGCCAAGCAGGAAGACCTCGACGCTTATCTCAAGCAGATCGAGGAAGCCGAGAAGCGCGACCATCGCAAGCTCGGGCGCGAGCTCGACCTCTTCCACTTCCAGGAGGAAGGTCCGGGCGTCGTGTTCTGGCACGCCAAGGGCTGGACCATCTTCCAGCAGCTCATCGCCTATATGCGGCGACGCCTGACCGGCGACTACAGCGAGGTCAATGCGCCGCAGATCCTCGACAAGTCGCTGTGGGAGACGTCTGGCCACTGGGGCTGGTATCGCGAGAACATGTTCGCTGCGCAGTCCGCGGGCGATGAGGCCGAGGACAAGCGCTGGTTCGCGCTGAAGCCGATGAACTGCCCCGGCCACGTGCAGATCTTCAAGCACGGCCTGAAGAGCTATCGCGACCTGCCCCTGCGCCTCGCCGAGTTCGGCGTGGTGCATCGCTACGAGCCGTCGGGCGCCATGCACGGCTTGATGCGCGTGCGCGGCTTCACCCAGGACGATGCGCATGTCTTCTGCACCGAGGATCAGCTCGCCGAGGAATGCCTCAAGATCAACGACCTAATCCTGTCGACCTATGCCGATTTCGGCTTCACCGGCGATCTGACGGTGAAACTCTCGACCCGGCCGGACAAGCGCGTCGGCACCGACGAGATGTGGGATCACGCCGAACGCGTGATGGCCACGGTGCTGCGCGAGATCCAGTCGCAGAACAATCACATCAAGACCGAGATCAATCCGGGCGAAGGCGCCTTCTACGGGCCGAAGTTCGAGTATGTGCTGCGCGACGCCATCGGGCGCGACTGGCAGTGTGGCACCACGCAGGTGGACTTCAACCTGCCTGAAAGATTCGGTGCCTTCTACATCGACCATGACGGCGGCAAGAAACCGCCGGTGATGGTGCATCGCGCGATCTGCGGCTCGATGGAGCGCTACATCGGCATCCTGATCGAGCACTATGCCGGCAACTTCCCGCTCTGGCTCGCGCCGGTGCAGGCGCTCGTCACGACCATCACCTCGGAAGGCGACGAGTATGCCAAGCAGGTCGCGGCCGAGGCGCGCAAGGCCGGCCTTCGCGTCGAGATCGACCTGCGCAACGAGAAGATCAACTACAAGGTCCGCGAGCACTCGCTGGCCAAGATCCCCGCGCTGCTCGTGGTCGGCAAGAAGGAAGCCGAGACGCATTCGGTCTCGGTCCGTCGCCTCGGCAGCGACGGCCAGAAGGTGATGCCGACCGCCGAGGCGATTGCCGCGCTGGTCGACGAGGCGACCGCGCCGGACGTGAAGCGGGCGCGCGGGACGGCTTAGGCGGAACGGCTCAGGCTGCCTCGTTCTGACTAATCTTGATGAGGGACTCTGCCGGAATGCCGAGTCCCTCATGCAGCCGCCGGATCATGCTCAGCGTCAAATCGCGCCGGCGATTGAGCACCTCGTGAACTCGGTTTCGGCTGCCAATAAAGGGGATCAGATCACGCGGCTGTAGCCCGCTTTGCTCCATGTGATATTTGATCGCTTCGATCGGGTCCGGCAGGTCGAGTCGATAGTGCTTGCGTTCCCAAGCCTCAACCAAAGTCACCAGCACATCCAGCCGATCACCCTCCGGCGAGTTGCGTTTGGCGCTCATCAGCCCCTCAATCTCCTTGAGCGCCCGCCGATAGTCGCGATTGGATTTAATGGGTGCAATCACCATGGCGCATTCCCTAGATAGTTTGCGCATCGATGGCGTCGTATTGCCGACGCGTCCCAACGAACCGAATGTAGACCACGCGATACGGATAGTTAATCCATACCACGACGCGATACTTGTTGCCGGCGACATTGAAGACCACCCGGCCGTCCCTCAGGATGCTGGCGCTGCGTATGTCCCGTTTGACATCCGCCGGCTTTGCCCAGTCGGCCCGACTCACCTGCCGGAACCAAGCCATTAACGGCTCCCGGGCATCCGAGACGTCGCCGCCCCGACCAAGAAACGCCTTGATCGTGCTGAGAGCAATGATCCTCACTGGCGTCTAGCTTAGCATAGTCCCACGCTGGGACCAATACCCTTCTGAAGAGCGGCGTGACGGACAGATGACTTCCAGAATCCCTCTAAAGCCTCTTTCCATCGTGCCACTTCGGGCCTATCTCCGAATCAGATTCACAAGGATTATCCCGTGCCCGACGCCATCGAACTCCTGAAAACCCGCCGCTCGGTCAAGCCGCGCGAGATGACGGGGCCCGGCCCCTCGCCCGCCGAGCTCGAGACCATTTTGACCATCGGCGCGCGGGTGCCCGATCACGGCAAGCTCGCGCCGTGGCGCTTCATCGTGTTCGAGGGCGAAGCGCGCTCGCGCGCCGGCGAAGTGATCGCGTCCGTGTTCGCACGCAAGAACCCGGGTGCCCCTAGCGCCGACGTCGAGGTCGAGAAGCGGCGGCTGACCGACGCGCCGCTCGTGATCGGCATCGTCAGCTTCACGAAGCCGCACCCGAAGGTGCCGGCTTTCGAGCAGGAATTGTCGGCGGGCGCCAGCGCCATGAACATCGTCACCGCGGCGACCGCGCTCGGCTATGGCGCGGCCTGGCTTACCGGCTGGTTCGCCTTCGACCGCGACGTGCTCGACGGCCTCGGCCTGAAGGCGGACGAGAAGCTCGCCGGCCTGATCCACATCGGCAAGCCCACCAAGCCCAGCGAAGACCGTCCGCGCCCGGTGCTTTCGGAAATCGTGACGCGGTTCTAAAGCGGTTTCCAGCGAAGTGGTTGCCGGTTCGCGTCAAGAAAACGCGTCAAAACTAGAAACTAGAGCTCCATTCCGATTCCATCGGAACGGATAAGGCTCTAGTCGATCTGTCTCAGTTGACGGACACGACAACTTCCGGTTTTGATCGATCTCATCGAGACGGCCGGGACCGGAGGATAACGCAATGAATTGCGCGCGATCACGATCGCTGCTCGCCGTGTCATTGTGCGCCCTGCTCTGCATCGCCAGCATCGGACCGACCCGAGCGGCCGACATCCCCGCACCGTCACCGGACGGGCTCGAGCGCATCACCGCCTTCTTCGACAATGAGGTGAAGACCCGCAAGCTGCCCGGCGCCGTGATTCTCGTTCAGCAGCACGGCCGTCCGGTCTATCTCAAGAGTTTTGGCGTGCAGGACGTCAAGACGGGCACACCCATGAACCCGGACACGATCTTCGCGCTGCATTCCATGACAAAACCCGTCACCAGCGTCGCCGCGATGATGCTGATCGACGAGGGCAAGCTGGCGCTGACCGATCCCGTGTCAAAATACATCCACTCCTTCACCTTCACGAAGGTAGGAATGGAAGTGACGAAGCCGGACGGCGGGCTCTCCCTCGACCTGGTGGCGCCGGAACATCCCGTGACCGTCCGCGACCTGATGCGGCACACCTCCGGCATCACCTATGACTACATCGGTGCCAAATGGATCGAGCAGGCCTACAAGGACGCCAACATTTTCGAGGGCAAGTTCGACAACAGGGAGTTTGCCGAGCGCATCGCGCGACTGCCGCTGGCACGCCAGCCCGGCACGCTGTGGCGCTACGGTCATTCCACCGATGTGCTCGGCCGCGTCATCGAGGTGATTTCCGGGCAGACGCTCTCCGCCTTCATGAAGCAGCGCATCTTCGATCCGCTCGGCATGACCAGCACCAAATTCGTGCTCAACACGCCGGAGGAGCTGGCGCGGATGGCACGACCGCTGCCGAGTGACATGATCCTGCTCGACGCCGAGCAGGATCGGCTCGCTCACCCTGAATGGGAATCCGGCGGCGGCGGACTGCTCTCCACGATGCACGACTACAGCCGCTTCGCCCAGATGCTGCTCAATGGCGGCGAGTACGACGGCAAGCGTTATCTCAGTCCCGCCGCCTACAAGGACATGACGACGGACCAGATCGGACCGGGCTCCGGCGTCGACCGCGACTACTTCTATTATCCCGGCGACGGTTTTGGCTATGGCTACGGTCTTGCCGTGCGCACCGATCCCGGCAATGCAAAGCCGCCACCGGCCGGCTCGCTCGGCGAACTGAAATGGGACTCAGGCAGCGGCACCTTGTTCGGCGTCGATCGCAAGCTCGACATGGTCTTCATCATGCTGGAGCAGACCCAGAACGAGCGCGGCCGCATTACCCCCGCCTTCAAGGCGCTGGTCTATGACTGCTTTCCGCCCGAGCTGCGCCGCCCGCGCAGCGACTGAACTGCATCGACGTCAACCCGCCAGTCGCTCGATCACAAGGTCGAGCAGCGCGCGCAATCGCGGCAGCCTGCGCAGATCGCGATGATAGCCGACGAACGTGTCGCGGCCGGGCGGCGCCGTGCCGATGTCGAGCGCGACGAGCCGTTTGTCGCGATCACCCAGCGGACGCGGCAGCACGGCCAGCGCACCGCTCGCTGCGGAGAGCTCGGCCTGCACTTCCCTGTTGTTGCTGCGAAACGCGATCTCGGCATTCGGCAGGACACGCTTCAGCCAGACCGCGTCGGGCATGTCGGAGAATTCGGCGTTCATGGACACGACGCGCACGCCGGCTCCATCGCCTGCACGCGGCGCCTTGCTTCCCTTGCGACCATACACGGCATAGGGGATGTGCATCAGCTTTCGCGAAATCGCCTCGGGCTCGTCGAACGGCTTGATGCGGAAGACGATATCCGCTTCGCGACGCGGCAGGCTGTACAGCCGCGCATCGGTGAGAAGCTCGACCACCACGTTCGGATGGCGCCTGCCGAACTCCGCAATCACAGGCGACAGCATGTAGGTGCCGAACCAGTCCGAGGACGAAATGCGTAGCAGCCCGTCGAGCCGGGCTTCGGCTCCGGTCAGACGCCGCTCCAGCGCGATCGCCTCCTCCTCGATCCGCTCCGCGTGACGGAGCACGGCGGTGCCCTCGTCGGTCAGCACGAAGCCGTCGGCTGTGCGCTGAAACAGTGTTTGCCCAAGCGCCCCTTCCAGTGTGCGGAGCCGCCGTCCCATGGTCGGCTGGGTCTGGCCGATCTTGCGCGCTGCCGCGCCGAGCGTTCCCTCGCGTGCGATCGCCAGGAAGATGCGCAGGTCACTCCATTCCATCGACAGAACGCTCATTCAAATTTGAATGACTATCGTACACCTTTGTTCCTTTTCATGCAAAAAATAATGGCCATGTTGGAGGCCGTAAGCACAAGACGGAGCAAGACGGCCATGACGACATCGGACATGCGCGCAGCGATCCTCGAAAAGCACGGCGCGCCGCTTCGCATCGCGCCGATCTCGGTGCCGGAGATCGGAGCCAGACAGGTTCTGGTGCGTGTCTGCGCCAGCGCGGTCAATCCGCTGGACACCAAGATCCATGCCGGGGCCGCCGCACACGCACGTCATCCGCTGCCGGCGATCCTCGGCATCGATCTCGCCGGCGTGGTCGAACGTGTCGGCCGCGAGGTGACGCGCTTCCGTCCAGGCGATGAGGTCTATGGCATGACCGGCGGCGTCGGTGGTGTGCAGGGATCGCTCGCCGAATTCTCGGCCGTCGACGCCGACCTGCTGGCGGTGAAGCCGGTTAATCTCAGCATGCGCGAGGCTGCCGCGCTGCCGCTGATCTTCATCACGGCCTGGGAAGGACTGGTCGACCGGGCCGCGATCAAGCCTGGCCAGCGCGTATTGATCCATGGCGGCGCCGGCGGCGTCGGACATGTCGCAACCCAGCTCGCGCGCGCCATCGGCGCGCAGGTGTTCGCAACCGGCTCCGCGTCACAGCAGAGCTATATCAGCAGTCTCGGTGCGACCTTCATCGACCGCGACGAGGCGGTGGCGGACTACGTCACAAAGTACACCGACGGCGAGGGCTTCGACCTCGTCTACGACACCGTCGGCGGACAAGTGCTCGACGCGTCTTTCGCGGCGGTCCGCCGCTTCGGGCATGTCGTGAGCAGTCTCGGCTGGGGCACACATGCGCTCGCGCCACTCTCGTTTCGCGCCGCCACCTATTCCGGCGTGTTCACGTTGCTGCCGCTCCTCAGTGGTGAAGGCCGTGCACATCATGGAGAGATCATGGCCGAGGCAACACGCCTCGCCGAGACGGGACAATTGGTGCCCCTGCTCGATCCCCGGCACTTCGCGCTGGAGACTATCGCCGATGCTTACGACCTGATCAGGCAGCACGGCGCGAAGGGCAAGCTGGTCGTCGACATCTAGCCGACAGCGCGACGGCCGAGCTACGCCGCCCGTGACGCGCGGCCGAACTCAGCGAGCAGCTTGCCGATCTCGCTCGCGGGGCGCGCGGCGCTGAACAGAAAGCCCTGTACCTCGTTGCAGCCCTCGGCGCGCAACCAGTCGAGCTGATCCTCGGTCTCGACCCCCTCGGCCGTCGTCGTGATGTTGAGGCTGCGGCCAAGACCCGAGATCGCCCGCACGATCGCGACGCAATCCGGTCGATCGCTGAGATCCTTGACGAAGGAACGGTCGATCTTGATCTTGTCGAAGGGAAAGCTGCGGAGATAGCTGAGGCTGGAATAGCCGGTGCCGAAATCGTCCATGGAAATGCCGACGCCCAGCCCGCGCAACTGGTGCAGCGTCGCAAGATTCGCGTCGGTCTCGGCGAGAAAGACCGACTCAGTGATCTCGAGCTCGAGCCGCTTCGGCGACAGGCCGGACTGCGCCAGTGCCGAGATCACGACCTGCACGAGATTGCGGCTGCGGAACTGCGCCGGCGAGAGATTGACCGCGACCTTGATGTCGGCCGGCCATTTCACCGCCTCGCTGCAGGCCTCCCGCAACACCCATTCGCCGAGCTGGACGATCAGCCCGATGTCCTCGGCGACCGGGATGAATTCGGCGGGCGAGATCATGCCCTTGTCCGGGTGGCACCACCGCAGCAGGGATTCGAAGCCCGCGATGCGTCCGGCAGCGATTGCGACCAGCGGCTGATAATGCAGCTCGAACTCGCCATTGGCGAAGGCGCGGCGCAGATCGAGCTCCATGTCGCGCCGCCTCTGCGCCTGGCGGTCCATCTCCTTCTCGAAGAAATGGTGCACGCCGCCGCCATCCGACTTGGCTTGGTACAGCGCCATGTCGGCATTGCGCATCAGCTCTTCCGACGTCGCGCCATCGCCGGGCGACAGCGCGATGCCGATGCTGGCGCCGATCACCATTTCCTGCCCGTCGATGTCGTAGGGCGCGCTCAGCATGTCGATCAGCAGGCTGGCGCAAGCGCTCGCCTCGTTGGGCGAGACGTCGGAGCTGAGGATCACCGCGAACTCGTCACCGCCAAGCCGCGCGGCGAGGTTGGCGCCGCGGATCGCGGTGCGCAGCCGCTCCGCGACTTCCTTCAGCAGCCGGTCGCCGACGGGATGACCGAAGGAATCGTTGATGGTCTTGAACAGGTCGAGATCGATGCAGAGCACGCCGACCCGCTTGCCCCTGGCCTGGTCGAGCGCCTGCTTCAGGCGCTCCTGGAAATGCTCGCGGTTCGGCAGGCTGGTGAGGCCGTCATGATGGGCCATGTAGGCGATCCGCGCCTCGGCCTTGCGCCGCTCGGTGATGTCGACCACCGCGACCAGGTAGCCGTCACGATCGTCGAAGGCGACACGACGGCCGAAGGTCAAAACCTCGATCTCGCTGCCGTCGGCACGCAGGTGCCGCCAGTTGCGCGAGGAGCGATAGGTATCGCCGAGCCGCTCCAGTGCCTCGGCGTGGCTCTCCCACTCGTCCTGTGGCCAGATCTCAGGCAAGGTCATGCGCAGGAAGGCGGCGCGGCTGTAGCCGTAGTGCTGGACCGCGGCATCGTTCACGCTGAGGAACTGCCTGGTCTCTGCGTCGAACACCCACATCGGCATCGGATTGTTGTCGAACAGCAGACGGAACGAGGCGTCGCGCCGTTTCAGCGCTGTGACGTCGGACATCGTCAGCGAGACGACGTCGGCAAACGCGGTCGCGCTCAGGCGAAAATGGCGGCCGTCGGTCTCGATTTCGAGCGGCGCACTGCGGCCGGTTGCGACCGCCGCGCGCAAGAGTTCGACGATCTCGGCCGACGCCAGCAGTCCGCCGCCCTCGCTCAGGCAACGCCAGAGCAATTCGCCCGCCGGCATGTTCAGGAACAGCTCCGCGCTCGCGTTGTGGTGAACGATCTGGAAGTCGAAAGGCTCCGCGCGCGCGTCGCGCAAAGCGGCAAACGATATTACCGCGTCGTCGGTCGAGGAGAAGATCGCATCGAGCAAATTGTACTGCGCGCTGCGCTCGTTGATGTAGGCACCGATCAGGGTGGCGCCCCAGCGCGAAGCAGTCGGCAGCGCCAGTACGTCGTAAGTCCGGACCATGCCGTCGCGCACGCAATGCGCGCTCGCAAGGTGCGGCTTGCCGGTTTCGAGCGCGTTCGCCGCGGCTCCGGTCAGCACCGTGGCGCAATCCGGCGGAAACTGTGCGACCGGAACGTCCCAGCGTTCGTCGCCGAGCCATTGCTGCACATAGCGCCCGCTGCGCGATAGCTCGAGCACGCCGTCATGGCGCAGAAGCGCGATATGATCGGCGAGCCGGCCGAGACTGCCGAGCATGACATCTTCGTAGCGCGGAAGCCGCTCGCCGGGTCGCAAGGCCGCGCGCCATTTGCGCTGAAGCACCGGGATGTCGTCGAACATTTCGGTGGTCGGTTTTCCCGACGCCTTCTTCGCGGCACTCATCGCATTCCCCACGCACGTCGCAGCCCGCATCCAATGCAGGCCTGCTTAAGGACGTGTGAAGAGTGCAGGCGCGAGGGAACTCGCCGCGCGATTATGACAGTTCAAAGTGAGACGATGGTTAGTGCGCGTTAGAGACCATGACAGGTGCACGACAATCGGATGTCCCCGAGCGGACGGATACCGGTCGCCGAGCTAGTCTTCGCTGGGGGCGGCGGAGCGCTTGGTCAGATGGGCCTGGGAGAGCAGGAAAAACAGTGCGCGCTCGGCATGATACTTCGCGGCCGGCCGCGTGCGCTCAAAGCCGTCGGCAAAGACCTTGCCGGCCTGATCGCAAACCTGCCACCGCCAGCCCAAGCGCTTGCGTCTGGTGAGCACCACTTCGAACATGCCGAAAGGCTAAAACCCCCTGCTCGCCGCCGCGCCCGAACGAGCCCGACGATCCGGCCTCCATGGACGGACATCCGACATATAACGCAGCACGATGGAAAGAGAACAAAATTGATTGTCGGATTCGCGCAGCCGGTGGGGAAGTGTTGCGCTGAAAGCAGCTTGGTAGCGGTGTCGCCGGCGCTAGTCACTGAAGCCTTCGCGCACTTCGTCAGTGTTCACATTTGAACACAGCAACAGGCGTGTGGCGTGCATCCTCCATCCGTTGCGGGTCAAGAACAGCCTCGTCACCAGCCAAGGATGCGGTGCGGGATGAACGCGCGCAAATGCGGATTTAGCCTCGACGGCCAGCCTGCCCTGTAATCATGCGCTGGATGAGAATTGCGGTATCCCGCTGTGGAACCGCAAAGGCGCCGAGCGCCCTACCGGGCGACGACTTCGACTTCGCCGTCGACGCCGTTCACGACATTGAAGCCGCGCTCATAGACCTTGCCCTCGTTCTTGGCGATGGCGCGGTATTCACCTTCGGAGAGCACGACGCGCGGGAAGGCGCCGATCGATTCCTTGATGATGTCGCCGCCCGGCGTCAGCACTGACCAGGCCGTGTTGGCCAGCGCCTCGCCGCCCTTGTCGCTGACGAGCTTGAGCGTGATGACCGCGGCACGGTGGGTGATGGTGACGTCGGTGAGCTTGCTCGCCTGCACGCGGATGTCGGAGCGCACCACCGAATTGGCGTCCCCATAGTTGGAGATGATGTAGTAGGTGCCCTCCGGCAGCAGCACGACGTCGCCGGCGGCGACGTTCGGCACCAGCGAGGAGCGCTCGCCGCCTTCGAACTGGCTGCCCTTGTAGATCGCAAACGAGATCTGGTTCTGCGGGATGCGGCTGGTGCCGACGCGGCCTTCGATGCGCAGGCCGCCCGCCGGCAGCACGAAGGATTCGCGATCGGTCTCCGCCTTGAGGCTCACCGTGCGCACCGCACTGACGAGGCCGAAGGCGACGTGCACGACATAGTTGCCCGGCGGCAGCACGATGTTGGGCGTCGGGTTGCGATCCTCGCGGATCAGCTTGAACGTCCCGGTCTCGTCGGGACGGTCGGAGAACACGCGCCAGACCAGCCCGCTGGTGATGGCAGGCAGGTCCTTGCCGTATTTCGCGGTCAGCGACAGTACGCCCTGGCCCGGCACCGCGGCCCCGAGCGGAGCGGCCGGAGGAACGGTCGAGACCGTCGGCGGGATGGTGGGAGAATTCGGCTGGGTCAGCGTGGGCGGCAGGCTTTGCACGCCGGCAGGACCGCCGGGCGGCGCGAGGCTGACGGCTCCGCCGGGATCCGGCACGGAGGCCGGCGGCACCGGCGGCGGCCGGTCCGAGAAGAACTGCGCATGCGCACCGGTCGGGGCGAAAACCAGCACGGAAACAGCAAGCATCAGGGCCGGCAGCAGCCGTCCGCCGCGCCGCCATCCGCCGATGCCGTCACCCCCGAGTGTCATGGCCCTGCTTTTCACCGAAAACGCGGCAAATTCAAGCCTTGCGACGCGCGACAAATACTGACTTTGGAACCGTTGGGAACCCCGGTCGGTTAGTCCCGGTACCATCAGGCGGCGCCATACTGGCGCCGCGCGCCCTCGCCAAAACGGCATAAACCATGCTTCGCGGTCCATCTGGCGAGACGGGAGCGCGGTGCCATAGTCTGGCCGTGCGCGGAACGGTCTGTGTCGTAGGAGTTGTTCGGTGCTTGATATGTTGAAAGGCCGGGGCGCGAACGGGTCCAACGGCGAAAAGATTGGCCTCGGCACGGTCCGCCGCCCGGTGATCGGGCTGGCCCTCGGCGGTGGTGCTGCGCGCGGCTTTGCCCATATCGGAATCATCAGGACATTGCTTGCGAACGGCATCGTGCCAAACGTCGTGGTCGGCA
Source organism: Bradyrhizobium guangdongense (assembly GCF_006483445.1). Taxonomy (GTDB): domain Bacteria; phylum Pseudomonadota; class Alphaproteobacteria; order Rhizobiales; family Xanthobacteraceae; genus Bradyrhizobium; species Bradyrhizobium guangdongense_A. The sequence continues at coordinate 10,241 of NZ_PPPT01000029.1, read as the reverse complement.
CCTCGATCGGCGCCGTGGTCGGTGGCGCCTATGCGGCCGGCCATCTCGACACGCTGGAGGAGTGGGCACACAGCCTGCGCGGGGTCCGCAATATCCTCGGCTACCTCGACATCCGCCTCAACGGCTCCGGCCTGATCGGCGGCGAAAAGCTCGCCTCGCGCCTGGAAGAAGCGATGGGCCCGAGCCTGATCGAAGACCTGCCGGTCAAATATGCCGGGGTCGCGACCGAGGTGCGCACCGGCCACGAGATCTGGCTGACCCGCGGCCGCCTGGTCGATGCGATGCGCGCCTCCTACGCGCTGCCCGGCATCTTCTCTCCCGTGCTGATCGGCGACCGCTGGCTGGTCGACGGCGCGCTGGTCAATCCGGTGCCGGTCTCGGCGGCGCGGGCGCTGGGTGCGGAAATCGTCATCGCCGCAAACCTTTCCAGCGACATCTTCACCCATTCAACCACGATCTATTCGCACGGCGCGATGCCGGACGAACTCGCGCCCGCAACCGAGGACACCAGTGCCAAGCGGCGCTTCCCAAGATTCTTCTCGCCGGAGAAGACGGTGAAGCGGGAGTTCTTTGGCGGCGGCGGACGGCCCGGAATCTCGTCGGTGATGGTCGATGCCTTCAACATCATGCAGGACCGCATCACCCGGGCCCGCCTTGCCGGCGATCCGCCGGACATGCTGATCTCGCCGCGAGTCGGCCAGATCGGCTGGTTCGATTTCCACCGCGCCGAGGATCTGATCGCGTTCGGCACCCGCGCCGCCGAGCGCGCGATCGACTCGATCCAGGAGGCGATCCACGTGCTGGCCCCGGCGCCGGAAGGCAGCGCGCCGAAGGCCGGTGGGTAGACTTCGCCGCTACGCCGTCTTGATGTAGTCGCGCAGGGCTTCCTGCTCGGTCTCGTATTCGCGCACGCGCCATTTGACGATGTCGCCGATCGAGATCAGGCCGGCCACCTTGCCGTTGTCGAGCACCGGCAGATGGCGGAACTTGCCGATTGTCATCATCTCCATGATCTCGGCCACCGTGTCGGTCTCCTTGCAGGTCACGACCTTTCGGGTCATGACAGCAGACACCGGCTCGTCCAGCACCGCGGCGCCCCGCTCGCCGAGCACACGGACGATGTCGCGCTCCGACAAGATGCCTTCCAGCCTGCTCTGATTCATCACCAGCACCGCGCCGATCCTCTTCTCGCCGAGCAGCTTGATCGCGGCCGACATCTTGGCGTCGGGCTCGACGCTCATGATCTGGTGGCCCTTGGTGTTGAGAATTGAACGTACCGTCATTGTCGTCTCCCTGAATCCGACCCAGCCTTGTTCGGGCCGGACTTTGTTCACGAGTCTTCAACTAACAGTCTCAAAGCCGGTTCATCTCTCAGGCGCCGCACGAAGCAGGGCCGCTACCGGCTTGTCGTTTCACGACATTCTTCGCGTGAGATGATGAATGAATTCGCCGTGAGCCGCAAGCGCCGCTTCAAATACGGTTTGAAATGTCCCGTGATGACGCATCCGCAGCATCGCCCCGCGCGCGCGGCACGGGATCGAACAGCGAGAACAGCAATAGCCCTGCGACGAAGCCGCCGATATGCGCCTGCCAGGCGACCGTCGCACCTTCGGTACCGACCCCGATCGCGCCGATGCCGAACACGATGTTGACGCCGAACCACACGGCGAGGAAGCCGAGCACGCGAGCGTCGCGAAGCGCGCGCGACAGCGGCAGCGCTGGAACCTTTGCCGCGGTTTCGGCATCGGCGCGGCTGAACGACAGAAAACTGCCGCGCACGAAGGCAAAGCGGATCGCGGCGGCCATGGCCCCGGAGACCGATGCGGAGGCGCCGATCATCGGCGCGATCGCGTGCTCATGGGTGACGAGATGGGCGAGCGCACCGGCCGCAGCCGTCACCGCCAGGAACAAATAGAAACGCACCGCGCCAAAGCGCCGCGCCAGCGCGCTGCCGAACGGCAGCAGCCACAGCACGTTGAAGCCGAGATGGGTCAGGTTCGCGTGCAGCAGCGAATAGGTGACGAAGGTCCAGACCTTCGCGCCAGTGCCGCCGGGGATTTGCAGGTTGAGCAGCGAGGAATCGTAGCGCTTCGGGATGAAGCCGAAGACGTCGATGGTCCAGTTCTCCAGCTCCGGCGGCAGCAGCACCCGCAGGTGGATCACCGCCAGCAGGATGATGTAGGCGGTCAGCGCCGCCGGCAGCGTCAGGATCGGCTCGCGCGGGCCGTCCCCGGGTTGGGTCGGTACATCCGGCTGAGAGTCGTGCGGGGAATCCAAGGGAAACTCGGCTTTTGGGCGCGGTCGTCGCGATCCCTGCAGATAGGCGCCTTTGGCCACCCCGTGCAAGGGCACAAATGCGTGGCTCAAAAAGGAAAAGGCGGGGCCCTGGGAAAGCCCCGCCTGTCCATGTCGGCCTTGTCGCTAATCCGAGGAGCAAGGATATCCCCACCCCTCCCCGTCGCGCTGACCAAACTGTTTGACGCCCGTGCACAGGCCCCGCCGAGAACCTGGATGAAAACGGCGGAGCTTGCGACCGCCGTCACCATAGCAGCCGCCTCACCTGCGCAAAGCGCATAGTTAACTTAACGTTAACGACGCAAAGGCACCCGCCGCGGGGCCAAAAACGCCTGTGCGGCATGGACGCTGCAATACCCCTCCTGCACAACAACACAGGGATCTCCGGTGCACTGAAGCGGGACAGCTTTGTCCCACGATGTGCAGGAGGGGCGAGCGTCAAAACATGAAACATCCGTCAAGCCGCGACTTCTTCGCTTATTGGGACGACAAGCGCGGCACGGCCCGGGCGCCCGATCGCGCCGACATCGACCCGGCCGCTGTCCGGGGGCTGCTCGGCGACATCTTCGTCCTGTCCTGCGAACCAAAGCTCGGCTTCCCCTTCCGCGTCGCCGGCACCCGCGTCTGCGCGCTGGCGGGGCGTGACCTCAAGGACTCGAGCTTTGCTGCGCTGTTTGCACCTGAGAGCCGCCGCGAGATCGAGGAGATCACGACCATCATCGCCGACGAGACGATCGGGGCGATTGCCGGCATCACCGCCACGCGTGACGACGGGACCAAGGCGCATCTTGAGCTGCTGCTGCTGCCCTTCAACGCCCGCCCGTACACCCCTGTCAGCGTCACCGGCGTGCTGGCGCCGTTCGACGATGCCTGCGCCGCGCTCGGCGCCTTCACCCTCACCTCCTGGCGCTATCTGCATCAGCCCGAAAAACTGTTGCCCCGCGCCATCCGCAAGCTGCAGGTCGCGCGCGGGCTGATGGTGTATGAGGGGCTGAGGTAGGACCTCCGCGACCAGGGTTTGAAACAACCCCATGCACAGTAGCCGGCGGTTGCAGGCATCAGCGCTATGTGGCCGCGCCTATCCGTCTGACATCTCGGGCAAATCGACGCTGCCCTTGCCGGAACCGGCCAGCAAACCCAAATTGCCTCTATCCTGGTCCGGCAGAGGCAAAAAATGGCCGATACGATCTCGCTCGCGCAAAAGCTTGCAACTTTCAGCGACCACTGGTCGCCGCGCACGGTTGCGACCTTCAACGACAACGACGTGATGGTGGTCAAGGTGAAGGGCGAATTCACCTGGCACAAGCACGACGACACCGATGATTTCTTTCTGGTGCTGAAAGGCGTGCTCGACATCGAGCTGCGCGACCGCACCGTGACGCTGCGTGCCGGCGAGCTGTTCGTGGTCCCCAGGGGCGTCGAGCACCGGCCCGTGGCGCGCGAGGAAGTGCATCTGTTGCTGATCGAGCCGACCGGCACGCCGAACACCGGCGACAAGGCCACGGCTGCGCCGCGCAAGCTGGCGTAGGGCGAGAACGACATGCCATCAGGTCTCGTCCAGACGTTCCGCGCCTTCGCCCACAACAACGGCTGGGCCAACCATCGCCTGCTGACGGCGTGCGCAAACCTCAGCCAGGCGGAGTTCGAGGCGGAGCGGAAGAGCTTCTTTCCGAGCCTTCAGGCAACCTTGAACCACCTTTATTATGTCGACCTCTTCTACATCGACGCACTGGAAGGCGGCTGGCTCGGCCCAAAAGCCTGGGCGAACCAGATTCCGTTTCCTGATGTCGCCGGACTGAAACCGGCCCAGGCCGCCATGGACCGGCGCCTGATCGCGCATTGCGATGCGCTCACGCCTGAGAAGCTGGACGAGACCGTGCGCATCAATCGCGACACGCGCGTACAAAACGAGCGCCGCGACCGCCTGTTGATGCATCTGTTCCAGCATCAGATCCATCACCGCGGCCAGGCCCACGCCATGCTGTCGGGCACGAGCGTCGCCCCGCCCCAGCTCGACGAATTCTTCGCCACCGAGGAAGCGCCGCTGCGCGCGTCGGAATTTGCCGAGCTTGGCTGGACGGAAGCAACGATCTGGCGCGGCGAGTGATCGCATCCTATGGACTCTTGTTTTGACGCGTTTTCTTGACGCGAACCGGTGTCCACTTCGCTGGAAAACGCTCTGCCATGACCGTTTTTGCCGGATTTGCGTCATTTCGCTCGACGTTTCGCGCGCGTAGGTTTCGCGCCGATTGAAACGAACTCAGCGAAGCGGAATGTCATGAGCTGGCGACTTGTCATCTGGAGCGGCGCCGGCATCGCCGCGCTGGCCCTCACCATGTTCGGAATCTGGCTGCTCACCCTGCCCGGCACGCCCGCGCGGGCGACGCCGGCGCCGATCGCAAAGGACGAGGCCGACGCGACGCTCGCCGCGCTGAAGCCACCGAAGCGCGCCCGACCGCTGATCGCCATCGTCGGCATCAACGACATGACCGAAACCACGGACTATCTGATGCCCTACGGCATCCTCAAACGCGCCGACATCGCTGACGTTCTCTTGGTGGCGACGCAACCGGGGCCGGTGACACTCTTTCCGGCGCTGAAAGTCGCGCCGCATGGGACCATTGCCGATTTCGATGCGCGACATCCAGATGGAGCCGACTACGTCATCGTGCCCGCGATGAGCCGCGACGACGATCCGGTCGTGCTGCAATGGATCAGGGATCAGGCGGCCAAGGGCGCGATCGTCATCGGCGTCTGCGTTGGCGCCACCATTGTCGCCAATGCCGGGCTGCTCGACGGCAAGACCGCCACGACACATTGGTATTCCGTAAAGGATCTCAAGAAACATTCCGCGATCCGCTATGTCAGGGATCGCAGGTTCGTCGTCGACCGGGGCGTCGCAACGACGACCGGCATCACCGCGTCGATGCCGATGGCGCTCACTCTCATCGAGGCGATTGCCGGCCATGACAAGGCGGCGACTGTCGCGCGCGATATCGGCATCATCAATTGGGATGCCCGCCACCGCAGCGCAGCCTTCAGCTTCACGCGCCCGTTCGCAACGACGGCCATCGTGAACACGCTGTCGTTCTGGACCAGGGAGCAACTCGGCGTTGCGCTTGCGCCCGGCCTCGACGAAGTCTCGCTGGCACTCGCCGTCGACGCCTGGACACGCACCTATCGCGCGCGCCTGCTCACCTATGCGGCATCACGGGAGGCGCGGCCGAGCCGTAACGGCGTGCGCATCCTGCCCGACACCACCGCGACGGACTGGCCCGCAGAGCAGCGGCCGCCGGCGACAGCAACGCTGCCGCCGGCAAAAGCGCTTGACGAGACGCTGCGTGCGATCGATGCGCGCTATGGCGCACGCACCGCCGATTTCGTCGCGATGCAGCTCGAATACTTGAGGTGACGTGGTCGCCGTCCCGCCCGGAACCCTATCGTCCTGCCGCCACGCGCTTCACCCCGGCGGCGGTCAGTTCGAGCTCTCCGAGCCGCCGGATCGCGTAGCCGAGGGCGACGAGGCGCTCCCAATGCAACTGCGGAATGTCGTGCTGGCGATCGGCCTTGCCGACCGTGAGCAGCGAGGCGAATTCGTCGTCGCTGAGCGGGTTCAGCGCCATCACGCGATCTCGTCGGTCCATACCTTGAAGCTCGTCAGCTTGTTCGGCCCGAACGTCTGCGTGATCGGGACATCGCAGGCATCGCGTCCCTGACCGATCAGAACCCGGCCAATCCGCGGGACGTTGTTGCGCGGATCGAAGGTGTGCCAGCGGCCGCCGATATAGGCTTCAAACCAGCCGGCAAAATCCCCTGCGGCCCAGGGCTGCGGCGTCCCGATGTCGCTGAGATAGCCGGTGCAATAGCGGGCCGGAATATTCATGCAGCGGCAGAATGTAATGGCCAGATGGGCATAGTCGCGGCACACGCCCTTGCCTTCGCTGTAGGCCTCCCATGCCGTCTTGGTGGCGCGCGCGTGCTCGTATCCGAAGGCGATATGATGGTGAACGAAATCGCAGATCGCCTGCACTCGCGCCCAGCCCAAAGGGGTCTTTTCGAACAGCTTCCAGGCGATCTCCGACAGCCGATCGGTCTCGCAATAGCGGCTGCCGAGCAGATATGGCAGCGTCTCCGCAGGCAAGGATTCAATCGTGTGCTGAAACGCCGAGGCGAATACCGGATCCGGCAGGCCGCTGTCGCGAACCACACCATCGCCGGAAAGGCGCATGTGGCCGGCGGGTGCGACAATGCGGCTGCACCAGTTTCCAAACATGTCGCGATAGGGTGCGATCTCGACCACGGGGTCGGTGGTCAGGAAGTCCGGCACGATCATATCGGACGCGCGCGTGAAATGCGTGCCGAGCACCATGATCATCGGTGTTGGCTGCGGGAACTCGTAGAGCATTTCGAATCCGACGCGCAGCTTCATCGAAATGCCCTTCCGGCCTGGTATCAGCCCGAAATGGCTACGAATTCGTCGAATACAAGGCACGAAGCAGAGCTTTGTCGTCCCCGCGGATGAATCATGGTCGTGCGAAACATGGCGGATGGCGTTTGCGCTCGTCCGCCATGTTCTCTTCGACGATCAGGGCATCGCCAGATGCCAGGCGCCGTTCAGAAAGCCGTCGCCGGTGATGTCGCCGGGCTTCTGGTCCTTGGCAAAGGTGTAGAGCGGCTTGCCCTTGTAGGCCCACTGCTTCGAGCCGTCGTCACGCGTGATGATGGTGTAGCCGTCGCCGTCCTTGTCGCCGGCTTCGGCCTTCAACACCGGCCAGTTGGTCGCACACGGGCCGTTGCAGGCGGATTTGCCATCGGCGTCCTTGTCGAACGTGTAGAGCGTCATGCCCTTGGCATCGGTGAGCACCGCGCCCTTGGCGGTCGTTCCGGTCTTGGCCGGCGCGGCAATGGCGGCCGACATCACCGCGAAGGACGCGGCGGCGATGAGCGCGAGGGAAAGCGATAGCTTCGTCATCTTGTCTCCTTGTCATGCAATTGGCTTGCACGAATGAGACGCCGCGGGACGCGTCGTATTCCGAAACGGGGCGCAACGATATTTTTCGTAACGGGCCGTTCCCGACGGAATAATTGCGCTAGCAGGCCAAACTCAGCCGAAGCAGTCGAGATTGACCCAAAGCGAACCTCGAATCTGAAGTATCTTCATTATTGTAAATCGTACGCACCGCAATTTGTGAGATACAGGGGTGGTGAAGGCCAACTGCTGGCGGGAATTCTCGCCGCAAACAAGGGCCTGCGCGGAACGCTGTTCGATCAGCCGCACGTGGTTGGCAAGGCGGCCGAAGTTCTGAACCAACAGGGTGTCGCCGACAGATGCGAAATCGTCGGAGGCAGCTTCTTTGAAACCATCCCGGAGGGGGCCGACGCCTATGTGATGCGGGCGATTATCCACGATTGGGACGATCAGGAAGCGATTTTGATCCTGAAGAGCTGCCGCCGCGCTATGGCGGCCGATGCCAGACTACTCATCATTGAACGCGTGGTGGAGCCCCCGAACGAGGGGCCGATCGCGAAATTCAGTGACCTCAATATGCTCGTCATGCTCGGGGCGCTTGAACGGAGCTACGACGAGTATTCCGCGCTATGTCGAACGGCCGGATTTGAGATGCGCGGCACAGTTCGCGCAGGCTCGCACTTCCAGGTCATCGAGGCAGTTCCCGACTCAAACTGAACCAGCACGGGTCCTTTCACCCCATAGCGATGAGAGTTTTCATGCGATCTTACGCACCAGACGAGACTTGGTAGGGAGATCGCTCAGCTTTTTGTGCCTGCCTTTGAGAGTGTAACCTCGACGCCGGCTACGCAGGCCTGGGCCAATGAATAGTCCATGGTCGTAGAGGCAACGGTCTTCACGTATTCGCGGATGATGCCGTCCCTTGAATACGAGCTCGCCGCATTGAACTTGGCGAGCGCGCCATCAGCCGCAGTGAACTGGGCGACGCAGATCGGTACGAGGACAGACATCCGACCAGTGGTCTCTGCCGTTGTGGTCATGGCCTTTGCGGTGCCTGCGGTGACCCAGCCGCCCCAGACAAATCCGATCGTCATCGCCGCAACAGCACCGAAGGCGATACCTTGCAGAAAGCGCGTCCGCGCCTCCCCTTGCAGAATCTCTGGCATTTTCATGGGGGTCTCCCTTTGCTTCGCCCACAGAGGCGCGTTCGCACAGATGCAGTCAGCATCTGCGCTCGCCTCGACATTTGGTCTGTCAGATTGCGCCTTCCGATGGCACTTTAACTGCCGCTACGATGGCGAGCAGCGACTTCGGAAGTCACCGCTTCATGGACAGCATAAGGGTGGACAACGGCCATTCCCAACTTCGACAGTAAGCTGTTGTCCTATCCGTGTACAGCACGTTCTCGGTGTTCAACGAACCGCGATGCCGTCATCTCGCACGGCTGTCCTACTCGCGCATGCAATCGGGGGCATCACCTGCCCCTGGTTCCGAAGTCACCTTTCATGCCCTTTGTCCGACGCTTGCTGGGCCTGCAGCTTTGCTCGGGCTGGTTGCCGGTGCTGACGAGATCATCGAATAACCCGCAAGCGTAATGTCGGCTACTGGCCCGCGGCCGACCTTGCCCCGAAGCGCCGCAACGTCTGCTTCCCGTGGATGACTCGAACAGGGCGATGCGAGCAGGTAAGGCCGCTTTTGACCCATAGCTGACCCAACATTCAACTTTTACAGTTTGGCATGATCCATGATTGACGCGTGAATGGTAGGATCGGCGCAACTCAGCGAGCCACCGATGCCAGTGATATTGATACTTTTTGTCGTGATGATCGCGTTCGCGTTGGTAGGATTCAAGTTGTTCAACAGCCTCCGAACTATGCAGATACAATTGGGCTTCGGGGCCGTACTGCTGAGATATGAGAGCCCATTGCTCTTCTGGCTTGCGATCGCCTTGCAGTGTTTGGGATTGGGCACGCTGTTCTTGATCATGATTTTTGTCGCTCCCTACCAGCCCATGATGTGAATGGACTTCCGTTTGTGGCCCATCGCGACATTTGCTGTGGTCGCAAAAGACAGTCTCAGGTGCCCCCGATGAAATCATCGTCACCCGACAAAGGAAAAACGGTGAACCCGCATTGGCGCCAGGCCCTGCCGTCGGATCTCCCCGCGATCGCCGCCATCGCCGCGCAAATTCATCCCGAGCTGCCCGAGCGCCCCGAGGTGTTTGCGGAGAAGCAGCGCCTCTACCCCGGCGGCTGCCGGGTGCTGGTCGCAGGCGACGCGGTCGGCGGCTATGGACTAGCGCATCCCTGGAAGCTCAATCGCATTCCGCCGCTCGATGATTTCCTGCGCGACTTGCCTGACGATGCCGACTGCCTCTATGTGCATGACGTGGTGGTGCTGCCCAAATTTCGCGGCAGGCGGATCGCGGGGGCATACGTTACCGATATCGCAGCGCTGGCGAGAGCGGCTGATATCAACTCCCTCGCGCTGGTGTCGGTCTACGGCACGCAATCCATGTGGGAGCGCTTTGGCTTTCGCGCGGTCGCGTCGGATGCGGCGCTGCGCGACAAGCTCGCAGGCTATGGCGAGAGCGCGACCTATATGGTCTGCAGGCTCACGGCGTAGATCCGGCTTCGCGCGACAGCTCCGGCTCGCCCTGTGTGCGCCAGATCACGTTGGCATTTCCGCCCTCGAACGCGTTGCCCTCAGGCCCCGTCAAACGGTCCGTACAGACTGTTTCGCTCTTCCAACTGACGGAGACTGTGATGTCGACGACGACTAGACTTTCAGCGGTTGCGCTCGTCGCTTTCGCTGCGGCGACCGCGATGGTTTCGACCAGCGCCAACGCGTTCACTTACAGCGTTTCGACCTGCGACGTGTTTCAGCTCGGCGGCTGCGGCGAGTTTTTCGTGCCGCCGGAGCCGCGGCGCCGGGTCGTTCGTGAGGTGCCGCTCACGCACGACCCGGCGCCGCGGCT
>NZ_PPPT01000298.1 GCF_006483445.1 Bradyrhizobium guangdongense | reverse complement strand
TGCAGCGCGGCCTCGCGCAACGGCGCCAGCGCGTTGTCACCGGGCAGCAGGCCGAGTGCGCGCGACAGCCGCGTGTAGATCTCGGGCTCGGGCAGGGTGCCTTCGAGCGGCGCGACCACGCCGGCCCGGACATGGAAGATGTTCTTTGGGAATTCGAAGTTGAACAGCGTGAACTCGGTCTTCTCATATTGCGAGGAGGCCGGCAGCACGTAATGCGCAAGCTGCGCCGTCTCGGTCATGGCGACGTCGACGACGACAACGAGATCGAGCGCGCGCATCGCCTTCTCCACCGCGGCGGTGTTAGCCGCCGTGTTCGCCGGATTGGACGAATCGATCCACGCCGCGCGCAGGCGATCGGGATGATCTGACAGCACCGCGTCGCAGAACAGGTTTGGCGGCAGCAGGCCTCCGATCACCTCGGTATCGACAGCGGCAAAGCGCTGGTTCGGCGAATTGCCCCACAAGGGCTGCAGCCAGCTATGGAGCTGGTTGGTGCCCTTCCGGCCAAAGCTGCCGGTCAGCATGATCAGGAGCTTTTCCAGGTAGGAGTTGAGCGTGGAGTGTACGCCCTGCTGGATGCCAAGCTCGACACGCACCGTCATCGCCTTTGCCGCGACGATCATGTCAACGCAGTGCTCGATCTGGTCGAGCGGAATGTCGGCGGCTTCGGCCCACTCGGCGACGGGAATCTTGAGCAACGCGTCGCGCACCTCGCCATAGCCGGCGGTGTGTTCGGCGATGAAATCGTGGTCGACGGCATCACGCCGCACCAGCGTCGCCAAGATCGCGCCGAGCAGAAAGGCGTCGGCGCCGGGTCGGACGGCGAGATGCAGATCGGCCATCTCGGCCGTCTCCGAGCGGCGTGGATCGATCACGATCATCCTGCGCGTGGGATCTTTTCGGATCTGGTTGAGGTGGTCGCGCGCATTGGGAAAGCCGTGCGCGACCCAGGGATTGGCGCCGATCACGAAGAGGAGGTCGCAGTGATGCACGTCCTCGGCGGTGTGGCAGGTCTGGCTGCCGAACATGTGGCCGTTGACCCAGAAGTCGCCGGTCTTCTCCTGCGCCAGCGCATTGAAGACGTGGCGCGAGCCGAGCGCGCGCAGCAGCGCGTTGGCATAGGCGCCGCCGGCATGGTTGCCCTGGCCGCCGCCGCCATAGAGCGCGATGCTTTTTCCGCCATGGCGTTCGACGACGTCGCGCAGCCTGGCCGCGATCTCCGCGATCGCGGTGTCCCAGTCGATCGCGTCAAAGCCGCCGTCGGGGCGGCGGCGCAGCGGCGTGGTCAGCCGGTCCTTGTGATGGGCGTAGAACGGGATGCGTGAGGCCTTGTTGCAGAGATAGCCTTGCGACTTCGGATGCTCGCGGTCGCCACGCACCTTCGTGATGCGGCCGTCATCGACCCGGACTTCAATTCCGCAATTGACGTAGCAGAGATTGCAGGCGGTCTTGCGCCATTCGGAATTCTGCATCGGCATCTCTCCCGGGATCGTCTAGTTTCCGGTCTTTTATATTATAATCGTCATATTAACAAGCCGCCACCGAACGGACACGCAACATTGATGGCACAGCTGTTGCCGGCATGCGAAACTGGTTCCGATCGCAAAAACAATCCCAAAATCAGATCGGTGGAATCATGACTGACCAGCCCTTTCCGGGTCCCGCCTTGCGCCCGGTACACCTCGAGCTCGGCGCGCAGACGATCGCAGGCTTCGAAAGCCTCGGCACCGGCCGCCCGATCCTGCTGATCCACGGCAATTCATCCTCATCCCACATCTGGCAGAAGCAGTTGCAGGGCCCGCTCGGCGCCAAATATCGGGTGATCGCGATCGATCTGCCCGGCCACGGTGCATCCTCGCCGCCGCCCAACCCGGAGCAGGACTATTCCGGACCCGGCTATGCGGCGCTCATCGCCAGTGTTGCCCGCGAGCTCGGCCTGAAGGATGCCGTGGTCGCCGGCTGGAGCCTCGGCGGGCACGCAGTGTTGAATGCCGCGGCGTCACTGCCAGGTGCCGCCGGCCTGATGATCTTTGGCACGCCGCCGATCGGTGTCGGGCCGGAGGGCTTTGCCGGTTTCAAGAGCCTGTCGGCGACCGTCTTCACGCCGTCACCAAGCGAAGCGCAGATCAAGGAATGGGTGCTGTCGGCGTTCGCGCCCGGCTATGCGCCGATCCCGCCCTTTGTCGAGGCGGATTTTCGCAGGACCGACGGCAATGCGCGCGGCTGTCTCGGCGCCAGCGCGCAGGCCGGCCGCCTCGCCAATGAGGTCGAGATCGTGCGCAATCTGAAAATCCCGCTCGCGATCGTGCACGGCGCGGAAGAGCAGATCGCCGACCTCGGCTACCTCCAGCGCCTGCCGGCGCCGACATTGTGGCGCAGCGCCGTGCAGGTGATCGAAGGCGCCGGCCACGCGGTGCAATGGGAAAAGGCGGACGCCTTCAGCAAGCTGCTCGACGAATTCGCGTCGAGTATTTGAGCCAAGCGCTAACGCCGCGAGCCCGGCAGCATACGCGTCAGCGTGCGGTCATGCAGCACATAGTGGTGAACCAGCGCGGCGGCCGCATGCAGGCCGACCAGTAGGAGGAGCGCGTTGGCCAGCGTCTCATGAACTTCCTTGACGTTGCGCGCAAAACTGCGGTCCGCGACCCAAGGCGAAGCGATTTCGAACAGGCCGAACACCGGCAGCGCGTGGCCGCGGGCGAATTGCAGCGCGATGCCGGCAATCGGCGCGGCGACCAGCAGCGCGTACATCATATAATGTATGGCGCGTGCAGCCCGTTCGCTCCAGCGGCCGATGGCGGGGTCTTCCGGCGGCGGGGGATCGGCGAGGCGCCAGAACAGCCTGGCCGCCACCAGCGCAAGAATCGCAAGTCCGAGGAAGATGTGGATGAACTCGCCGGCCTCGCGTTGCGGGCCGCGCGGCAGTACGTCGCCGAACTGGCCGGTCAGCCAGGCGCAGAACACCAGTATGACGACGGCCCAGTGCAGGGTCATCGCGACGGCGCCATAGCCGTCGGGGGAGTTGCGAACGTGCATGAAATACCTCGCTCGCAATAACGATACTCAATCGGTGTCGTCCGGCCCTTGATGCACGTCAATTCGCAGCTCTTGCTAGGTCAGTCCCGCGCGCCGAAAGCCTTCCAGATAGTGCTCGCGATCCGCATCGCTGTTCCACGGCAGTTGCGTCGCGATCCAGGCGAGCGAGATGTTGGGCTGGGTGCGGCGCAGTTCGGTGAGGGCCGTCTCGGCGAGCTTTTTGTTGCCGCTCATCCCGGCCGACACCGCGAGCACGCGATAGGCGCCGGTGAGGTCGCCGCGGTGACGAATCGCTTCGCGCGCGAGCGCGATCGCCTCGTCGTAATGGCGCTCGGTGAAGCGCGCATAGCCGGCGATGCCATAGTAGATCGCAAGCGAGGGATCGCGCGGGCTGAGCCGGATCGCCCGCTGCGCCGCTTCATAGGACTCGCTGCTGCGGCCGGCGTAGGACAGCGCCAGCGCGTAATAGCCCTGCGCGACAGAAAAGTTCGGGTTGAGCGCGAGCGCCTGCTCGAACTCCGACAGGGCGTCGTCCAGCCGCCGGGTCGAAAAATAGACGCTGCCGAGCGCGGTGTGCGCCCAGGGGTCTTCGTGGTCGCTGCGAACGGCCGCGAGCGCGGCACGCTCGGCGATCGGTGCGGCCGTGGCAAGCTCAGCCCAGCCGAGATGTACGCCGAACATGTGGCTCGCGGCAAGCAACGACAGCGCCTGGCCGTAATCGGGATCGATGGCGATCGCCTGTTCGAGATGCACCTGCGCCATCTGATGATCCTGCCGCGTGATGCGCCAGTAGTGCGACAGGCCGCGCATCAGCAGGTCCCAGGCATCCAGGCTCGCCGGCTGCTTGCGCCGGGCGTGAAAATTCTCCGCCGCGTAGATCTGCGGTTCGATCGCCGCAACGATGGCGTTGGTGATCTCGTCCTGCACGGCGAAGACGTCGCCGAGATCGCGATCGTAATGCTCGGCCCAGATATGGCTGCCGGTGGTGGCATCGTTGAGCTGCGCCGTGATGCGCACGCGGTCGCCGGCCTTGCGGACGCTGCCTTCGACGACGTAGCCGACGCCGAGCTCGTCGGCGATTTCCCTGATGTGGACGGCGCGTCCCTTGTAGGTGAAGGAGGAGTTGCGCGCAATCACCAGGAACCAGCGCACTTTCGAGAGCGCGGTGAGGATGTCCTCGCTGATTCCGTCGCAAAAATATTCCTGCTCGGGATCGTCACTCATGTTCTCGAAGGCGAGCACGGCAATCGCCGGGCGATCCGGTGCCGTACGTGCCGGCGCGGCTTCGACGCGTGCAACCGCTGCCGTCGCCGGTTCCTGCTCCAAAACGTCGCCGACGAAGCGAAAGCCCTTGCGTGGGACGGTCTTGATCAGCCGCTGCGCCTCGCCATCGTCGCCGAGCGCTTTGCGCGCGGCGTTGATGCGGCTGTTGAGCGCGGAGTCCGAGACGATGCGATCGCCCCAGACGTTTGCGATCAGGTCATCCTTGCTGACCACGCGGTCCCGCTGCTCGACCAGATAGACCAGCAGATCGAACACCTGCGGCTGCATCGGCACGGGCGCGCCGCCCCGCGTCAGCTCGCGAAGGTTGCGGTCAAGGGTATGATTTTCAAAGTGAAATTGCACGTGTCTGTCGCCTCAAGCAAAAATCAGCGTCGTCTCAGGCTAAAATCAATCTTCCGCAAAAGCCCGGGCCCGTCCGATGCGGCATGGTGCAGCGACCTAACGAGTGCCGGTTTATCGGCGCAACGGAGCTGTCTATGACCCAAGTTCATTCCATCGGCCCGGATGTTGCGGGCTCCCGCGTGTTTAAGTTCTTCGCATTTCTGTACGGAATTGCGGCCTATCTCGTTTTTCTCGTCACCATTCTCTACGCCATCGGCTTCGTGATGGGCCTGGTGGTGCCCAAAAGCATCGATACGGGCGCAGATTCGTCGGCGCTCGAGGCGGTCGTCATCAATCTGCTCCTCCTGGCCCTGTTTGCGGTTCAACACAGCGTGATGGCGCGGCAGCGCTTCAAGGCCTGGTGGACGCAGATCGTCCCAAAACCCGTGGAGCGCAGCACCTACGTGCTGCTCGCGAGCCTGTCGCTGCTGCTGTTGTTCTGGCAGTGGCGGCCGATGCCCGCGATCGTATGGAACGTCGAAGCGCCTGACGTCGCCGTGACCATCATCACGCTGTCGCTCGCAGGATGGGCGCTCGTGTTCATGAGCAGCTTCATCATCAATCACTTTGAATTGTTCGGGCTCTATCAGGTGACCAATCATGTGATCGACAAGGAAGCGCCGCCGGCACGTTTCCGCACGCCGCTGTTCTACAAATTCGTGCGCCATCCCATCTATCTCGGCTTCATCATCGCGTTCTGGGCCGCGCCGACCATGACCGTGGGCCATCTGCTGTTCGCAGCCGTGACCACGATCTACATCCTGCTCGGCATTGCCCTGGAGGAGCGGGATCTCGTCGCGATGTTCGGCGACGAGTACCGGCAATACAAACAGCGCGTCGCGATGCTTATTCCCTGGCGCAAATCGATTTGAGCTGTCCTTCGCCTCCCCCCGCTCGCGGGGAGAGGCGAAGGCGTCAATCTGAATTCATCCGTTCAATAGGAGAGAAGAAAGTGAAGCATACTGGAACATGTTTTTGCGGCGCTGTCGCCGTCGAGGTCACGGGATCGCCGGAAGCGATGGGCTATTGCCACTGCAACTCATGCCGCTCGTGGTCAGGTGGCCCGGTGAATGCATTCAGCCTGTGGAAGCCGGAAGCGGTGCGCGTCACCGCCGGCGCCGATCACATCGAGACCTTTACGAAGACGCCGCTCAGCCAGCGCAAATACTGCCGCAAATGCGGCGGACATCTCATGACCAACCATCCGCCGCTCGGCCTCGTCGACGTCTTCACCGCAGCGATCCCGACGCTCGCCTTCGAACCGGGTGTCCACGTCAACTACGCCGAGACGGTGCTGCCGATGCGCGATGGCCTGCCCAAGCTGAAGGATTTTCCGGCCGAGTTCGGCGGCAGCGGCGAGATGGTGAGCGAGTAGATCGGAATTCCCAGCCACGAACTCGTCATGCCCGGG
>NZ_PPPT01000297.1 GCF_006483445.1 Bradyrhizobium guangdongense | reverse complement strand
GGCCGGCTTCAGCGGCCTCAATGCAAGGACGGCGCTACGCTACATCTCGATGTTCGCGAGCATCCGTGCGAGCCGCGCGATCGGCTGGCTGACCGGTGCGCGCCGTCCTGCGCAACCGGCGAACCCGGCGCTGCTCAACAAGATCAAGTCCGACGGCATCGTTTGCCTCAATCTCACGCCCGACGAAATCGAGCAGATCCGCGGCGTGACCAATCCGGGCTTTGCCAAGCTCGACGAGCGCCGCGCCAACATTCCGCCCGAGAAGCGCAAGTTCGACGACAACGTCTACTGGTGCACGCGCTCAGCCGATCCGCAGGCGTTCGCTACCGTCGAGTCCATCTTCAAGCGCTACGGCATCGTGGAAGCGGCGAGCGCCTATCTCGGCCGCCCGGCCGGCGTGAAGCACGTCAATGCGCAGATCAACGACCAGGACCTCGCGTTCTGGAAGCGGGTTTTCCCGGATACCCAGCTCGCCGATCCCTGGAGCAGCTATCTGCACATCGACGCCACCTACGGCATGCTGAAATGCGCGATCTATATCCATGACATCGGGCCGGACGGCGGTCCGTTCTGCTACATTCGCGGCAGCCAAAATGCGAAAATCGGCTGGATCGAGGGCATGATCCGCCGCACCAACGATTTCTCGGGCTTCTCCGGCCGCCGGCCCGACGCGCGCAGGAAGTTCATGGCGCTGCCGGCCTTCCTGCGCAAGAAGGCGGATTTCGGCGGCGACCTGCCGGACGACTCGCCCGAGGTGGCGCGCCTGCGCGAAGGCCACTTCGCCGCGACCTCTAACTACGGTAATTGCGTGCTGTTCGACGGCAACGGCATGCATCGCGGGGGCATGGTCAACAAGGGCGAGCGCCGCTGCCTGTTCATCCTGCTCGCGGAGATCTGAAGGCCCGCTCCGGGAAGCGACAGATCAGTTCTTCGCGCCGTGCAGCTTGCTCGGCCGCTTGAGATACTCGGCGAGCTGTTCGGAATTGAAAAAGGCCGACTGGCTTCTGAGCGGGCTGTCCTTGCGGATGAAGGCAAGATCGATCTGGGCCAGTGCGCCGTCAAGCGATCGCATGTGGCCCTCAAGCACGTCGTAGACCGCGAACCCCGCCTCGTCGCAGAAGCGCACGATCTCGGCGAACTGCGGAATGCCGTGCCTCACCGGCATCATGGTGGTCTCGAGAATCATGAGATCGATCTCGCTGATCCGCGTGCCCAGCCCCTTCAACACCTCGATCTCGGCGCCTTGCGTATCGACCTTCAGAAACACCGGATGTTCCAGCGTATCCGGTAGCAGCGAGTCGAGCCGCCGCATTGGCGTCTTGCGCGCTTCGCCATCGAGCGCCTTGCCCTCGACCTGCGCAAAAATGCTGGAACCCGAGATGTCCTCGTGGACGTTGAAGGTGATCTCGCCGTTCTCGGCACCGGCCGCGACGAGGAAATATTCGGCGTCGAGCCGCTGCTTGAGCTGCTCCAAGATCGGTCGGCATTCTGCTACCGGTTCGACAAGAAAATACTTGGCGCGTGGAAACGCGTCGTAGATCGGCGACGTACCGAAGGCGATTCCGACATCGACCACCGTCTTCACCTCGAAGCCAAGCGACTTCAGATGCTTGAAGAACAGGCCGAAATTCCTGACCGGCGCGTTGGTGCGCATGAGGCGCAGGCCGATAGGCTCCAGGACGCGATTGATGGCCTGGAACGCGCCAGAGATGATTGCCCTCATGAAGCGAACGCCGGTTGGGCTAAAGCCGAGGTAAACGATACCGATGGCAAAATGCTTCTACGCACAATGGATTTCCCGCAGTTTGCAATCGACAGGTCGGTTTGGTAGATCAGCCCGGCAAGCCGGTCAAGCGACCGCCCCGTCGGCAAAAACAGCGACATCAGCATGAAAGTTCTCGTGACCGGAAGCTCCGGCTTCATCGGCCAGGCATTGGTGCGGCGGCTGCGCGCCGAACATTGCGAGGTCGTGGGGCTCGACAAGGTTCCGGCCGAGACCACCGATGTCGTGTGCGACATTCTCAATGCCGATGGCCTGACGAAGGCCGTGACAGCCACCGCACCGGATGCGGTAGTTCATCTGGCCGCACGCATCGATCTCGACGAGAAGATCGATTTATCCGGCTACACCGCAAATATCGAGGGCGTCGATAATCTGGTCGAGGCCGTCCGGCAGACGCCGTCCGTGCGGCGCGCGATCTGGACCTCGTCGCAGCTCGTCTGCCGCGTCGGCTATGTGCCCACCAACGACACCGACTACAAGGCTGACACGCTATACGGAAAAAGCAAGGTGCGCACCGAGGAGATCGTTCGCAGCGCCGATGGCGCCGGGCGCGAATGGTGCCTGGCACGGCCTACGACCGTCTGGGGCCCGGGCATGAGCGCGCACTACCAGCGCTTCCTGCACATGATCGAGCGGGGCCATTATTTCCACGTCGGACACGACCCGCTCTGGAAGTCCTACAGCTATATCGAGAACATCGCCTTCCAGTATTGGCGTCTCCTGAGCGTGCCGGCAGAGCAGATCCATCGCCGGACGTTCTATCTCGCCGACTACACGCCGATCGATCTGATCGCGTGGAGCGACGCATTCCAGCGCGCTTTCGGGTCGCGCCCGATTCCACATCTGCCGACCGGCGTCGCCCGCACGCTGGCGCTTTGCGGCGACGCCGTTAACGCGATCGGATTGAAGCGGTTTCCGTTCAATTCGTTCCGCCTCAACAACGTGCTGACGCAGTATCAGTTCGATCTGGCGCCGACCGCCGCGGTCTGCGGCCCCCTTCCCTGCAACATGGAGCAAGGCGTCGCGGCAACCGTTGCGTGGCTGCGCAACATTTCCGCGCGCTGATCTCAGGTCGCCGTCCCGTTGAGTCCGAGTTCGCCCGCTTCCCGCCGCGCCCTCGCGCGCACTCTGGCAAGATCCAGCACCAGCCCGGTCGCCACCATCGACACCAGCACCAGGGCCGAATTGGCCATGCCGAGAGGCCCCTGAACCGGACTGAGCAGGACGGTCGCGAGCGTGAACACGAGCAGCAGCAGCGGCGTCATCAGACCGGAGTGCCGGCTTCCGGCCGCGCTCCAGCCGGCTACCCCTCCCCAGATCGCGACGTAGAAGATGGCGCCGACAAGACCGAAATCAACGAAGGCCGCGACCCAGACGCTCGGAAAAAAGCCATAGATCACCGCTGCCCGCAGTTCGGCCTCCATGACTGCGACCTGATCTCTCTCCGGGAAGAAGATCCGCAGCAAAGGCGACAGCACGCCGACTTCATACACGCCCCATTGGGGCGTGAACTTGTCGCGCGCCTTCCAGACGATATCGACCGTTCGCACGCCATGGGTCAGATAAAAATATGTGCTCAGCCCGATCATCGCGCTGCGTGCCGATATACGGCTGGATTCGAGCGCCGACGCGACATAGTCGCGCGGCTTGACGTTCCAGGCTTCCAGCATCATCGCCAGAACGGCTTCCGTCGAGCTCGTACCGGTGGCCGGTGACGGGGCCGCCTGCGCCGCGGCGACCCGCTTGTTGAGCTCGGCTGCGGTGATCGCCTCAGCAGGCTTGGGTCGATGGGTTTCGCTCGATGCCGTCGCCGGCGCACTGGCTGCCGCGGATGCTTCGCGCTGGTTTTTCTCCTGCTGCAATTCAGCGATCAAGGGCGACATCTGGATGCAGAAGTTCTGCCTGCTGGACCAGATCGCGCTCGAATAAACCGCAAACACGCCCACGGCGATCGCGGTCTTGAGCAGGAGATAATGGCCTCGCGGCAGAAGCGTT
>NZ_PPPT01000296.1 GCF_006483445.1 Bradyrhizobium guangdongense | reverse complement strand
GATCGGCGCGACCGGCTGACGCACGCCGCGGCAACGGCGCGTCAACGGCAGGCATGGCGCGAACATGCGCGCCAAATGCGTCATTCATGAGGAGCGCGCTGTGAGCGCGTTCCCACTCTATTCGTCGCGATAAACCTTCTCGCGCTTCTCGTGACGCTCCTGCGCTTCCACGGAAAGCGTTGCGATCGGACGCGCCTCGAGCCGCTTCAACGAGATCGGCTCGCCGGTCTCCTCGCAATAGCCGTAGGTGTTGTCTTCGATCCGTTGCAGCGCTGCGTCGATCTTGGCGATCAACTTGCGCTGGCGGTCGCGGGCACGCAGTTCGATGGCACGGTCGGTTTCGGACGAAGCCCGATCGGCGAGATCGGGGTGGTTGACGTTCTCTTCCTGCAGGGCTTGCAAGGTGAGCTTGGACTCTTTGAGGATCTCATCCTTCCAGGCGAGGAGCTTCAAACGGAAGTACTCCTTCTGCCGGTCGTTCATGAAAGGCTCTTTTTCGGTCGGTCGGTAGTTTTTCAACTTTTCCAAGGGCGGCCTATCTTTCTAAGCAACGACTCGCACGGACCAAGGTCCGTTGAGCCGGGGCTTATATAGCGGCCTCCTGTGACAGACAATAACTCCCTGTGCCAGCGGTTACCGCCCCCAAGCCCTTGCACAGGAAGGTTTATCCGGAAGGGCATGGGGGCGGCGGAAAGGCTCAGTAACCGACGGTGAAACGGGCCCGCTGATGGGCCGGGCGCTCGATCTCATCGGCCAATGCGATGGCGTAATCGGCGAAGGTGATCCAGCTTTTTCCGTTCGCATCTGCGAGAAGCTGATCGGTCCCGAGACGGAACTTTCCGGTCCGCTCGCCCTCCACGAACAGGGCGGACGGAGAGAGGAAGGTCCAGTTCAGCTCCTTTTCCTGGCGCAGCAGATCGAGGAAGGCTCCACCCTTTTCCGCTTCAGCCTTGTATTGCGCGGGAAAACCGGGGGTTGTGACCAGTTTCACCCCCGGCGCAACCTCAAGGCTGCCGGCTCCGCCGACCACGACGTAACGGCCGACCTTCGATGCCTTGGCCGCGCCGATCAGCTTGAGGGGATCGCTGGCGAGGAAGTGGACGGAACTGACGGCGACGTCATGCCCGGTCCACAGGCTGGTGAGGCCGGCTTGGTCGAGAACGTCGCCCTTCACGGCCGTGACACCGGTGAGCTTGGCGATCTTCTCGGGATTGCGGGCGATGGCGGTGACGGTATGGCCGCGACGGGACAGTTCCTTGGTGATCTCCGAACCGGCCCGGCCCGAGGCCCCGGCGACTGCGATTTTCATGGAAGGCTCCTTAGCTTCTGAGGTGATATAGTAACCAATGGAAACTAGATAACGCAAAGAATGCTGGTGTTAAGAGAGCACTTTGTGCTTACCTGATTACATCGGAGTAACCAGAACGCCTTCTCGAGGAACGAACGACATGAAACCGGATGTCTACGCCGCGAACTGCCCGACACGTCAGATCCTCGATCGCGTCGGCGACAAATGGGCAGTGCTGATCCTCCTGCTGCTGCGCGAGGAGCCGATGCGTTTCAATCAGTTGCGCCGAACCATTGAAGGCATTTCGCAGAAGATGCTGAGCCAGGTTCTGAAATCACTTGAACGCGACGGGCTGATCAGGCGCCGCGCGATTGCAACCGTTCCTGTCACGGTGGAGTATTCGATCACGCAGCTCGGCGTGACACTCGCCGCCGCCGTCGATCCCTTGCGCGACTGGGCCGAGCAGAATCTGAAAGACGTGCTCGCCGCCCAGCGCCGCTACGACACACAGCAGAAGCAGGAAGCGGCGTAAGCGCAGATCTATGATGTACGGGAGTGCGTAGCCTCAGGCCTGCCCGGCCTTGGCGAGCTCGACTTCCACGCGCAGCTCGATCTCGGACAGCACGGCATCGAGACCGGGATCGCCGGACGACGACTTCAGGTTTGCCGCCGCATCGCGCAGCCGCATCACCGTCGA
>NZ_PPPT01000295.1 GCF_006483445.1 Bradyrhizobium guangdongense | reverse complement strand
TGCCGGTGGTTTTCAAGACATCGTCGCGGACGAAGCGGAAGGCCTTGCCCAGATCGAGCCCCGGCGTCGGCAGCCGCTCGACGACGGCTGCGGCGAACGGGCTGTTTTTGGAGTCGCCATCGGACGCCGTCGAGCCCGCCTTCGCCGCGAAAGCGATCATGGTGTTCGGGCTGGTCGGCTCGATCTTGGCGAGGCCGCGCCCGATGGCACGGGAGGCGACCGTGCGCTTCATCGTCTTGGCAAAGGGATTGTCGCGGCAGGCATCGAGAATGACGAGGCGAAGCTGCTTTGCGGGCTCCACGGCAAACAGCGCGCGGTCGAGCGCGACGGTCTCGTCGAGCACGTCGCCGTCGGTTTCGAGCACGGCATCGGTTGGGATCAGATAGTTCGTGCCGTCGAGCTCGATGCCGTGCCCGGCATAGTAGATGACGGCAATCTCGGCATCGCGGGTCCGGCCGGCGAACTCGCGCAACGACCGGCGCATGTCGGCAGCGTTGAGGTCCAGCCTGACATCGACGTTGTCGAACCCGGCCCTCTTGAACATGCCACCGACCAGGGTGGCGTCGTTCACCGGATTGGTGAGCCGCGGCGCGCTCTTGTAGGCGGAATTGCCGATCACCAGCGCGACGCGCCGCTCGGCCATCGCCGGGCCGCAGCCGAGCCAGATGGCAAGAACGATCAGGAGAAAACGAAGCGCGCCCATTACAGCCTCAAATAGGAATCCGATGGGAATTCGGAATGTTTTACAGTAACAGATTCATGTACGGAGAGTTTCCCCCCAGCGCTTTCCTTCAGTTGCAGTTTTCGACCACGCTAGTACCGCCTCCACTGCGCGCATACCCTTGCCCAGAAAGGTTTTCAAGGCGACAACCCTGCCGAACCGGACGGCAGCCCGCACTGTTGCAAAAGACCTGCCCCGTCGCCTGCGGCTTCGCGGGCGCGACGTCGCTCTTCTTTCTCTCGTCGTCTCGCGGCTTGGCATCCTCGCGGGTTGCCACGGGCTTCTTGTCCTGGATCTTCTCGCATTCATTGCTG
>NZ_PPPT01000294.1 GCF_006483445.1 Bradyrhizobium guangdongense | reverse complement strand
GCTTCCACATCGTCATGCCTTAGTCAAGTCTTGCGCTCCTCGCTGCAATAGCAGAAGAACGGCCAGCATGACCGAGAATGCCAAGGCTTCAAGCTGGCCGACTGTCGCGGATCGCGAGCTCGCCGCGGCCATCGAGGTCGATCGCCTGGTCAAGGTCTACAAGCAGACCCGCGCGGTCGACGGCATTTCCTTCTCACTTCGGCGCGGCAGCATCACCGGCCTGCTCGGCGGCAACGGCGCCGGCAAGACCACCACCATCGCGATGATCATGGGCCTGGTGCTGCCGACCTCGGGGAAGGTCTCGGTGCTCGGCCACCGCATGCCGGACGAAAGCGCCGAGGTGCTCGGCCGGATGAATTTCGAGAGCCCCTATGTCGACATGCCGATGCGGCTCACGGTGCGGCAGAACCTGACCATCTTCGGCAAGCTCTATGCGGTGAAGAACCTCAGGGAGCGCATCGCAAAGCTCGCCGAGGATCTCGACCTCAACGATTTCATCGATCGCGCCAACGGAAAACTCTCCGCCGGGCAGAAGACCCGCGTTGCGCTGGCAAAGGCCCTGATCAACGAGCCCGAGCTCTTGCTGCTGGACGAGCCCACCGCCTCGCTCGACCCGGATACGGCCGATTGGGTGCGGGCGCATCTGGAGACCTATCGCAAGGCCAACAACGCCACCATCCTGCTCGCCTCGCACAACATGCTCGAGGTCGAGCGGCTCTGCGACCGCGTCATCATCATGAAGCGCGGCCGCATCGAGGACGACGACACGCCCGACGCCATCATGGCCAGGTACAATCGGACGACGCTGGAGGAGGTGTTTCTGGACGTCGCGCGCGGCCGGGTGCAGGAGACGCTGCGATGAGCGAGCCCAAATGTTTCCGCTACGCAGCTCTCGTAGGGTGGGCAAAGGCGCGAAGCGCCGTGCCCACCTCTTCTGCGTCATACGTGGTTGACTTTGATGGTGGGCACGCTCCGCTTTGCCCACCCTACGGCGCTTCGCTTCACCCCCGCCACGGGTGCCAACCATGACCGAAATCTCCCTCCATCGTGGCCTCGCCATGCATCGCATCAACGCGATGGTGCTGCGCTATTGGTATCTGCTGCTGTCGTCCTGGCCGCGGCTGCTGGAGCTGTTGTACTGGCCGATCCTCCAGATTATCACCTGGGGTTTCCTGCAGCTCTACATCGCCGAGAATGCCAACTTCTTCGCGCGCGCCGGCGGCACGCTGATCGGCGCCGTCATCCTCTGGGACATCCTGTTCCGCGGACAGCTCGGCTTCTCCATCTCCTTCCTGGAGGAGATGTGGTCGCGCAACATCGGCAATCTCATGATGAGTCCGCTGAAGCCGATCGAGTTTCTGCTCGCGCTGATGATCATGAGCCTGATCCGGCTCGCGATCGGCATCGTCCCGATGACGCTGCTCGCGCTGTTCCTGTTTCACTTCAATCTCTACAGCCTCGGCCTGCCGCTGATCGCGTTCTTCTGCAATCTGATTTTTACGAGCTGGTCGGTCGGCATCTTCGTGTCCGGCCTGGTGCTGCGGAACGGGCTTGGCGCCGAAAGCATCGTCTGGACGCTGATGTTCGCGCTGATGCCGCTCGCCTGCATCTATTATCCCGTCAGCGTGTTGCCCGCCTGGCTGCAAACCGTCGCCTGGACGCTGCCGCCGACCTATGTGTTCGAGGGAATGCGGGCCCTGCTGATCGAAGGCACCTTCCGCACCGACCTCATGCTGGATGCATTTTTGATAAATTGCCTGCTGCTGGTTGCATCTTTTGGGGCATTCCTTGCCCTTTTGCGCAGCGCCAAGAAAAATGGCTCGCTGCTGTCGGGTGGCGAATAATCTCACTTTTCTCGTGGATTCGAGGCCTTTTTTGCGCTGCGAGCACGTAGATGTACGGTTCCGTGCATTGACGCAATATTACGCATTCGGCAGTATGCTGCGATGCGAGAGGATGCACGATAATGCCCATTGGTGAGTTTGGCGGCGCACCGCCCTTAGCGGCCGAAGGCAGTCCGGTTCTGACGACGCCGATGTACTGGATGTACGAGATGGCGCAGGCCTCTCTCAATCCGGCGCGCGCTGTCACTGATGCCACCAAGATCCTGTTTCAGAATCCGTTGAATCCGTGGTCGCACACCGACTTCGGCAAATCGATGGCGGCAGCCTGCGAGCTGTTCGAGCGCACCACGCGCCGCTACGGCAAGCCGGAATGGGGCCTCGACGACACCGAGGTGAACGGCGTCCGCGTCCCTGTCGAGGTTCGCTCGGTCTGGGAAAAACCGTTTTGCCGGTTGCTCTATTTCGATCGCAAGTTCACCCGTCCGTTGCGCAGCCCGCAGCCGCGCGTGCTGATCGTGGCGCCGATGTCCGGCCACTACGCGACGCTGCTGCGCGGCACTGTCGAAGCCTTCCTGCCGGCGCATGAGGTCTACATCACCGATTGGGCCGACGCCCGCATGGTGCCGCTCAGTGAAGGCCGTTTCGATCTCGACGACTACATCGATTACGTCATCGAGATGCTGCATGTGCTCGGCGGCAACACCCATGTGATGGCGGTGTGCCAGCCGTCGGTCCCCGTGGTTGCGGCCGTCTCCATCATGGAAGCGCGGCGCGATCCGTTCGTGCCGACGTCGATGACGCTGATGGGCGGCCCGATCGACACTCGCCGCAATCCGACCGCGGTGAACGACCTCGCCCAGGAGCGCGGCATCGACTGGTTCCGCAACCACGTCATCACCAAGGTGCCGTTCCCGCATCCGGGCATGATGCGCGACGTTTATCCGGGATTCCTGCAGCTCAACGGCTTCATCAGCATGAATCTCGATCGCCACATGGACGCCCACAAGCAGCTCTTCGCCAATCTGGTGAAGGGCGACGGCGATCTCGTCGACAAGCATCGCGAATTCTACGACGAATATCTCGCCGTGATGGACCTTTCGGCCGAGTATTACCTCCAGACCGTCGACACCGTGTTCGTGAAGCACGCGCTGCCGAAGGGCGAGATGACCCATCGCGGCACACGCGTGGACCCCTCGAAGGTCACGCGCGTCGCGCTGATGACGGTCGAAGGCGAGAACGACGACATCTCCGGCATCGGTCAGACCGAAGCGACGCATGGTTTGTGCTCGTCGATCCCCGAACATCGCCGCGTGCACTATGTGCAGAAGGGCGTCGGACATTACGGCGTCTTCAACGGCTCGCGCTTCAAGTCCGAGATCGTGCCGCGCATCCACGACTTCATGGTCTCGTCCGCAAATCCCAAGTCGTTGCTTGCTTTAGCCGCTGAATAAACGCGGAATCGCATCGATATCGGCCAAAATCCGAAATTTGAGCCTGTTCCGACCCTGTCGGGCGGGCCAAATCTCGGCCAGATTCGCGGTAATTAGGTAGCTTTATAGGAGTGAGTCCGACCTCAGCTTTTGGGGAGGCTTCATGCGCCCAGAGCGGGCGAAAAAAGCCGGTTCCAACCCCAGCCTGTAGGGTCTCAGGTCGCCGGAACCCCTGTATATTGGGCAAATGATTTGTTTTTGCGCCGAGCGCTTTCCCTGGCGGCGGTTATGGCAGAATCCGGGCGAACTTCTCCTCCCCGGACTGACAGAAATGGCCACACGCGCGCTCCTTTATCGGCGGCCTCACGAACCTTCGACCCTCCTGATCAAGCACGGGTCGCAATATTTTGCGATCAGGCTGCGCCGGCACCGCCGCGCGCGCCGCTACACGCTGCGAATCCATCCCAGCGATCGTGAAGCCATCCTCACCATGCCGCCGCGCGGCACCTTGGCCGACGCGCGCGACTTCGCGCAGCGTCACGGCGGCTGGATCGCGGCGCGCCTTGGCCGTCTGCCGAAGGCGGCGCCGTTCCAGGCGGGCACGGTGATCCCGCTCCGCGGCGTGCCGCACCGGATCGTGCATCGCGCCGGCGAGCGCGGCACGGTGTGGACCGAGATGCGCGAGAGCGGCGAACGCATCATCTGCGTCGCCGGCGGCACTGAGCACATCGATCGCCGCGTCCATGACTGGCTCAAGCGCGAAGCGCGCCACGACCTGCAGCGTTCGGCCGAAGTCTATGCCGCCGAGCTCGGCG
>NZ_PPPT01000293.1 GCF_006483445.1 Bradyrhizobium guangdongense | reverse complement strand
CGGCGGCAAGGTGATCGCCCGGATTGCGCCGCTGCTGGGCATCGAGCCCCGCTTCAATCTGCCGCCGTCCGACCGCCTTATTCTTGCGACATCCAGGACAACCCAGTAAGCCGTATTGGTGCTGCCTGAGTCGGTTTTCACTGGATTTCCGGCTCGGCGTCTGGACTGGAAGACCATGAAACTGCGCGACCTGCTTTCGGGCAATGATGCCGCCATCGAGCCTGCCGCCGCCGCGCTCGATGTGACCGGCCTTGCGCTCGACAGCCGCGTGGTCAAGCCGGGCGATCTCTTCTTTGCACTAGCAGGCAGCAAGACCGACGGCGCGCGCTTCATCGAGGCTGCGATCAGCGCCGGCGCCGTCGCCGTGGTGGGCGATCATCCGCCGCAGGGCGGCTGCAAGGTGCCGTTCGTCGCGGTTGCCAATCCGCGCCGTGCGCTGGCGCTGGCCGCGGCAAAATTCTTCCCGAAACAGCCCGCGACCATTGCGGCCGTGACCGGCACCAGCGGCAAGACCTCGGTCGCTGCATTCACGCGTCAGATCTGGGAGCGGCTGGGGCATGTCTCCGCGAGCATCGGCACCATCGGCCTCGTGTCGCCGAAACGCACCGTTTACGGCTCGCTGACCACGCCGGATCCGATCGCGCTGCACCGGCAGATCGACGAGATCGCGCGCGACGGCGTCACGCATCTCGCCTTCGAAGCATCCTCGCACGGGCTCGACCAGTATCGCCTCGACGGCGTCCGCGTCTCCGCCGGCGGCTTCACCAACCTCACGCGCGATCACATGGACTATCATCCGACCGTCGCGCATTACCTCGCGGCCAAGCTGCGGCTGTTTCGCGATCTGATCCCGCCAGGCGGCGCCGCCGTGATCTCAGCCGATCATGATTGCTCTGATGACGCGATCGAGGCGGCGCGCGCAAAGGGTCTTCGCGTAATGTCGGTTGGCCGCAAGGGCGACGGCGCGGGCGAGGGCATTCGCCTTGTGAATGCCGAAATCGACGGCTTTTCACAGAAGCTTGATGTTGAGCATCGCGGCAAGCGCTATGCGATCCGCTTGCCATTGGTCGGTGAATTCCAGATCGAGAACGCGCTGGTGTCGGCCGGCCTCGCGATCGGCACCGGCAGCGATCCGGCAAATGTGTTTGCGAGCCTCGAACATCTCGAAGGCGCCAAGGGCCGGCTCGAGCTCGTCGGCGAGCGCAACGGTGCGCCGATCTTCGTCGATTACGCGCACAAGCCGGATGCGTTGGTCAAAGCGCTTCAGGCGCTTCGACCCTACGCCAAGCGAAAACTGATCGTCGTGTTCGGCGCCGGCGGCGATCGCGACGCCGGCAAGCGCCCGATCATGGGCGCGATCGCGGCCGAGAATGCCGACGGCGTCATCATCACCGACGACAATCCGCGCAGCGAGAAGCCGGAAGCCATTCGCGCGGCGATCCTTAGCGAAGCCAAGGGCGCAAAAGAAATCGGCGACCGCGCCGAAGCGATCCGCGCCGCGATCGACGATCTCCAGCCGGGCGATGCGCTGTTGATCGCCGGCAAGGGCCACGAGAGCGGGCAGATCGTCGGCGACCGCGTGCTGCCCTTCAGCGATCACGAGGCGGTTGCCGCCGCACTAACGACGAGGGGTGCATGAGCGGGCCATTATGGACGGTTGCCGAAGTCGCGCGTGCGCTCGGGCTGACCGGATCGTTCCCGAATACGCCAATCGATTTCGTCACGCAGGACAGCCGCCTGGTGAAGCCCGGCAGCCTGTTCGTCGCGCTCAGCGGCACGCCGAGCGGCGGCTTCATCTCCAGTTTTGCCAGTGCGCGCGATGGTTGGGAGTTCGCCGACAAGGCGCAGGCCGCCGGTGCCGTCGCGATCATCGTGCCGCACGAGATCGCTGGCATCAGCATTCCGCAACTGATCGTCAAGGACACGCTGATCGACGGCCTCTGGGCCCTCGCGCACGCCGCCCGTGCGCGCTTCAAGGGACCGGTGATCGGCCTCACCGGCAGTGCCGGCAAGACCAGCACCAAGGAATTTCTCGCGGCCTATCCGCACGCCTATGCGAGCCCGTCGAGCTTCAACAATTTTTGGGGCGTGCCGCTGACGCTGGTCAATGCAAAGCCGGATGCCAGCCTCTGGGTCGTCGAGATGGGCATGAACCAGACTGACGAGATCGCGCGGCTGAGCGAGCTGACGAAGCCGACGGTTGCGCTGGTCGTCAATGTGCAACCCGTGCATCTGGAGAAGCTCGGCTCGCTCGAAGCGATCAGGCGCGAGAAGATATCGATCGCGCAGGGCCTGCCGGAGGACGGCGTGCTGGTGGTCCCTGCCGGGCTCAAGGCGTCCGAATGGAAAGGCAAGGTGGTGCGCTTCGGCGAGCATGCCGAGGTGCACGAGGTCACGCACGCGCCGCATGGCGAGAGCTGGCAGGTCGTCGTCGAGATCGGCAAGAAGGAGATCGCGTTCAGCCTGACACCGGGCGCGCCGCATCGGGTACAGAATGCGCTGGCCGCGCTCGCCGCGATCCGCGCCGCGCATCTCGATGCCGCCACGCTTGCGATCAAGCTCGACCGCGTCGGCATCATGACCGGCCGCGGCGTCGAGCAGACCGTCGGCGGCGTCACCGTGATCGACGACAGCTTCAACGGCAATCCGGCCTCCATGGCGGCGGCGCTTGAGAGCCTGAAGGCGCGCCCGGTGACCGGTGGCCGCCGCATCGCGGTGCTCGGCGACATGCTCGAGCTCGGCAGCGATGCGCCGGCCTATCACAAGGATCTCGCCAGATATCTGGCCGGGATCGACGGCGTCTACTGCGTCGGGCCCCTCATGAAGCACCTTCATGAGCTGTTGCCGGCCGGCCAAAACCTCGGCTGGCATGACGATCCTGCGACACTCAAGGCCGAGGCCGTCGCGGGGCTGCTGAAGGCAGGCGACGTCGTGGTTGTCAAGGGCAGCAAGAAGATGTTCTGGGTCAACAAGTTTGTGCCGGCCCTAGTGGCCGCCTTGCAGGCAAAGGCGTAAACTGGCGTGGCAAGCCGTCGCCGCCTTCCCGCCACATCAGTTGCGACGTATCAGGTTCATGGGGTCGCCAGACCGCCAGATGACAATTGAACGATGCGCCGTGAGGCGTTTCCGAAGAGGCCGCGCGCAAATGCGGTATGGGACTGTCTGAATGTTCTACTGGTTGATCGAGCTCTCCAACACGGTTCCTGGCTTTGGTGCGTTTCGCACCCTCCTGAACGTCTTCCGCTACATCACATTCCGCACCGGCGGCGCCGTGGTCACCGGTGCGCTGTTCGTGTTTTTGTTCGGGCCCTGGATCATCGATCATTTGCGCATCCGCCAGGGCAAGGGCCAGCCGATCCGCACCGACGGCCCGCAATCGCATTTGGCCAAGCGGGGCACGCCCACCATGGGCGGGCTGATGATCCTGTCGGGTCTGACCGTCGGCACCGTGCTGTGGTGCAATCCGCTCAACCCCTATGTCTGGATCGTTCTCGCTGTCACCCTCGGTTTCGGCTTCGTCGGCTTCTATGACGATTACCTCAAGGTGACCAAGCAGACCTCCAGCGGCTTTGGCGGCAAGCTCCGCCTCGGCATCGAGGCCATCATCGCGCTGGTAGCCTGCTACGCGCTGGTGCGGCTGAACCGCGATCCCGCGTCCACCGCGCTGACGATTCCCTTCCTGAAAGACACCGTGCTGCATTTCGGCTGGTTCTTCGTGGTGTTCGGCGCCTTCGTCATCGTCGGCGCCGGCAATGCGGTGAACCTCACCGACGGTCTCGACGGCCTCGCCATCGTGCCGGTGATGATCGCGACCGCGAGCTTTGCGATGATCGCCTATCTCGCCGGCAACGCCGTGTTCGCCGATTACCTCCAGATCAAATATGTCGCCGGCACCGGCGAGCTCGCGGTGTTATGCGGCGCGCTCTTGGGCGCGGGGCTCGGCTTCCTCTGGTTCAACGCGCCGCCGGCCTCGATCTTCATGGGCGACACCGGCTCGCTCGCGCTCGGCGGCATGCTCGGTGCGATCGCGGTCGCGGTGAAGCACGAGATCGTGCTCGCGGTCATCGGCGGTCTGTTCGTGCTGGAAGCCGTCTCGGTGATCGTGCAGGTCGTCTCGTTCAAGCTCACCGGCAAGCGCATCTTCAAGATGGCGCCGATCCATCACCACTTCGAGCAGCTGGGCTGGACCGAGCCGCAGATCGTGATCCGTTTCTGGATCATCTCGGTGATGCTGGCGCTCGCCGGCCTCTCCACGCTGAAGCTGCGGTGATCAACCGATGATCCCAGTCACGTCCTTCGCGGGCAAGACCGTCGCCGTCTTCGGCCTCGGCGGCTCCGGCCTTGCGTCCTGCCACGCGCTGAAGGCGGGCGGCGCCGAAGTGATCGCTGGCGATGACAGTGCCGACAATGTCGCAAAGGCCGCGCAGGCGGGCTTCATCACCGCCGACCTGCGGAGCGTGTCGTGGACGAATTTTTCAGCGCTCGTGCTCGCGCCCGGCGTGCCGCTCACCCATCCGGCGCCGCATTGGAGCGTGTTGAAGGCGCGTGAGGCCGGCGTCGAGGTGATCGGCGACATCGAGCTGTTCTGCCGCGAGCGGCGGCGGCATGCGCCGGACGCGCCGTTCGTCGCCATCACAGGCACCAACGGCAAGTCGACCACGACGGCGCTGATCGCGCACCTGACGAAAGTGGCCGGCTACGACACCCAGATGGGCGGCAATATCGGCACCGCGATCCTGTCGCTGGAGCCGCCGCGCATGGGCCGCGTCCATGTCATCGAGATGTCGTCCTACCAGATCGACCTCACGCCCTCGCTCGATCCCTCCGTCGGCATTTTGCTCAATGTCAGCGAGGACCACATCGATCGCCACGGCACCCTTGCGCATTATGCCGCGGTGAAGGAACGTCTCGTCGCCAGTGTGCAGGCGCAGGGCACCGCGATCGTCGGCGTCGACGACGGCTTTTGCCGCGACATCGCCGACCGGCTCGATCGCGGCGGCAAGAACGTGGTGCGCATCTCCGTGAAGAATCCGCTCGCCAGCGGCATCTATGTCGAGCACGGCACCATCGTGCGCGCGGCTGGTGGTGCCAAGAGCGAAGTCGCAAAACTCGGCGGCATCGGTTCGCTGCGCGGCCTGCACAATGCGCAGAACGCGGCCTGCGCCGCGGCCGCCGCACTCGCGATGGGCATCAGCCTCGATGTGTTGCAGAACGGCCTGCGCAGCTTCCCCGGCCTGGCGCATCGCATGGAGCAGGTCGGCCGCCGCGACAACGTGCTGTTCGTCAACGATTCCAAAGGCACCAATGCGGATGCCGCAGCCCACGCGCTGTCGTCCTTTGCCGACATCTTCTGGATCGCCGGCGGCAAGCCGAAGATGGGCGGCATCACCAGCCTGACCTCCTTCTTCCCGCGCATCCGAAAGGCCTATCTGATCGGCGAGGCGGCGCAGGAGTTTGCGGCGACCTTGGGCACGCAAGTGCCGCACGAGATCAGCCAGACGCTCGACGTTGCCGTCGCGAACGCTGCGCGCGATGCGGAGGCGTCGGGATTGCAGGACGCAGTCGTGCTGCTCTCGCCGGCCTGCGCCTCGTTCGACCAGTACCGCAATTTCGAAATCCGCGGCGCGAAGTTTCGCGACCTCGTCCAGGCGCTGCCGGGCGTGAAGCCGGTGGTGTGATGCTCTCGTGTCCCGGACGCGCGTAGCGCGAGCCGGGACCCAGGAGGCCACAATAGGCCCCGGCTCAGCAGCGCACCGCTGAAGAAGCGCTGCGCTGCGTCCGCGGCACGAGACTCTTCACAAGTTGATCGACCCCATTAACCTCCC
The DNA here is from genome assembly GCF_006483445.1 of Bradyrhizobium guangdongense. Lineage (GTDB taxonomy): Bacteria > Pseudomonadota > Alphaproteobacteria > Rhizobiales > Xanthobacteraceae > Bradyrhizobium > Bradyrhizobium guangdongense_A. The sequence continues at coordinate 2,538 of NZ_PPPT01000293.1, read as the reverse complement.
GGTAACCAACCTCGGCGACCAATGGACGGACCTCTGTCCGAAGGCCGCACCACCATGCTCTCCCGCGAAGAACGCACACCTTTTTCCGAGTGGTGGTGGACCGTCGACAAGCTGCTGCTCGGCGCGATCATGGCGCTGATGCTGTGCGGGGTGATCCTGTCGCTGGCGGCGAGCCCGCCGGTCGCGACCCGGATCGGGCTCGATCCGTTCCACTTCTTCAGCCGGCACGTGATGTTCCTGTTGCCGTCCTTCATGGTGCTGATCGGCGTCTCCTTCCTGTCGCCGCGCGCCATCAGGCGAAGCGCGCTGATCATTTTTGCGGTCAGCATCGTCCTCATCGTGCTGACGCTGGCGATCGGCCCCGAGGTGAAGGGCTCGCGGCGCTGGATCACGCTGCTCGGTGTCAACATCCAGGCCTCCGAGGCCGCAAAGCCGTCCTTCGTCGTCATCGCGGCCTGGCTGTTTGCGGAATCCACCAAGCGGCCGGAGATGCCAGCGACTTCAATGGCGATGGTGCTGCTGCTGATGCTGGTGTCGCTCCTGGTGATGGAGCCCGACTTCGGCCAGACCATGCTGATCCTGATGGTGTGGGGCGCGCTGTTCTTCATCGCGGGCATGCGCATGATCTGGGTGGCGGGCCTCGCGGGTGCCGCGGCAGCCGGCCTGTTCAGCGCCTATCTTTTCGTCCCGCACGTCGCGGGCCGCATCAAGCGCTTCATGAACCCGGCCTCGGGCGACACCTTTCAGGTCGATACCGCGATGGAGGCCTTCTACAACGGCGGCTGGCTTGGGCTCGGGCCGGGCGAGGGCATCGCCAAGCGCAGCCTGCCGGACAGCCACACCGACTTCGTGTTCGCAGTCGCCGCCGAAGAGTTCGGCATCGTGCTGTGCCTCGCCATGCTCGGCCTGTTTGCCTTCGTGGTGATCCGCACGTTGTCGCGCGCTTATGCCAACGAAGACATGTTCTCGCGCTTTGCGGCGTCCGGCCTTGCGATCCTGTTCGGCGTCCAGGCCGCGATCAACATGTCGGTCAACCTCCAGCTCATTCCGGCCAAGGGCATGACGCTGCCCTTCATCTCCTATGGCGGCTCCTCCATCGTGTCGCTCGCCTATGGCGTCGGCATGATGCTGGCGCTGACGCGGCTGCGCCCGCGCACCGAGATCGAGGCGAACGGCCACGCCGACGCGATGCGGAGTTACGCGTAATCGTTGCTCTCGTGTCCCGGACAAGCGTAAGCGCAGATCCGGGACCCAGAATGTCGCGCCAATGGGCCCCGGTTCAGCAGCGCATCACGCCGAAGGGCGGCGCGCTGCGCTGCGCCCGGGGCACGAGCCCTAGGTAGGCTGCTGCGCTCGCAATGACAGGAATTACCCTGTAAAACTGCCCCGCCATGAATACATCCCCCTTGATTCTGCTCGCCGCGGGCGGCACCGGCGGCCATCTGTTTCCGGCCGAGGCGCTCGGCGTCGAATTGATCCGCCGCGGCTTTCGCGTGCGGCTGGTCACCGACGAGCGTGCGCTGAGATACAGCGGTCTCTTCACCAAGGACATGATCGACGTCGTCGCGAGCGAGACCGCGCGCGGCCGCAATCCGCTGCAGCTTGCGCACGCCGCGCTGACGCTGGCCACCGGCACATTGTCCGCCTTCAACCTGATGCGCCGCCTGAAGCCGGCCGCGGTGATCGGCTTCGGCGGCTATCCGACCTTGCCGCCGCTGATCGCGGCGCGGCTCGCCGGCCTGCCCGGCATCATCCATGACGCCAACGCCGTGCTCGGCCGCGCCAACCGCTTCCTGTCGCGCCATGTCCGCGCCATCGCAACCTCCTTGCCCGGCGTGCTCGATCGCGATCCCGCGCTGGCGTCGAAGACCACGACGGTCGGCACGCCGATGCGTCCCGCGATCCTCGCGGCGGCCGCGGTGACATATTCCGCACCCGCAACCAATGAGCCGTTCCGGCTCCTCGTCGTCGGCGGCAGCCAGGGCGCGCGCATCATGGCTGACATCGTGCCCGGCGCGATCGAGCGGCTCGAGCCCGTGCTGTGGAGCCGGCTGGTTCTCACCCAGCAGGTCCGCGAAGAGGACATGAATCGCGTTCGCGCCGTCTACGACAGACTGAAGATCAAGGCCGAGCTCGCGCCGTTCTTCACCGATCTGCCGGCGCGTCTGGCCGCGAACCATCTCGTGGTGTCGCGCGCGGGCGCTGGCACGGTCGCCGAGCTCGCCGCCATCGGCCGGCCCTCGATCCTGGTGCCGCTGCCGGGCGCCATCGACCAGGACCAGTTCGCCAATGCCGGCGTGCTGTCCCAGGTCGGCGGCGCGCTGCGGATTCCGCAGACCGAGTTCACCTCCGACCGGCTGGCTGCCGAGATCTCCACCTTCGCCGCCGAGCCGGCGCGCCTCGCCGCGATGGCGGAAGCTGCCCGCGGCGCCGGCCGGCTCGATGCCGCCGAGCGGCTGGCCGATCTGGTGGTCAAAGTCGCGGGAATCTGACGCGGAACGCGGAATTTCCATAGTTTTACCGTCATGGCCGGGCTTG
>NZ_PPPT01000292.1 GCF_006483445.1 Bradyrhizobium guangdongense | reverse complement strand
TCCGGCGATGGCTCCTCCGTTGTCCGATGCCACATTTCCGATGAACGTCACGCCAAGTGTCAACAGCGCGACCTTGCTACCTGCTAACTCGCCAAGATCGACAGCTCCCCCGGTTTCAGCGTTGTTGCGGTTGAAACGCAAGAATTTGAACTGCAGCACCTGCGACACCTGGTCTGCCGGTTCTACCGATATGGCGCCGCCATGGTGTCTGGCGGAGTTTCCCTCAAACCCGGAGCCTTCGATAACGACCGACGCTGCTCCGCGTTCAATATTGATCGCACCCGCATTCGTCGTGCTCTTGTTATCGGAAAACGTGCTGTTCCTGATCTCGGTACTGCAGCCGGTTGTCAGCGCGCCGCCCGGCCTTAGAGTGTCGGCGGATAGTTCAGTCGTATTGTTGCGGAAGGACGTTCGCACGATGCTGAGTGCGCAGTTCTGGAAAACACTACGACCGTTGGCCTCAAATTCGCTGTCCGCAATATTGACCAGCCCACCAACGCCCAGAATCGGGACTCCATGCGTCTTGCGGATCTTGCTGCCTGTCATCTCCACAAACGGGGCCTGGATGACGACGCCGCGATTGCCATCAAACTCGCTATTCGCGATGCTGACGAACGCCCTGGATTGAATGGGCGATTGCGAATCGAGCACGCGCGTATTTTCAATAATGATCCGGTCGGCGCGTGCTACCCCGTTCGAGGTGCTGCTCGGGCTGCCCAAACGGCGTAGCGTCAGATTCGAAAGGCGCACGACGACATCGGAGGTTGCAGCATCCAGCAGGGAGACGCGGCCGCTTCCGTCCAGCGTCACCTGCCCTCCGCCGTCGATCTCGACCGATCGGTTGACCGAATGAAGCGTAGTGATCTGCAGCGTCGTTCCAGCGGCACAGCGGAAGGTTATCTTGCCGCCGGCGGCCAACGCCGTAGCGAGATTAGTCCCGACGGGAGCGACATCGGACGCGCACTGGTCGACCTCGAGGCCGGCGGCCTGCCGACCGGTCAATGCAACGCAGGAAATTCCGGCGCTCAGGAGAACGCAGAATCGAATCGCCCTCACGGCGGACTCCTCTTCGGATGTTGTGAATCACCGAAGTCCCAGGTCAACGCCGCCCTGGTATTGGGGTTTACGAACTTGACCACCCCGTCGCCTGATGAATTCAGCACATCGCCGGACGCGAATGGCCACTTGGAGATCGGCGGCACTCTGCCGCGATCGGTATTGATGCCTTCGATTCCGGACCGATCGGAGTCGCGTTGATGTGCGGTGGGGCTGAACCAGATCAGGTCACCGGTGGCCACCGACTGATATCTGCCGACCTGCTTGATCGGCTCCATCGGAGGAAAGCCGAGGCCCTTTCCTGCCGCGATGATATCTCCCAGTGACCCGGGAAACACCAGCGCGTTCTGCTGGACCGTCGTGCTACGAAAGCCGTCGAAATCGGGAATCGTTGCCGCATCGACAATTTCGAAGAAGCCGAACTTTCCGTTGTCCTGACAACCCAGTGATTTGTCGTCGCACGAAACCAGATAGCGGACGACATAAAACGGCGCGAGATTCTTCGTGGCATCGCATTTCGTGGAGTTCAGAAAGCTCCATTCCGGTGCAGAGCCGGGGTCGAAGGTGCAACCGGCGAGGCCGTCGCCGATCTGGAAGTTGATGCCGCAAGCAAAGCCCTTCCACATGCAGGTATTGTGGTCGAATGTCCGCCCATCCCCTCCGTGGTCCTCGGTCTGCCCCTCGAAGCGCATGAAGCGCAGACGATCCTGATCCGGCGCACCCGAAACAATCAGGCTGGTGGGCACACCCGTTCCGTAGTCGCCGCCCAGACCGGCCCCGAACGGAGCGGAGATCGGACCGAATTCGGCCTGGAACTGAGGGCCCGTCCTGAACCCGCCGGCCGCCAGCGTAAAACTCGGGCCGCTGGTGTAAAGCTCGATCGCGGTATGGCGGATGCGCTGAAC
>NZ_PPPT01000291.1 GCF_006483445.1 Bradyrhizobium guangdongense | reverse complement strand
TTCATCCTTCGAGGCTCACCAAGCGACGCGCTGCGTCGCATGGCTCGCGCCTCAGGATGACGGAGCCACCACTGCCATGCCGAGCTTACTTGTCCGCCCTACCCCCCCGTCCCCGCCTCTCCCGCCACCATCCGCGACGCCACGCGGTCGCGCCTGATGTAGTGGTGCCAGGCGGTGGCCACGACGTGAACCACGATCAGCGCCAGCAGCAGATAGGCAAAGAGGATGTGGCGGTCTTCATAGGCGCGCGCGGCCTCGCGGTCGGCAGTGGTGAATTGCGGAACGTGAAACCAGCCGAAGAAGCTTGAATAGTCCGGTGCGTGCGCGCCGGAATGCGCCCAACCCAGCACAGCGACCAGGATCGTGATCAGGTAGAGCGCGGCGTGGCTGATGCCGGCCGCGACTCTGGTCCACCGCGCGCTGTCGGCCGGCAGCGCCGGCGTCGGATTCGCCGCGCGCCAGACGAGGCGCAGCAGCATCAAGAGCAGCACGACATAGCCGATGTCGGCATGGATCGAGCGGTAGAAGAACCGGTCGGGCCGCGCCGGGACATGGTTCACCCACCAGCCAAAGCCGATCATGCCGATGATTGCGGCGGCCATACCCCAGTGAAACCACCGCGAGACGCTGCCCCAGCCGGTTGCGGTATTTCTGATCATGTCGAAGTCCCGGGATTTTGCGGATGTTTTCGTCTGCACTGCAGCACCGCCGCTGATAACGGGGCGAGGTGCGAGACGCGAATTGAATCGTTCCAAACCGGTCGCCGGTCGGCTATGCCGCAAAAGCGCCGCAAAAACCGAATGGTAACCATGGGAGGGCTAGGGTAACGACGTGGCAGACTCCCCAACGATCCTGGTGTTCGATTCCGGCCTTGGCGGGCTCACGGTGCTCCGTGAGGTCGTGGCTGCGCGCCCGGATGCGCACTATGTCTATGTCGCAGATGATGCCTTCTTTCCCTATGGCCATCACGGCGAGGACGAGATCATCGCCCGCGTGGTGCCGCTGATGGGCGAGCTGATCGCCGCGCATGATCCGGACATTGCTGTCATCGCCTGCAACACGGCCTCGACGCTGGTGTTGACGCATTTGCGCGCCGCCTATTCAGTGCCCTTCGTCGGTACCGTGCCTGCGATCAAGCCGGCCTGCGCGAAATCGAAGACCAAGCGCGTCTCGGTCCTCGGCACCAAGGGAACGGTGAAGCGCGAATATACCCACGCGCTGATCCGTGATTTCGCGCAAGGATGCGAGGTGACGCTGGTCGGTTCGCCTGAACTCGCCTCGCTCGCGGAAGCGGCGCTGAGCGGCAACGCGATCAGCGATGCAGACATCCTCACCGAGCTCGAGCCCTGCTTCGTCGGCGATCCCGCTGACGCGACCGCGCGCACCGACACGGTGGTGCTCGCCTGCACGCATTACCCGCTGTTGCTGGAGCGGTTTTCAAAGCTCGCGCCCTGGCCGGTGGACTGGATCGATCCGGCGCCTGCGATCGCGCGCCGCGTCTCGGATCTGCTTGGGTCCCGCGCTTCCGGCGCCGTGCAGGACGGAGCCGAGATGATCTTCACCTCCCGCCGCGCGCACGCACTCGGGCCTGCGCTGACGCCGTTCTTCGGCGGCCGCGTGCTTGCCTGATCTTTTTTGCCTGACTTTCCGCGGACGTGACGCACTGCTAGGTTGAGCGCCGTTCTCGACGTCAGTAGGTTTCCCAAATGCCGGACACGCCAGCGCCGCTCAACCGTCTCCGCCAGTTGTGGCGCGAGGGCCGTCCCGCCTTCGGCGCAATCGCGACCATTCCGAGCGTGCAGACCGTGCAGATCATGGCGCGCTCGCTCGACTGGATCATCGTCGATCTCGAACACGGCCCGATCGACCTGACGCAGGCCCATGCGATGATCGCGGCCACCACGGGCACGCCATGCACGCCGCTGGTGCGGATCGCCGCCAACGAGCCCTGGCTTGCCAAGGCCCCGATGGATATCGGCGCCTTCGGCATCAACTTTCCGATGATCACCAACCGCGCCGAGGCCGAGAAGGCGGTGCGCGCCGTGCGCTATCCGCCGCGCGGCGACCGGCTGTGGGGCCCGTTCCACGCGCCGTTCCGCTGGGGCCAGTCGATGCCGGAATACATGGCCTGCGCCGACGACGAGATGCTGTGCATGGTGACGATCGAGCATGTCGAGGCGGTCAACCGCATCGACGAGATCATGGCGACGCCCGGCATCGACATCGCCGTTATCGGCCCCGGCGATCTCGCCACCTCAATCAACAAGCGCGGGCAGATGGACGACCCGGAACTTCTTGCGCTGATCAAGCGGGCCGAAGCCGGCATCCTCAGGAGCGGCGTGCCAATCGGCGGGGTGGCGCGGACCGCTGATCAGGCCAACGCCCTGGTCGACCGCGGTTACCGCGCCATCGCACTCGGCTTCGACTGGTCGCTGTTCCAGCGCGGCATCATGGCGGCCTTCGACGGGATCAAGCGCTAGAACGAGAAAGATTTGCCGCCAGATCCTCCAGCGGGCTTGCAGGACGGTCGCGGTTTAGATTAGTTTAACCATATAACTTATTGAAATAGAATGACTTTAAGGAGATCAATGATCGTTCGGCGAACATCGTTGTCGCCTCCCGCCATGAACCTGTTGGCCTCAAGGCGGTTGGATCGTGCTAGATCAGGGCGGCGAGCGGAGGTCGACTCGCCGAGGGCTCTTTGTCCGCGGGAAACGGGAAACGATGCGCGGTACACCTAGGAAAATCTCGCTGCCGCGCCGACTGATTTTTGACCTCATGCACGCCTCTCTGCGCGTGCCCTTTGTCTCGCTGTCGCGCCCGCTCAATATCCGCCCCCTGCTCGAGGCCCGTGCCGGCACGGTCAATCCGGCCGGATGGGCCGCGATCTTCGTCAAGGCGTTCGCCCTGATCGCGAAGGACGAACCGATTCTGCGCACGCTGTACGCCAAATGGCCGTGGCCTCGATTCTACGAGCTGCCGCGGAGCGTGGCGCTGGTCGCGATCGCCCGGACCGTCGACGGCGAGGAATGCGTGCTGCCTCAGCCGATCCTGGGCCCCGCCGAGCTCTCGCTCGCCGAGATCGACGCCACGATCCGGCATGCCAAGGACGCGCCGCTGATGGAAGTGCCCATGTTCCGCAAGATCATGCTGGCAACACGGCTGCCGCTGCCGCTGCGGCGCCTCTCCTGGCTGATCGGGCTCAACTTCGGCCGCCAGCGGGCCAATTATTTTGGAAGCTTTTCGGTCACTTCGGTTGCAGCCTATGGCGGCGGCGAGCTCCATGCCATCAGCCCAGGACCTTTCATTGTGAGCTATGGAGTGGTTGGGGGCGACCAGACCATCGACGTCCTGATCCGTTGGGACCACCGGATTACCGACGCCGCCCCGATCGCCCGGGTGCTGACCCGGCTGGAGCAGGTTTTGAACACTGAAATCGCTGCAGAATTGCGCGGCGCGCGGCCTGCAGCGGAACCCAAGGCTATCAGGGCCGTGGGGACTTAAACGATTGACACGGCGACCCGAATTCCCCTAAAAGCCGCCTGCTCGCGGGCCGATTTCGGCCCGCGAAGCGTTTCGCGACCCGTGGCCCCGTTTCTCAAGCTTTGGAAATGGAGCCTGTCGGTGCCGGGTTTACCCGTCACACAGGAGGGCGCGTTTCCTCAAACCATGAACCTACAGAGGACGCGATGACTAAGCGCAGTGAAGCCAAGTACAAGCTCGACCGCCGTATGGGCCAGAACATCTGGGGCCGCCCGAAGAGCCCCGTGAACCGCAGGGAATACGGCCCCGGCCAGCATGGCCAGCGCCGCAAGGGCAAGCTCTCCGACTTCGGCGTGCAGCTCCGCGCCAAGCAGAAGCTGAAGGGTTACTACGCCAACATCAGCGAGCGTCAGTTCCACGGCATCTATGTCGAGGCGAGCCGCCTCAAGGGCGACACCGGCGAGAACCTGATCGGCCTCCTGGAGCGTCGTCTCGACGCGGTCGTGTACCGCGCCAAGTTCGTCTCCACGATCTTCGCGGCACGCCAGTTCATCAACCACGGCCACATCAAGGTGAACGGCCGCAAGGTCAACATCTCGAGCTACCAGGTCAAGGTCGGCGACGTCATCGAGGTCAAGGAAGCCTCGAAGCAGCTCACCCACGTGCTGGAAGCGAGCCAGCTCGGCGAGCGCGACACCCCCGACTATCTCGAAGTCGACCATGGCAAGATGACCGCGAAGTACACGCGCATCCCCGGCCTCTCCGACGTGCCGTTCCCGGTGCAGATGGAGCCGCATCTGGTCGTCGAATTCTATTCGCGCTAAGATTTGAATATCGAAAGGCCCCGGTTCGCCGGGGCCTTTTTGCTTAAGAGCCACATCAGTGGCCGTCCTGCCTTCAGGAGGCACCCCATGCTCTACACCCCTCCCCCCGTCGATCCCAAGGCGCCGCCGGTGCGCGTCAATCTGCTGTCGGACACGCAGACGCGGCCGACGGCCGGCATGCGCGAGGCGATGGCGCGCGCCGAGGTCGGCGACGAACAGGTCGGCGATGATCCGAGCGTGAACGCGCTCTGCGAACGCGTGGCCGATCTGCTCGGCAAGGAGGCAGCCGTCTACATGCCCTCCGGCACGATGTGCAACGTCACCGCGACGCTGGTGCACTGCCGGCCCGGCGACGAGATTTTGGCGCATGAGACTGCGCATATCATCGCACGCGAAGGCGGCGCGCATGCCGCGCTCGGCGGTTTTCAGGTGACGCAGCTTCCCGGCGCGGACGGCCAGTTCACGCCGGAAACGTTTCGCAAAGCCCTGCATCCGCGCTCGCGCTACCAGCCGCCGCAGACGGTCGTCAGCGTCGAGCAGACCGCCAATATCGGCGGCGGCACGATCTGGAAAAAGGCTGCGCTCGACGAGATCGTCGCGATCGCGAAGAAGCATGGCCTCGTCACCCACATGGACGGCGCGCGCCTGCTCAATGCCACGGTCGCCTCCGGCATCTCGCCACGCGACATGACCGCGGGCTGGGATTCGGCCTGGATCGACTTCTCAAAGGGCCTCGGCGCTCCCATCGGCGGCGTGCTGGCCGGCACGCGCGACTTCATCGATGCGGTCTGGCAGTGGAAGCAGCGGCTCGGCGGCTCGATGCGGCAGGCCGGCATCTGCGCCGCCGCCTGCATCTACGCACTCGATCATCACGTCGATCGCCTCGCCGACGACCACGCCAATGCGCGCACGCTGGCGCGCGCCCTGTCGCAGATCGCGGGCATCGAGGTACAGGAGCCCGAGACCAATCTCGTGTTCTTCAAGCCGGACGGCGCCGGCGTTCCCGGCGACAAGATGGTCGCTGCACTCCGCCAGCGCGGCGTCATGCTCGCGATGATGGACGGCCGCATCCGCGCCTGCACCCATCTCGACGTCGACGCGGCCATGATCGAGGAAGCCGTCGGCCACATCAGGGAGATCGTGCGCGGCGCATAATTAGCGCCCCATCGCCTCGTAGATCAGTTGCTTCAGCTCGGTCTGGATCCGGCCGCGCTGCGACGGCGACTGCATCATGCAGATCACGAACATGTCGTCGGCGGGATCGATGAAGAAGAAGGTGCCCCCGACGCCATCCCAGCGATATTCGCCCGCGGGCAGCGGCGGTTTCGCTTTGGTGCGCACCGCGAAGCCGAAACCAAAGCCGCTGTCGGATGACGGGAAATAGAACTCGGGGTCGCGCCTGATGCCGCTGCCCTCGCCGATCTGGTCGGAGGTCATCAGCGCCACCGTTTCGCGCTTGAGATAGCGGCGGCCGTCGAGCTCGCCGCCATTGAGCAGCATCTGCGCGAAACGGGCGTAATCCTGCACTGTGCTCACCATGCCGGCGCCGCCGGACTCCCAGCGCCGCGGCGCGGTCGCCTCCTTGATGCCGGCGACGGGGCGGTCGAACCAGTCGTCCGGCAAGGGCTCCGCGATCAGCGGCCGCTTCGCATCGTCAGCGACGAAGAACGCGGTGTCACGCATTCCCAAGGGATCGAGCAACCGTTCCTTCTCGAACTGATAGAGCGATTGCCCGGAGACGACCTCGATCACCCGCCCCAGCACGTCGGTGGAATGGCCATAGTCCCACAGCGTTCCCGGCTGCTCGGCGAGTGGCACCCGCGTCAGCCGGTCGACAAATTGCGCGTTGTCGGGATCGCCGTCGAACAGGCCGGCCAGCGCATAGAGCTTTCGCACCAGGCTATCGCCATAGAAACCGTAGGTGATCCCCGCGGTGTGACGGAGCAGATCGCGCACCGTGATCGGCTTCGCCTGCGGTGTGAGCGCCAGCTTGCCGTCGGGCTGCTCGACGCCGACCTTCACGTTCCCAAAGGCCGGAATGTATTTTGCGATCGGATCGTCGAGCCCGAGCTTGCCGTCGTCGACCAGCATCATCGCCGCGACCGACGTCACGGGCTTCGACATCGAGTAGATGCGGAAGATGGTATCGCCGGTCATCGGCGCATGCGTCTTCACATTGCGCTCGCCGAGTCTTTCGTAAAGCACCGGCTTGCCGTGCTGCTGGATCAGCAGGACTGCGCCGGGGATCTTGCCAGCGCTGACTTGCGCCTCGAGATAGTTGCTGATGCGCGCGAGCCCCCCGGGCGACAGGCTGCGGGGCTTGGGCGACGGAGTCTCGGCGCGGACGGTGCCGGCCGCGCCGATCAGCAGGGCGAACGCCGCCGCGAAGGCGACGCGAAGATACGCCTCAGTTTTCCATCGCCTCATAGACCAACTGCTTCAGCGTCCGTTGGATGCGCTGGCGTTCGCTCGGGGTCTGCTCCAGCAGCACGAAGAACATCTTCTGCTTGGGATCGATCACGAAATAGCAGCCGGAGGCGCCGTCCCATTTCAGCTCGCCGAGATCGCCGGGCGGCGGCGGCTTTGCGTTGCCGGGATCGGTGCGCACGGCCAGGCCGAGGCCGAAACCGAAGCCGTCGCCGGGGAAGTAGAAATAGTCGCGATCGACGCCCGAGCTCGGGCCGATCTGGTCGGTCGCCATCAGCTTGAACGTCTCAGGCTTGAGAATGACCTTGCCGTCGAGACTGCCGCCATTGAGCAGCATCTGCGCGAAGCGCGTGTAGTCGTGCATGGTCGAGACCATGCCGCCGCTGGCGGATTGCCACCTCTTGACCACAGTTGGGTCGTTGATGCGGCCGACGCGGAAATCGCTGTCGTTCGGCACCGGCTGCGCAAGCAATTTTTGCTTCTCCGGATCGGTGACGAGGAAGGCGGTGTCGACCATGCCGAGCGGATCGAGCAGCAATTCGCGCTCGATCTCGAGCAGCGACTTGCCGGCTGCGACCTCCATCACGCGCGCCAGAATGTCGGTGGAATGGCCGTATTGCCAGAGCGCGCCCGGCTGGTTGTGCAGCGGCAGCTTTGCGATGCGCTCGGCGAACTCGGCGAGATCGAAATCG
>NZ_PPPT01000290.1 GCF_006483445.1 Bradyrhizobium guangdongense | reverse complement strand
GCCGGTGATCGACAGCACGCCCGGATAGGCCTGCTCGATCTGTTCGGGCTCGGCGCCCATGCAGCCGGTGACGATCACCTTGCCGTTCTCGGCCATGGCCTCGCCGATCGCCGAGAGCGATTCCTGCTTGGCGCTGTCGAGGAAGCCACAGGTGTTAACGATGACGATGTCGGCGCCATCATGCTTGCGGGCAAGCTCGTAGCCTTCGGCGCGAAGCCGTGTGATGATGCGCTCGGAATCGACCAATGCCTTGGGACACCCGAGCGAAACGAAGCTGACCTTGGGCGCAGCCGCCTGTTGCATAACCTGAATCTGCCTGATTGACAGGCTGGAGCTAGTCCTAATTTCCACCAATTACAACCCTTTGCAGGGCGTTCCGGCGTGCTATGGATGCATCCGCCGGGGTGGTGAGTGAGCGATGAGCGCCGAACAGTCGCCTAAAATTGTGATTGTCGACGAAAGCCCGGTCCGGGCCGCAATCCTTGAGGAGGGGTTGCGTGAGGCGGGCTTCACCCAGGTCGTGCATATCAGCGAGATGCAGAGCCTCTTGGCGCGCATCTATTCGGTCGACCCCGACATCATCCTGATCGACCTCGAAAACCCCAGCCGCGACGTGCTGGAAGCCATGTTTCAGGTCAGCCGCGCGGTGCGGCGCCCGATCGCAATGTTCGTCGACCAGAGCGATTCCGCCTCGATCCAGGCCTCCGTGGAGGCGGGGGTGTCCGCTTACATCGTGGACGGGCTGAAGAAGGAGCGGATCAAGCCGATCCTCGACCTCTGCGTGTCCCGATTCAACGCCTTCGCAAAACTCCAGGAGGAACTGGAGCGGACCAAGTCGCAGCTCGAGGACCGCAAGGTGATCGAGCGGGCCAAGGGTCTTTTGATGAAGATGAAGGGCCTCAACGAGGACGAGGCCTATGTGCTGCTGCGCTCCACGGCGATGCGCGAGAAGAAGAAAATCGGCGAGATCGCGCAGTCGATCATCACCGCGTCGGAGATGCTGAAATGACCGGATCGCTGCGCATTGGGTTCATCCCGCTGGTGGACGCCGCCGCGCTGATCGTGGCCGTCGACAAGGGTTTTGCGAGCGCCGAAGGGCTCGACGTCACGCTGGTG
>NZ_PPPT01000289.1 GCF_006483445.1 Bradyrhizobium guangdongense | reverse complement strand
CGGATGGAGCGAAGCGTAATCCGGGGGTAGTGCCACAAGCGCAAAAGTCCCGGATTGCGCTTCGCTCCATCCGGGCTACGGGGCGACATCTTAAGCCGCCCGGATGTTGCTCAGGAACGCGTCGATCTCCGAGCGCAGCACGTCGGCCTCGCGACGGAGTGCATCGGAAGCGGACAGCACATCGGTGGCCGCTGCACCCGCTTCGGCTGACGCGGTGGAGACGCCGACGATGTTGCTGGAGACCTCGCTGGTGCCGCCGGCGGCATGCTGGATGTTGCGGGCGATCTCGCGCGTCGCCGCGCCCTGTTGCTCGACCGCAGCCGCAATCGCCGTGGTCACGTCGTTGATCTCGCCGATGGTCTGGCCGATGCCCCTGATGGCACCGACCGCCGAGGTCGTGACCTGCTGCATGCTGGCGATCTGGGTACGGATTTCTTCCGTTGCCTTTGCGGTCTGGCTCGCGAGGCTCTTCACTTCGGAGGCGACCACCGCAAAGCCGCGGCCGGCTTCACCGGCGCGCGCCGCTTCGATGGTGGCGTTGAGCGCGAGCAGATTGGTCTGCGAGGCGATGGTCTGGATCAGGTCGACGACGACGCTGATGCGGCTCGCGCTGTCGGCCAGGCTCTGCACGGTGGCGTCGGTTGCGCCGGCCTCGTTGACCGCTTTCCTGGCGATCTCGGCCGAGGTGACGACCTGGCGGCTGATCTCGGAGATCGAGGACGACAATTGCTCGGTGCCGGCCGAGACCGTCTGCACGTTGACCGAGGTCTCCTCGGCGGCCGAAGCCACCGCGTTCACCAGGGTAGAGGACTGGTCGGCGGTCGTGGACATGCTCTGCGCGGTCGACTGCATCGAGTTGGCCGATTGCGACAGCGTGTCGAGTGCGCCGCGGACGGTGCCTTCGAACGAGGCGATCTGGGCTTCCATGCGCGCCGCGCGCTCGGTCTTGGCGGCACGATCCTTGTCCTGCTCGTCCGACAGCTTGCGCGCCTCGATCATGCTCTCGCGGAACACCTGCAGCGTATCCGCCATCGCGCCGATCTCGTCATTGTGCTTGGAGCGGAAGATCTCGGTGTCGAGATCGCCGGCCGACAGCACCTGCATCGAGCGCTGCAGGCCGCTGATGCGACGCAGGATGTTGCGTCCGACATAAAGCGAGACGAACAGCACCGAGCCGACCAGGGTCAGCGCGCCGAGCCCGATCATGACCCAGGTGGCGAGCGAGATCTCCTGGCGCGCCTCGAAGGTCGAGCCGTTGGTTTCCTTCTGCACGCCGTCGACGAGCTGCTGCACGCTGATGCCGAGGCCGACATTGAGCTTGCGCGCCTCGTCCAGAATGGTCTGGCCGTAGTCGATCGAGTCGAGCTCCTTTTCGCGCAGGCTGAAGACGCCGGTCTTGCCGCTGCCGAGCGCGAGCAGCTTTTC
>NZ_PPPT01000028.1 GCF_006483445.1 Bradyrhizobium guangdongense | reverse complement strand
GCCATCCTCGCCGCCATGGCGATCGGCGCGCTGCTCTGGCCTGTCATGGTATGGATCTGGCGCAAGGTGAGGCCGGCGCAGACGGCGGCGGCAGCGGCGCGCTGACGCCGGCCGGGGCCCTCGCTTGGCGAGGCACTGGGCCGACGAACGTTCTTGTGCTAATATTTCTGCATGGTTGAAGTTGCAGAAATTCCGCTCCAGACGATCGTTGGGAAACTAAGAGAGCTCGCGCCTGCACTAAAGGCTGCCGGCGTGACCGGCCTTTGTGTGTTCGGCTCGCGCGCGCGTGGTGACGCACGTCCCGATAGCGATCTCGATGTACTGGTCGAAACAGGGCCTCGCGGAGGCCCGAAACGGTTCGACTACTTCGAAATTCAGCACCTGATCGAGGACCATGTCGGGCTTCGCGTGCAGGTTTCGATTCGCGACCTCCTAAAGCCTCGCGTGGCCGAACGGATCGCGGATGACCTGGTCGAGGTCTTTTGAATGCCGCCGACCACGGAAGACCGGCTGCGCGATATCCTGGAAGCGATCACGGAAATTGAAGACATCACGGAAGGCATCGACTTCGATCGATTTATCGCCGATCGTATGACACGATTGGCCGCTGAGCGGCTTCTTGAAATTGTATGCGAAGCTTCACGGTCGCTCCCGATTGAGGTCAAGCAAACCGAGCCCTCGATCGACTGGCGCAAGATGGTTGATTTTGGAAATCTGCTGCGCCACGCCTACCACATGACCAACGCCGAAATCGTGTGGGATATCATCCAAACACACCTGCCTCCGTTGAAGTCCCGCGTTGAAGATCTCATTCGCATGTCGGGCCGATAGCGGCTACACGCGAACACGATGATGACCAGCCCCAAATCCCTCGACATCAAGGCCCTCGCCAAGGACGTCCGCGCCGGCAGCCGCGCGGCATTGGCGCGGGCGATTACGCTGGTGGAAAGCCGGCGCGGCGACCATCAGGCGGCCGCGCGCGACCTCGTGCAGATGCTTTTGCCCGACACCGGCAAGGCGGTGCGCGTCGGAATCACCGGCTCGCCCGGCGTCGGCAAGTCCACCACCATCGACGCGCTCGGCGGCTACCTCATCGAGCAGGGCCACAAGGTGGCGGTGCTCGCCGTCGATCCCTCCTCGGCGCGCAGCGGCGGCTCGATCCTCGGCGACAAGACCCGGATGGCGCGCCTCGCGGCCTCCGACCACGCCTATATCCGTCCCTCGCCGTCGTCGGGCACGCTCGGCGGCGTCGCCGCCAAGACGCGCGAGGCGATGCTGCTGTGCGAGGCCGCAGGCTTCGATGTCGTGCTCGTCGAAACCGTCGGCATCGGCCAGTCCGAGACCGCGGTCTGCGACATGACCGACTTCTTCCTGGCGCTGATGCTGCCGGGTGGCGGCGACGAGCTTCAGGGTATCAAGAAGGGTCTTGTCGAGCTCGCCGACATGATCGCGATCAACAAGGCCGATGGCGACAATCTCAAGCGCGCCAACATCACCGCGGCCGACTATCGCGGCGCGCTGCATATCCTGGCGCCGAGGTCCGAGCATTGGCATCCGCCGGTCGAGACTTACTCGGCGCTGACCGGCAAGGGCATCGCAGAACTCTGGCAAAAGATCCTCGATCACCGCACGGCAATGAACGCATCAGGCGATTTCGCTGCGCGGCGGCGCGAGCAGCAGGTGAAATGGATGTGGTCGATGCTGGAGCAACGCATGCTGGCGCGGCTGCGTACCGAGGCCTCCGTGCGCGCCAGGGTGAAGAAGATCGAAGCCGAGGTCGCCGGCGGCCACCTCACGCCGGCGCTCGCGGCCGAGCACATCATGGAGCTGCTGCAATGAGCGACAGGCTCCGCATCCTCGTCACCGGCTTCGGTCCGTTTCCCGGCGCGCCTCATAATCCGACGCAGCCACTGGTGGCGCGTCTTTCCCGGCTGCGCCGGCCGGCCTTCGACAATGTCGAGCTTGCGAACCACGTCTTTCCGGTGACGTACGCCGCGGTCGACCGGCAATTGCCGGAGGTGCTGGCAAAGGTGAAGCCGGACGCGCTGCTGATGTTCGGCCTCGCCGCGCGTACGCCGTACCTGCGGATCGAGACCCGCGCGCGCAACGCCGTCACCATGCTGTGGCCCGACGCCGCCAACACCCGCTCGAGCAAGCGCGGCATCGCCGCCAAGGCGGACGCGATGAGGTTCGGTCCGCACACCGCAAGGCTGCTGCGCGCGGCGCGCCTCACCGGCATCGATGCGCGGCCGTCGCGCGATGCCGGCGCCTATCTCTGCAACTATCTGAGCTGGCGCGCGATCGAGAGGGTTCAGGCCGGCGGCGGGCCGCGACTGGCGGCGTTCATTCACATCCCGCTGCTCGCGCGCGGCAACGCGGCGCGCCTCAAGGGAGCGCCGCGTATCACGCTCGAGGAGCTGGTCGATGCGGGCGAAGCGATGCTGCTGGAGATGGTGCAATTGGCGCGGAAGGCGCGGAACACACCGGTTTCGTAGGGTGGGCAAAGCGAAGCGTGCCCACCGCGTGTGCTCAGCAGAAGCGGTGGGCACGGCGCTTCGCGCCTTTGCCCACCCTACGGCGCCTCTCGTGGGGTAAACATTTAACCCTACCGCAAACAATCCTCACCGCCTCGCCTGCCCTGCGCTACCTAACGCTCGCGGACCCCCGCGTCCGCCGGAGGACGCGCTATGGACGTCAATCGCCGCCATCTCATCGGAGCCACTGCCGTCGGCGTCGCCGGCGCGGTCGCCATGCCCGCTGATGCCGCACGCGCGGCGCCGCTGACCTCGCTGCTCGGCCGCGACGCCACGCAATACGGCGTGCATCCCGGCAGCAACGAGGATCAGACGCGCCTCCTGCAACGCGCCATCGACGAGGCCGCACGCGCGCAGGTGCCGCTGGCGCTGCCGCCCGGCGTCTATCGCACCGGATTGTTGCGGCTGCCGAGCGGCGCGCAACTGATCGGCGTCCGCGGCGCGACCAAACTGGTGTTCACCGGCGGACCCTCGATTATTCTCAGCGAAGGCGCCGACAGTATCGGCCTCACCGGCATCACTTTCGACGGCGGCGCCATTCCCCTGCCGACACGGCGCGGCCTGATCCACTGCCTCGGCGGACGCGACGTTCGCGTTGCCGATTGCGAGATCAAAGGCAGCGGCGGCAGCGGCATCTGGCTCGAGCAAATGTCCGGCGACATCTCCGGCAACATCTTCACCAACATCGCCGTGACGGCGGTGGTGTCATTCGACGCCAAGGGCCTCAGCGTGTCGCGCAACACCATCCTCGGCACCAACGACAACGGCATCGAGATTTTGCGCACCGCCGTCGGCGACGACGGCACTTTGGTAGCCGACAACCGCATCGAGGATATCAAGGCCGGGCCCGGCGGCTCCGGCCAGTACGGCAACGCCATCAACGCGTTCCGCGCCGGCAATGTGATTGTGCGCGGCAATCGCATCAGGAATTGCGACTATTCCGCCGTGCGCGGCAATTCGGCCTCCAACATCCACATATCAGGCAACAGCGTCAGCGATGTGCGCGAGGTCGCGCTCTATTCGGAGTTCGCCTTCGAAGCCGCGTTGATCGCCAACAACACGGTCGACGGCGCCGCCGTCGGCGTCTCCGTCTGCAATTTCAACGAGGGCGGTCGCATCGCGGTGGTCCAGGGCAACATCATCCGCAATCTGATCCCGAAGCGGCCGATCGGCACCGCGCCCGATGACGATGCCGGCGTCGGCATCTATGTCGAGGCCGACACGTCCGTCACCGGCAACGTGATCGAGAACGCGCCCTCCTACGGCATCGTCGCCGGCTGGGGCAAATATCTCCGGGACATCGCGATCTCGGGCAATGTGATCCGGAAGACGCTCGCCGGCATCGGCGTGTCGGTCGTGCCGGGAGCGGGCACCGCGCTCGTCAGCAACAACATGATCTCGGAGACGCCGCTCGGCGCCGTGGTCGGCCTCGACCACGCCCGCACCGTGACGACGGATCTGTCCGCCGACGGCGCGCAGCGCTTTGCCCAGGTGGTGGTCGACGGGAATGCGGTGCGGCGCTAGAACGCGTTCCGCAGCAGGGGATACTTTGCCTCGATGCCGTCGAGGTTGAAGGTGAACTCAACCATGCTCTCGGGGATCGGCGGCGGCTGGACATCCGGCACGATCGGCGCTTCGACGATCTCGGCCAGGCGATGGGCCATGCTGTCGAGCTCGACCGGCACCGCGGTTTCCGGCTCGATATGAACGGCCTTCGGCTGCACGGTCTGCGCCTGTTCGAGCGGCGGGGCCAAGCGCTGAGCAATGCGCGGCGGCGGCGTCGGGGACCATCCCAGCGAGATCTGCGGGGCCGGCAGCGGCACGTCCTCACCCGCGGCGAGAGCCTGCCAGGTTTGCACGGCGCGCTTGGCTTCCTGGATGTTTTCGAGGAATGCGAGTTCGGAATGGTAACGGCGCCAGCGCCCGGTCTCGAACATTTCGGTGAGATGTTCCAGTCGCTGCTCGGCGAGCGCGCACCAGCGCGCCGCAACTGCGCGGCCGCGAGCCACGTCTTGGCGATGTGTCATGAACAAGCCCGTCAGGAGAAAACACGGACGCGAGAGACGCAACGCGGACGAATCAATTTAGACGTGACGGGATTATTTTGTGGAAAAGTTTTGACTTGTCCAGCTGGGACGCAATTTGCGTCGGCGAACACCGTAGTCGTGCGGAGATTTCAGGGCTTTTGGAGTCAAGCCGTCCCCAGGCATGGAAGCGTTGCGGCGCGACAGCCAGTCCGGCAGGCGCGGCCCTCGTGCAAGCGCATCTACTTCGAGCTGAACAACGACTCGCTTGAAAAGCAGCGCCCAAAAAGAAAAGACCCGTCCGGGGGGACAACCGGACGGGTCGAGCCATATGGGCGCTTGGGGTGGATGGGCGCTCGCGCCTAATATGACTGATGGGGAGGGATAACCGCTCCCACATTATTTGGTCGTGGCACCGGGCTGAACGTTCAACGAGGGCGGCCTGATTTTTTAACCTTCGTGATGCGCGCAAGGTTCTTGCGCGGCTAACGTGTCGCAGGTCTATCCGCCTGAGAAACCGTGGATTTATCCGCCGCCATGGTCGGCGACGGCTGCTCCAGCGCGCGCGTTCCCGGCTCTTCGCGGCGTTCCGACGCATCTTCACGTTTAGTTGTACCCGGTGCTGCCGCCATCGGCGTCGCACCGTCGACGGGAACAGCCATCACGGCAGCGTAAGCATCGGCCTGGCCGTCGCCGAACAATTCATCGCGGCCGGGTGCGCCGAGGTCGCGTGCGGTCTTCGCAAGCGTCATGCGCAGCGCTTCCGGCTTCAGCATAAAATTACGTTCCAGGAGAAGCGCCGCGACGCCACTGACATAGGCCGCCGAGAACGATGTGCCCGACGTCATCTGGTATTTGCCGTCGGGCGCCGGCAGGAAGATGTCGACGCCGGGCGCCGCCAGCGCAATGTAGTTGCCGCGGTTCGACGCCGTAAACAGCTTGTCCTGCGCGTCTGTCGCGCTCACCGCGATCACGTTCGGGTTGGCCGCGGGATAGAGCGGCGGCGATTTGGCGCCTGCGTTGCCGGCGGCGGCAACCAGCACCAGCCCGCGCGCGGCGGTCGCCGCAATCGCACGCTCGATCACCGCGTCCTTCGGACCGGCAAAGCTCATATTGACGATCTGCGCGCCGTGCTCGGCCGCGTAGTTCAGCGATTTCAGGATCACGAAGGAGCTGCTCTCGGCGCCGCCCGTGGTGCCGCCGAAGGCGCGGATCGCGATGATGCGCGCCTCGGGCGCGCTGCCCATCAGCCGCGCATGCGCAACGATCGCCCCGGCGATGCCGGTGCCGTGGATATGCGGGCCTTCCGGACTGCCGAGCGCGTCAAAATTGTCGGATATCGAGTTGGCGAGTTCGGGATGCCTGGTGTCGATGCCGGAATCGATCACCGCGATCGTCACATTGGCGCCGTGCACCAGCATGTGCGCCTGCGGCAGGCGGAGTTTCGACAGCGCATATTGCGCCGGATCGCCCTCGGTCGGGACCGAGGTCTTCTGGTCCTGCAGCACGTAGCGGAAGTTTTCCTGCAGCGACCGCACGCCGTCGGCGACGATCTCGCGGCGCACCGTTTCGTAAGGACGGCCGTCGGCGATGCGGAACAGACCGATGGTCGCGCCGATCAGCGGGAAATTCTCCAGCGCCAGCCGCGTCAACCCATGGCGGCGCGCAAATTCATCGGCATCGGCCGGCGACGTGCGGGCGTCCATCTCGGCCACGAATTCGTTGGCAAACGTCCTGAGATTGACGATTGCCTGATTGGCGGTGTTGCGGCGTCCGTTGCCTGCGTTCTTCTTGGCCGTCTTGCCCGAGCCGCCGTCGCCGCCCGCGTTCGGCTTGTCGATGCATTCGCCGCTGGCGTCACGGTAAGCCGCGGTGCAGGCGGGATAGAGGTTCGGCGAGTAGCGCGCATAGGGCATGGTCGGCCGCGCAGCATTGACCGACGAGAGCCCGCCCGGCCGCAGCGCGATGCCGGGTCCACGGTCGACGCTCGTGACCACGCGCCCTGCGATATTCGGACTGACGCGCGGGGCGATGTTGGTGTTGACGGTGGGCGTGCGGGACGGAACGCTGATCGTGGGCGTACGCATGATCGCCTGCGCATGCGCGACCTCGACACCGAGGGAGGCGACGAGCAGAAGTGCTGCGCTGACCGACGAAGCGCAGAGCGCCGTTCTCAAGCCACTCTCGGACTTCTGCGTCATGAGTTCAAAGGCGCCTCAGGGCGCCGCCACGGCCAGGTTGACGATCTTCTCGCGCTGCATCTTGCCGAGCAGCCCGTTCAGCTCGTCCTGGCTCATCGCCTTGGAGAATTGCAGGCGAAACATGCCGCCTTTCGCTCCGTCGACGATCGTCGCCTGAAAGCTGTCGAGCAGCGCGGTGATATCGGCGACACGGGCGTCCGGCGTGAACCGCACCAGAGCATGGGCGGGGGCCGGCGCGGCCGCTTGCGGCCCGAGCGCGCGGGTGACGGAATCGTTGGTGCTCAGCGCCGCGGTCTGGAACGTGGATGACTGGTTCTTCACCAGCACGGCCCCGATGATGCCGGCCTGCAGCAGCAGCGCGAAGGCGCCGAGGCTTGCCGACCAGGCGAGCGTGCGCGGCGACAGGCTGGAGAAGAACGTGGAAATCCGCGCCGACAGGCCGACGGTCGCGCTTCCCGCACGCGCCGGCTCGGCGTCGATCGCCGCAAACAGCTTCTGCATGGCGCGCGCCGACGGCGCACCCAGGCTTTCGTTCAAATGGATGGTTTCGGCCAATTCCTCACGGATGGCGGCAAATTGCTTCGCGAGTTCCGGATCCCGGGCGAGCGCTTCCTCGACGCGCCGCGCGTCGCGGGCGTTCAGCGTGCCGGCGGCATGCCACGGCAGCAAAACCTCGATCTCACTGGGCTCTTGGTCCAGCATCTTCTTGCTCAAAGCCATCATGGCCAGCCTCGCTCAACGCCGGCTGCCTTCAGCAGATCGGCCAGTTTCTTGCGCGCATAGAACAAGCGCGTCTTCACAGTGTTCTCCGGAATGCCAACGATTTCGGCCACTTCCTCCACGGACTTCTCGTGGTAGTAGACGAGATCGACGATCTCCCGATGTTCCGGCGAAAGTCCCGTCAGGCACTCCCGCAACGCTTCACTGGTATCCTTCTTCTGAACCGCCGTTTCCGGATTGTCGGACGCATCCTCGATCGCGTTGGCGGCCTCGTCGTCCAATTCAAGATCCTTCCTGCGCCGGAGCGCCGAGAGAGCCTTGAATCGGGTGATTGCCAGCAGCCAGGTGGAAACCGCGGATCGGCCTTCGAACTTGCCGGCTTGACGCCAAACGTCGAGAAACACCTCACTGATGAGGTCTTCCGCCGTCTGCTCGTCCCGCACGAGCCTGAGCCCGAAGCGATACACCCTGACATGGTGCCGCCCGTACAGCACCTGCATAGCGAGCCGGTCGCCTTGGGCGATCCGGGCGATAAGGACTTCGTCCGTAGCCGCCTGTGTCACGCTCAAAGGCCGTCTCGCAAAGTTGGTCGGGAGGAAACGGCGGAGGGTTCGACGGGTGCCGCAAGATTCTTCAACTTACCGCAATCGTACGGGCCGCTATGTGACCTACCCCACATACGCCCAAATTCTTGCAGCCCTGAAAGGCGTTGGCCCTCGCCCGCCCAAAAATTCGGTAACATGATACTAGAACATCCCCGCGGTGCGCCCGGCAAGCGCGGGCGACCTTACCAAGCCTCGGTCCATAGCACAGCCTTGCGCATTGCCTGTGGCGGCGCGGTGCGGCCGGATCGTCGGCCGATGCCTAACCGCTGGCTAATTCCCCTTACCGATCAAGGCCATTACCCGCGCGGCACGACCGGATTCGGTTCCAAAGGATACCAAACCTAAAGGCTTGCCACGTAGATTTTTGATCTCCGTTCCTCAGTAGCGAGACCATGGGCACTCCCGCGTCGTTCTCCCCGGACCGTACGGCTGCCGAGGTCGCCGAGCTTACGCTCGCTGCGAGCGCCATGACGCCCGAGGTGACGGCGCGCCGCGTCCGGCAGCGCCGGCAGATGTATGCCAGCCAGGTCGTCAGCTACTCGCTCGGCGCCTCGGTCCTGCTGCTCTACGCCTATGCCGGCGCGGTCGAGATGATCGTGCCCTCCCTGTTCTGGCTCGGCGGGCTCACGATCATCGGCACTTTCACCGTGCTGTCCGAGAGCGGTTTCGAGGACCGCTTCACCGATCATTACCTCACGGTCTACCAGATCACCGCGCACATGACGCTGCAGCTCGTGTTCCTGCTGTCGGTGCCGACGATCGGAATCTGCTTCGTCAGCGTGCTGTTCCTGATCTTCGCATTCGGCACGCTGCGCATGACGTCGCGCCAGGCGATGACGACATGGGGACTTGCCACCGCCGGCCTCGTGACGGTGTTCGTGTTCACGGACCTGCCGATCGGGCTGCCGGTCGCGACACGTCTCGAGCGGATCGCATCGATGCTGTGCTTCGTGCTGGTGATCGGCCAGTGCTCCTTCCTCGGGCTGTTCGGCAGCACGCTGCGCAAGATCCTCTACACGCGCAGCATCGAGCTCAAGGCCGCCTATCAGCGTATCGAGGAGCTCGCCGAGCTCGACGAGCTGACCGGCTCCTACAACCGCCGCTGCATCATGCGCCTGCTCGACGAGGAGATCGCACAGGCCCGCAAGACGGAAACGCCCTGCGCGATCGCGCTGATCGATCTCGACTGGTTCAAGCGCATCAACGACGCCCACGGCCACCCGATCGGCGACGAGGTCTTGCGCACCTTTGCGATCACCGTGTTCGCCAACATCCGCCCGGTCGACCGCTTCGGCCGCTATGGCGGCGAGGAATTCTTGCTGCTGCTGCCGGAGACCGAAGGCGACGCCGCCGCGCGCATCCTCGACCGGCTGCGCATGATCATTGCCGATCTCGACTGGAGCGCCTTCTCGCCCAGCATGCGCGTGACGATTTCCGCCGGCGTCGCGGCGCTCCGCGACAACGATAATGCCGACACATTTCTCGCGCGCGCCGACAGCTCGCTGTATTCCGCCAAGGCGCGAGGCCGCAACCGCATTTCCGCCAGTTGACCGATTGATTTGTTCCCGGGCGCGGAGGAGCGCGGCCGGATCGAACGCTCCAGGATAGGGCCATGAAATTCAAGTCTGCGAATAGAACTGCAAAGCCGGCCGAAAACCTGCTCGACGAGCTCCAGGCCACGCTGTCCCACGGCACGGTCGCCCGGCGTGTCGAGACGCTGCGTCGCGTCACCGATCTCTTCATCAACGGTGCGGTGGATTATTCCGACGAGCAGATCGGCCTGTTCGACGACGTCTTCCAGTGCCTCCTCGAGCAGATCGAGACCGGTGCCAAGGCGCTGCTCTCCGACCGGCTGGCGCCGATGCACATGGCGCCGCCGAAAACCATCCGCACGCTCGCGCTCGACGACGTGATCGAGGTTGCCGGCCCCGTGCTGACGAAGTCCGAGCGGCTCGACGAGGCGACGCTGATCGAGATCGCTCGCAGCAAGGGCCAGGCGCATCTGAAGGCCATCTCGATGCGGCGCGTGCTGTCCGACGCGCTCACCGACGTGCTGGTCGAGCGCGGCAATGACGAGGTCGTCCAGTCCACCGTCAGCAATCCGGGCGCGCATTTCTCGGAAGGAAGCCTCACCGAGCTGGTCACGCGCGCCGAGCGCGACGATGATCTCGCGACCTGCGTCGGCCTGCGCCCCGACCTGCCGCGGCATCACTATCTGAAGCTGGTCGCCAAGGCGTCGCTGAGCGTGCGCCGGAAGCTGGAAGCTGCCAATCCAGGCGAGGCGGACGCGATCTCGAGCGCAGTCCAGGAAGCGAGCCAGCGCATCCGCGCGGCGGCCATGACCCGGCAGACCGAGATGGCGCGCGCGCTGGTGCGGTCGCTGTTCGACGACGGAAGGCTCAACGAGCACCAGGTCACAGCCTTCGCCGAGCAGGGCAAGTTCGACGAGACCAACGCCGCGCTTGCCGCGCTCGCGGGTGTCGCGGTCGGGGTCGCCGAGAACATGATGATCGAGAGCCGCACCGAGGGCGTGATGATCCTCGCCAAGGTCGCGGGCATGTCGTGGGGAAGCGTGCGCGCGATCATTGCGATGCGCGACAAGCTGTCCGGCGGCACGCCGACCGATCTGATCGTGGCGCGTGATGCCTATGACGCGCTGCGCAGCTCGACGGCACAGCAGGTGCTGCGCTTCCATCGCATGCAGCAGAGCACCGAGAGCCCGGCTGTCGCGTGAGCGGCGGCTAGAGCCTTTTCCGTTCCGATGGAATCGGAACGGGGCTCTAGATTCTTGTTTTGACGCGTTTTCTTGACGCGAACCGGTTTCCACTTCGCTGGAAAACGCTCTAGTATCTGAGAACTCGCGAGCCCGCGAGTGCGCCGATCGCCGCCACGAGCGCGGTGGCGAGCGTGTACCAGGTCGCCACGAACAGGGGCGAGTCGTCGGTGCAGTGCGAGGCATAGAGCGTCGCTGCCAATCCCGCCGACAGCAGGCCGGCGATCGCACCGGCGAGCGCGGGCCGCGACGGCGCACCATGACGCAGCCCGAACAGCGCACCGGCCAGCAGCGGCAGCGACATTGCCGGGATCGCCAGGAGACAGACCCTGGAGTTCTTGCCCATCAGCCGCATCGACATCGGCATGGCCGGCGCCATCATCGCCTCGCCGCCGATGGCGACCACGAGCAGGCCTACGGGCAGCAGCAGCAGCCAGCCCCAGCCGCGCATCAGCGCCTCGGGGCGCGACAGATGCAGGCTGACGATGATCGCGGGGAT
Source organism: Bradyrhizobium guangdongense (assembly GCF_006483445.1). Classification (GTDB taxonomy): domain Bacteria; phylum Pseudomonadota; class Alphaproteobacteria; order Rhizobiales; family Xanthobacteraceae; genus Bradyrhizobium; species Bradyrhizobium guangdongense_A. The sequence continues at coordinate 3,893 of NZ_PPPT01000028.1, read as the reverse complement.
CGCCAGCGACAGCGTGACCGCGAACTTCATGTCGAAGAACGGATTGCGCATCGCGCTCATCACGTCGGCGCGCATGCCGAGGAACGTCGCAAAGATCAGGATCGAGAGCGGCGCGGCGACCAGCAGCGCAAGCGTCAGCACGGCGCCGACGCGCGGCGACCGATGGGCGTTGTCGGCGGCGAGCGTGCGAATGAGTTGATCGGTATCCATGACTAATGGTCCCGCAGTTTGGCGGTGAGCGCGGCAAGGCCCCGGTGCAGGGCCACCCGCACCGCCCCTTCGCTCATCGAGAATTTGGCGGCGGTATCCTTGATCGAGCTGCTGTCGACCGCGATCGACTGCAGCACGTCGCGCTGGCGCTGCGGTAGCGTATTGAGCTGGGCAGTGACCTCGGTCGCCGATGCAGTTTCTTCCGGCGCCTCGCCCGGCAGGATTTCGGTAAAATCGTCGATGTTGACGAAGACGCGCCGGCCGCGCTTCCGAAGCGCGTCGATCAGCTTGTTGCGGGCGATCGCAAACAGCCATGGCGCGAAGGGGGCTTCGCTGTCCCAGGTGTGCCGCTTCAGATGGACCGCCAACAGAATGTCCTGCACGATATCCTCGGATTGATCGACGGGCTGACCGGCCCGCGCCAGGCCGCGCCTGGCGGCAGCCCGCAGCACCGGCGTGACCGCTTTCAGCAGGCGATGATACGCCGCATCATCCCCCGCCATGGCCGACCGCATCAGGCCGGTCCATTCGTCTTCACGCTCGCGCACGCGCGCTCCCACCTAGCAATTCGGCCGTTTGATCAATTTGTTACGCCTGCGATGTTTTCTCACGAACTCGTGATCAAGCCGCCCGCGCCCAGAATCCGTCCCGGCCAAGGCCGCGAGGGCTCATAACACCGATCCGGTCCCCTGACACCCGTCCCGGCCGGCTCGGGGCAGCCAATTGCCCCGGTTTTGCCCGCTGGTGCCCGAAGATTCCCTTTTTCTGCCCCGCTGCCGTCACGCCCCGGGGTCTCTGTTCGCAACCGGGACGGGCGGATTTTGGGGAGATCGTCAAAATGAACGTAGCCAGTGGGCGTATGGCGTTGATCCTGGTCACCGGGCTTTTCGTGGCGCTCGGGGGTGCATTGCAGGCCACCGAGGCGGCGCCAGCCAGCGCCAAGCAGGACGGCGCCAGCAAATCGACGGATGCGGTCAGGACCACAAAGCACCGGCGTCACTACGCCCGCACTCGCACCAACAAGACGGCGCAGAAGTCGGCTGACGACAAGGCCGCCAAAGGCGATATCAAGAGCGATATCAAGACCGACAACAAGGATATGGCTGTCAGCGAAGCGACCCCGGCGTCGAGCGCAATGCCGGCATCCGTGGCCAACGCGAACGCGCAATTGGCCGCCGCCGATACGCCGCTCGCCGCAGCCGCGACGGCAATGACCGCGCAGGCGAACGAAAACGTCCAGGCCGCTACCGCCGGCCAGCCGGCCGCGTCCGACCAGCTCAGCGAAGCCGACCGCGCCCTGCCCCCTGACAATCAGCAGAAGACTGTCGTTGCCGCCGTCGACGCGCAGCCGCGCCCCGCGCCGGTCATGGCGTCGGCCACGAGCGATAGCTCGACCTGGGACCAGACCTCCCTGATCGGCAAGATTTTCATCGGTTTCGGTGCGCTTCTGACGTTGGCCTCGGCCGCGCGGATGTTCATGGCGTAACGGTCCTGCCCGGGGCGCGCGGTTCGCGCGTCCCGCGAGGCATTCGGCCCACTTGAAGCCATCCGCGCCAGGGGGCAAATTGCCCGCCCAATCTAAATGCGTGGGTGGAGCATGAGCACGTTCGAACACATCATCGTCGAAAGCAAGGGCGCGGTCGGCATCGTCAAGTTGAACCGGCCAAAGATGCTCAATGCGCTCTCCTTCGGCGTTTTCCGCGAGATCGCGGCGGCCGTCGAGGATCTCGAGGCCGACGATGCGATCGCCTGCATCGTCATCACCGGCAGCGAAAAGGCCTTTGCCGCCGGCGCCGACATCAAGGAGATGCAGCCAAAGGGCTTCATCGACATGTTCTCCGAGGATTTTGCCGCGATCGGCGGCGACCGCGTCGCGCGCTGCCGCAAACCGACCATCGCGGCGGTGGCCGGCTACGCGCTCGGCGGCGGCTGTGAGCTGGCGATGATGTGCGACATCATCATCGCCGCCGACACCGCAAAGTTCGGCCAGCCCGAGATCACGCTCGGCACCATTCCCGGCATCGGCGGCACGCAGCGCCTGACGCGCGCGATCGGAAAATCCAAGGCGATGGACCTCTGCCTCACCGGCCGCATGATGGACGCCGCGGAAGCCGAGCGCTCCGGCCTCGTCAGCCGCATCGTGCCGGCGGACAAGCTGATGGACGAAGCCTTGGCGGCGGCGGAGAAAATCGCTGCGATGTCGCAGCCCGCGGCCGCAATGGCCAAGGAGGCCGTCAACCGCGCCTTCGAGACCACGCTTGCTGAAGGCATGAGCGTCGAGCGCAATTTGTTCCACGCGACCTTTGCGCTGGAAGACCGCTCCGAGGGCATGGCGGCGTTCATCGAGAAGCGCAAGCCGGTGAACAAGAACCGGTAGGAGTTGTCGCCCCGGACAAGCGCGCCTCAAGCGCGCGTAGATCCGGGGCCCATAACCACAGGCAGATGTGATTGCGATGACTCGGAGTTAGAGCTTCGCGCCACGACTCCTTCCTGTGGCTATGGGTCCCGGATCGGCGCGTCGCTTCGCTCCGCTGGTCCGGGACGACACCGGAGCTAGGTGCTGCGGCTTCGCACCAGGGCCGCACTGACCAGCGCGCGGTAACCGCGCTCGGACCATGTCTTGGGGCGATCGAGGCCGAGGCGTGCGAGAGCCTCCTCGTCAGCCGCATCTGATGTGCGTGTGAGGCCCTGCCACAGCAGGCCAGTGAGCTCGACCGGCGAACGCTGCGCGGCCTGCAGCACTTGCAGCGCCGGGATCAGGCGCTGCTCGACATCCGTAAAATCGGAGCCGAACGGAAATGACGGCAGCAGCCCGGCCTCGCGCGCGGGCTTCAGTGCGCGGGCGATCCGCTCAGGCACGTTCTCGCGATGGACGGCGGGGATTTCATGGTTGCGCGGCAGCTTGCCGGCGTCCTTTGCTATCCGCATCAATTCGTCCTGGAAGCGCGAGTCCGTGATCGCGAGCATCGATGCGATCACGTCGGCGTCCGATTGTCCCCTGACATCGGCGACGCCGTATTCGGTGACGAAGACGTCGCGCAGGTGACGCGGGATGGCCTGGTGCCCATAGCGCCAGAGGATGTTGGACTGCAATTTGCGGCTCTGCCGGGTCGCCTCGAGCGTCAGCACGGCTCGCGCGTCAGTCAGCGCAAAGGCCTGGGCAACGAAATTGTACTGCCCACCGACGCCGCTCACGACCTGGCCGTCCTCGAGCCCGTCGGAAACCGCCGCGCCCAGCAGCGTCGCCATCATCGTGTTGTTGATGAAGCGCGCGCCGACGCGGGCGCGGCGCTTGGCGTCCTCCTCGCCATAGAGCTCGTTGGTGAACGACACCGGCATCATCTGGATCCGCGCGATCTGCTCGGCCGGCATCTCGCGCAGCGTGCGATAGAAGGATTTTGGGCCGAGGAAGAAAGCGCCGTGCAGCACGACGCCATCGACCGCGCGCTTGAGGATGCCGCCCTCGAGCAGGCCGATGAACGCCTCGGTGAGCATTTCGCTGACGCCATAGAGGCCGGTGTGGAAGGCCCCGCTCTCTCGCGCGACGATCGGGCGTGTGGGCGTCAGCCGCGCCAGGATCTCGTTGAAGGCAGCTCCATTGCGGTGACGAATGATCAGGCCCTGCGCCAGCGCATCGCCGATCTGGCCGATGCCGATCTGCAGCGTGCCGCCGTCGCGCAGCA
>NZ_PPPT01000288.1 GCF_006483445.1 Bradyrhizobium guangdongense | reverse complement strand
GCGGGGCTTGCGACCACGCTGGTCAATTTCGCCACCTTCTTCGCAGCGCTCGGCATCGTCGCCTACCGGCAGCCGTTCGCCGGGTACCACCCGCTGGTCCATCTCTGGCGGATCGATTGGCCGCTGATGCGCCAGCTGCTGGCGATCGGCGCACCGATTTCGTTTTCGCTCTTGATGGAATACGGCCTGTTTTCCTCGGCGGCGCTCTTGATGGGATTGATCAGCACGACCGCGCTTGCCGCGCACCAGATCGCGTTGCAGGTGACGGCCGTCCTGTTCATGATTCCGCTCGGCATCGGGCTTGCCGCAACCGTGCGGGTCGGGCATGCCTTCGGCCGCAACGAGCCGGAAGCGGTGAAGCGCGCCGGCCTGGTCGCGGCGCTGCTCGGAATCGCGCTCGTCGCCGCGTTCACGCTCGCAATCGTGCTGACACGCCACCAGCTGGCGCGGCTGTTCTTCGGCGGCGGCGAGGCGAGCGAGGCAACCGTCGAGCTGACCGCAACGCTGCTGCTGGTCGGCGCCACCTTCTTCATTGCCGACGGCCTGCAGACCATCATGGGGGGCGCGCTGCGCGGCCTCAATGACACCCGGATGACGCTGGTCTTCGCCGCGATCGGCTATTGGTGCGTTGCCTTCCCGATCGCCTGGGTCTTGGGCTTCCACACCCATCTCGGCGCTGTGGGCATCTGGACCGGACTGTCGATCGGATCGTTCGTCTATGCCGGGCTTCTGATCTTGCGCTTCCGGCGTCTGGCGCGCAAATTGGCGGCATGACAAACGTCCGTGAAATCACCCCCGAAGTCGACGCGAGCAAGTTGCTCGCCGGCGCCCAGTTCGTCGATTCCTTTCGTGTCGACATTGGCGAGCAACCGCTCGATGCGAGGGGCGCCTGCACGAAGATGGTGCTCGGCGGACCGCGTTGGATCGATGCGCTGACGCGCCTGCGCAACATCCTGGTGACGCCGTTCGGGCTCAAGACGTCAGGCGAAGGCGCGCCGGCGCCCGGCGGCATGATCGGCCTGTTTCCTGTCGTCAGCGAAACACCGGAGCGGCTGGTCGCAGGCTTCAACGACTATCACCTCGATTTCCGTGTCGTCGTCGATGTCGGACGCGCAGCGACCGGCCGGCAAGTGACCGCGACCACGCTGGTGCTGACGCATAATCTCTTGGGTCGCACTTACCTCGCGCTGATCACGCCCTTCCACAAGCTGGTCGTACGCAGCATGATGAAGGGAATCGCGGAGCCGGCCCGATGACGCTCTCCGTCGACCTCTTCTTTTCCTTCCGCAGCCCCTACAGCTATCTGGCGCTGCCCAAGACATTGAAGCTGGTCGAGGAGTACGATCTCGCAGTGAACTTGCGTCCGGTCTACCCGCTTGCGGTGCGCGTGCCCGGCTTCTTCAAGAAGGCCAATCCGCAATTCGCGCGCTATATCGTGCTCGATTCCAGCCGCGTGGCGCAGCACGAGGGCATCCCGTTCCGCTTTCCGCGCCCCGACCCGATCGTGCAGGACATGACGACGCTCGAGGTGGCCGCGGAGCAGCCCTACATCCATCGCCTGACACGGCTCGGCGCCATGGCCCAGCTCGAGGGCCGCTCGCTACCGTTCACCTACGCGATTGCGCGCACGATGTGGGACGGCTCGGTCGCCGGCTGGAACGAAGGCGATCATCTCGCGCGTGCCGCTGAAAAAGCCGGGTTCGATCTCGCGGCGATGGATGCGGCTGTCAGCGGCGACCCTGACCGCTACGAACAGGTGATCGCCGGCAATGAGAAGGACCACGCGGCCTCAGGCCATTGGGGCGTGCCGACCTTCGTGTTCGAAAAAGAGCCGTTCTTCGGCCAGGACCGCATCGATCTCCTGGTTTGGCGCATGCAAAGCAAGGGCTTGAAGCGGCGTTGAATCAACGCGGGACGCGCGCGGGTTTGTCCAGTGAGGTCTCCGACCACTCGCCGACGACACGATCGAGATCGCCGAGATTCTGGTGCATCTGCTCCAGCGAGAAGCTGAGCGCGAAGAAGCGCTCCGCGGTATCGCCGGGATGGCCGCGGATCAGTCCTTCGCGGCGCACGGCGGCGACCTCGTTTGCGTAGCGCTCGAGCGCCTGGTGCACCGGCCGGATCGCCGGTGCGCCCACGCCGGAGCGAAGCGCCTCCGCCGCGGATCGCATATAGGCCGCTATCGTCGCCGAGACATCGGACAAGGGTCCGACGAGCCGCACCTGCACCTCGGCCGGCAGCGGCACCACGGTAGCGCGCCCGATCATCACGACGTCGTGGCGCAGCCGCAGGACCGTCCGCAGCAACGGACCTGTATCGGGCCCGGACGACAGCCGCGCCGCGCGCTCGCGTTCGGCCTCCGTGCCGATCGCGTTGAGTGAGACGATCGCGGAGCCGATGCCGTCCTGGATGCTATGAAGTGCGTCGCTGTCGCGCCCGCGCGTCAAACCGGCCAGCAATTCGGTGAAGGCGTCGGCGATCAGATCGAGCAGGTGTCCGGCGCTGGCGCGGATCTGCCGCACCGCGCGCGAGGGTAGCACGAGGAACGAGACCAGGAGGCCGGTGATCGCGCCGACCGAAACCTCGCTGACGCGATCGATCGCCGAGGTCATGGGATCGGCGTGGTGCATGGTCGGCACCAGCAGCACGATCACGGCGGTCACGGTAGCGGCGCTGAGGCTCGGATGGATCGCCGCAACGAAGGAGAGCGGCGCCACGGCGAGCACCAGCAGCCCGAGCAACTGGACCTCGCCGGAATAGGGAATCAGCACCGCGATCGCGCCGCCATAGATGGCACCGCCGACGGTACCGAGCATGTAATCGCGGCTCGCTTTCAGCGAGCGCCCGACGCTCATCTGGGTGACGATCAGCGAGGTCAGCACGGCCCAAAGCGGCAGCAGGAGATGCAGCGCGGTCGCGATCGCATAGGCCGCGGTGGCCGCCACCGTGACCCGGATCGCCAGGCCTAGTTGCGTCCGCCGCGCCATGAACCCGTCGATCAGGTGCTGTGAGAGAGCCATCATCCAATGTTCCGGCAACGATCCTGCTTAGGTCCCTGACAGCATAGCTGATCCCCGCAGGCCAAAGGCAGCTTGAAAGGCAAAATCAGCCCGCCTAATTTGCCCGGCAAAACGAGGAAACACGATGGCCAACGAAACCGCAACGCTCGCCGCCTATGTCGCCAACCTGAAGTTCGACGATATCCCGGTTGAGGTGCTGGATCGCGCAAAAGTGCTGACGCTCGATTTCCTCGGCAGCGCGATCCGGGCGCGGAGCGAGGCGGAATCGACGCCGTCGCTGCTGAAGATGCTGGAGGCCCTCGCGCTCGACACCAAGGGCGAATCCACCGTGTTCGGCGACACCAAGACCTGGACGCCCGCGGTCGCCGCCCTGCTCAACGGCGCGCTCGGCCACTCCCTCGATTTCGACGACACGCATGCGGATTCGTCGCTGCATCCGAGCGCGCCTGTCGTCCCGGCGGCGTTTGCCGTGGGTGAAATGGTCGGAGCGTCCGGCCGCGACGTGCTGACCGCGATCGTTGCGGGCTATGAAGTCTGCTGCCGTCTCGGCAACGCGCTCGACCCGACCTCGCATTATGCGCGCGGTTTTCATCCGACCGCGACCGCCGGCACCTATGGCGCGGCCGCCGCGGCGGCAAAGCTGTTCGGCCTCTCCGAGACGCAGATTATCGCGGCCTTCGGTGTCTCCGGCAGCCAGGCCGCGGGCTCGCTGCAATTCCTGGTCAACGGCGGCTGGAACAAGCGCTACCAGGTCGGCGCTGCCGCGATGAACGGCGTGATCGCCGCCACGCTTGCGCGCAACGACTTCATCGGTGCGACCGAATCCGTCGAGGGCAAGCACGGCCTTTTGGTGGGCTACACCGATGACGCGCATCCCGACAAGGCGACAGCCGGGCTCGGCAAGACCTACGAGACCATGAAGATCGGCGTGAAGCCGTATCCAAGCTGCCGTTACACCCATGCCGCGATCGACGCGCTGATTGCGATGCGGCGGGAGCACAATCTGACGCCGGACCAGGTCAAGCGTGTCGAGATCGGCCTGCACCGCAACGGCATCACGTTGACCGGCGATGCCGCAACCAAGCGGCACCCGCGCTCGATCGTCGGCGGCCAGTTCTCGATGTTTTTCACCGGCGCGCTCGCGCTCGACCAGGGCTCGTTCGGCTGGGACGACTATAACCGCCTCGGCGACGCCGCGATCGACGCGCTCGCCGACAAGTTCGACGTCGTGCAGGACGACCGGCTGGAGGGCCGCACCCACCCGTTCGGCGCGCGTGTCAGCATCACCACCGACGACGGCGTGCATGAACGTCTCTACGCCGATCCCTCCGGCGAGCCGAACTCGTTCCCGGATGCCAAGGCGATGCAGCAGAAATTCCTGACGCTGGCGCGCCCAGTGTTGAGCGGACGCGCCGAGCAGTTCGCGGATGCGATCCTGTCGCTGGAGCGGTTCGATCGCGTGGCGAAGGCGACGCAGTTGGGGCGGCAGTAGCGCGGGTGGTCGCTGCTGTACCCTCTCCCCTTGTGGGAGAGGGTGGCTTCGCGAAGCGAAGCCGGGTGAGGGGTCTCTCTCCGCGAATGACCTCTCGCGATTTGTCTCGCTGATGCATACCCCTCATCCGGCGCTTCGCGCCACCTTCTCCC
>NZ_PPPT01000287.1 GCF_006483445.1 Bradyrhizobium guangdongense | reverse complement strand
CGTCTCGCCGATCGCCTTGATGGCGCCGACCGACTCCTCGGTCGCGAGCTGCATGCTGGCGATCTGGCTGGAAATCTCTTCGGTCGCCTTGGCGGTCTGCCCGGCGAGGCTCTTCACCTCCTGGGCCACCACGGCAAATCCGCGGCCCGCATCCCCTGCCCGCGCCGCCTCGATGGTGGCGTTCAGCGCGAGCAGATTGGTCTGCTCGGCGATGGTCGTGATCAGCTTGACGACGTCGCCGATGCGCGAGCCTGCTTCCGAGAGCTGGGCCATGCGCTGGTCGGTCGCCTCCGCCTGGCGCACGGCCTCGGCGGAGATGTCGTTCGACTCCTGCACCCGGCGGGTGATTTCGGAGATCGACTTGGAGAGCTCATCGGAGGCTGCCGCCGCCGTGCGGACGTGATCGGAAGCGGTCTCCGATGCGCCGGCCGATTGCGCCGAGAGATCGGCGGTCGACCGTGCGGTATCTGTCAGTTGCTTGGCCACGCGCTCGAACTCGCCGGACGAATTCAGCACCTTGTCGAGTATGCCGCCGACACTGCCGTGGAACTCGTCGACGAAGCCGCGCATGTCGGCCTTGCGCTGCTCGACCGCGGCTGCGGCCGCCTCCGCCTGCTCGCCGCGCATGCGCTGACGTTCGAGCGAGTTGCTCTTGAACACCGCGACCGTGCGCGCGATCTCGCCGATCTCGTCGGCGCGGTCCTCGCAATCGATCTCGACGTCGTTCTTGCCGTTGGCAAGCTCGGTCAGCGATGATGTGACCGACGTCAGCGGCTTGGTGACGCTGCGCACGAGCAACATGGTCAGGATCAGGACCAGCAGCGCCGCAATGGCCGCCGCGATCCCCATGCTCTGCATCGCCTGGTCGAGCATGCTCTCGAACTGCACCATGGGGATGCCGACATAGAGGATGCCCACGACCTTGCCGCCGGCGCCGGCGATCGGGAAATATGCGGTCATGAAGGTCTTGCCGAACAAGGTCGCCGGCCCCTTATAGGCGTCGCCCTTGCGCAACGGCGCCTGGCCGGGATGGTCAGCGGCAAGCTGGGTGCCGACGGCGCGGTCGCCGTTCTCCTTCTTCACATTGGTCGAGCGGCGGATGAACTGCCCGCTTGCATCGTCATAGACGAATAGCGTCGCGTTGCCGCCGGTATAGGACACCGCGCGATCGACGATCGCGTGGTCCTTGAACTCGGGCATTTTGGCGATCTCGGCGCGGACGACCATGCCGTCCTTCATCGCGATCTTGGCATCCGGAACCGTCTCGGCAAAGGCCAGCGCCAGCGTGCGCAGATTGACCTCGATCTCGCGCAGCGCGCGGTCGTTGAACGCCGATGTCAACGACCAATAACCTGCGCCCACCACGAGCGCCGTGTTCACCGAGATCAGCAGCACCGCACCCACGACGGCCTTGGTGCCGAGCTTGAGCTTGAATTGCGGCAGGAACTTCCCAAAAAGACCGGACATGAAACTCCCCCAAAAGAACGCCGTATATTCGAGGCATCCGCTTACCCTCCGATTAACAATGGGAAGATTTGGCAAGGCCTGTCATGCGAGACATCCTTTCCAATCCGTAAACAAAGGGATCGGCCGAAAACATGCCTGACCTGCGGCCGATCATCGTCTGGCTCCGTGACGATCTGCGTCTTGCCGACCATCCGGCGCTGCATGCCGCAGCCAAGACCGGCGCGCCGGTGATCTGCCTTTACGTCCTCGACGACACCGCCGGACGTCCGATCGGCGCCGCCGCCCGCTGGTGGCTCGCCCAGTCGCTGCGCGCGCTGGGCAAGAGCCTCGCGGTGATCGGGGGATCGCTGACCCTGCGCAAGGGATCGGCGGCCAAGATCATTCCGGACATCGCCCGCGACACAGCCGCAGCCGCTGTCTATTGGAACGACATCGCGCAGGCACCGCATCAGGCGGTCGAGAAACAACTCGAAGCGGCGCTGGTGAAGCATGGCGTCGAGACGCAGCGCTTCCCCGGCGACCTGCTGGTCCCGCCGGCTGCGATCCGCACCAAGGAAGGAAGGGGCGTGCGGGTGTTCACGCCGTTCTGGCGCCGCGTGCTGGCGATGGGCGATCCGCCCAAACCGCTTCCCGCACCGAAGGCGCTGCAGGCGGTCCCAAACCTCGCCGGCGATGCCCTCGAACGCTACGGCCTCGAGCCGACCAGACCCGACTGGGCCGGCGGCCTGCGCGACAATTGGACGCCGGGCGAAGCCGCGGCCCGCGCCCGGCTGCGCGACTTCCTCAAGACGTCAGTGCGAAGCTATCTGGGTAACCGCGACCGGCCCGACCGGCCCGGCACCTCGGGCCTGTCGCCGCATTTGCGGTTCGGCGAGATCAGCCCGCGCCAGGTCTGGCACGCCGCGCGCTTTGCCGCCGACGCCGAGCCCGCGCTCGGCCCCGGCGTCGAGAAGTTTCTGAGCGAGCTCGGCTGGCGCGAGTTCTGCCGCCATCTGCTGTTCGACATGCCGGAGCTCGCGAGCCAGAACCTGCAGGGCGGTTTTAATGCCTTCCCCTGGAAGCACGACGCCAAGACGCTCGCGGCCTGGCAGCGCGGCCGCACCGGCTATCCGGTGGTCGATGCCGGCCTGCGCGAGCTCTGGCACACCGGCGTGATGCACAACCGGGTGCGGATGGTGGTCGCCTCCTTCCTGGTCAAGCACCTCCTGATCGACTGGCGCGATGGCGAAAGCTGGTTCTGGGACACGCTGGTCGATGCCGATGCCGGCAGCAACCCTGCCAACTGGCAATGGGTCGCCGGCTGCGGCGCCGATGCCGCGCCCTTTTTCCGCGTGTTCAATCCGGTGCTCCAGGGCGAAAAGTTCGACCCTGACGGCGTCTATGTCCGGCGCTGGGTCAGCGAGCTCGACGGCCTGCCGGCCAAGCTGATCCACCAGCCCTGGCGCGCGACGCCGATCGAGCTTGCAAGTGCCGGCATCGAACTCGGCAAGACCTATCCGGAGCCGATCGTCGACCACGCGCGCGGTCGCGAGCGCGCACTCGCAGCCTATGCGAAGATGCGCAAGAGTTGAGCGTTGCTTTGACAGGTTGCGGAATCCCGCTATCGTCATCGTTCCGTTCAAACCTTTGGGGGACGCAATGAACGACGATACGCCTGTAGTTGAGACAACGGTGGAGACGACGCCCGTCGTCGCCGAGCCGCCGAAGGAAGCACCGAAACCGGTGGTCAAGAAGAAGGCCGCCAAGAAGGCTGCAAAGAAAGCCGCCAAAAAGGTAGTGCCGAAGAAGGCCAAGAAGGCCGCGAAGAAGGCGGCCAAGAAGAGCGCTAAAAAGTCTGCGAAGAAAACCGCGAAGAAGCCCGCCAAGAAGGCGGTGAAGAAGACCGCGAAAAAGGCCGGCAAGAAGAAGAAAGCCAAGAAGGCCAAGCGCTGATCGCGCGAGCGGTTGCGCGCAAAGGCCGCCACATCGTCATGCCCGGG
>NZ_PPPT01000286.1 GCF_006483445.1 Bradyrhizobium guangdongense | reverse complement strand
CTGCATCACCGCGCCGCCGTCCGGGATCATGGCCGTCGGCGGCTACCGCTTCCTGTCCAACGACCTGCAGGAATGGGCTCGCCGGCTCGGCCAGGGGGCGCTGCTGACAGCGCTGCCCGACCGCCTGAGCGGTCACCGGCTGGCGGGACGGGCCCAGGATAATGCCCGCGCCCGCGAGGCGCTCAGCGAACTCGGCCTTAACCCTCTGATGGTTGAAGCCTTTCGCGACCGCACCGGCCCTACGTGAGCGCATTTTCCCTGACGCCGTTGACCGGGCATTAAGGCGGCCAAACTAGATTGCTGTCCGTTTCCCGGCGTCAATCGAGTTTGTGATGTCCCAGGCGGGCCCGATCCTCTTCGTCTCCAATACCCCAAGGCCAGCCTATATCTCGGCGCTGGATGAGGCCCGGCTCTTTCCCGTCATCGACAGCGATTGGGGGAACGCCGCAAGCGCAGTGACGCAGGTGCAGCCGGCCGCCGTCCTCGCGACGTTGACCGGCGGACACGAGGCATACCTCGCCGGTGTCGCCAAGGCGATTGCCGACCAAAAGCTCTATCTTCCCTTCGTCGCGGTGGACGCCCAGAGCGCGCTTCCGCACAACGCGCTGCCGTTCTCATTGCGCGGCGGCAATTCCGACCGTCTGGTCGCACGGCTGCGCGCTGCCATGCGCGTGCGCACGCTGCACGCGACCGTGCTGCGCCGGTTGCCCGAGGTGAACACGCCGATCTCGATGCCCGACACCGATCCGGCGCGCGATGCGACCGTTCTGCTGATCGGCCGCGGCTCCGCCTACCCTGCACTGTCGGTCGCGCTCGGCGAACGCACGGGCGTCGTCGGCGCGCTCTCGATCGAGGCCGCCGCAAAGCATCTCAATACGCGGGACATCGACGGCGTCGTGCTGGCGGAAGGATTTTCCGCGCGCGTCGCCGACGCCTTCCTCACGGTGCTCTCCGAAGACACCCGCTTCCGCAACCTGCCCGTGGTCGTCACCGCGCAGCAGCTCTCGATGCAGCACGACCTGCCCAATCTCGAGCTGATCGCCGGCGAGCCCGCGAAGATCGCCGCAGGTGCGCTGCCGCTGATCCGCCAGCACGCCTTCGAGGCGCAACTGAGCCGCACGCTGCGTTCGATCGATGCCGGCGGCTGGCTCGACCCGCGCAGCGGCTTGTTGACGCCGGAAGCCTTTGGCCGCGATTTAGCCAATGCCGTCGAACAGACACTGTCGCGCGGCGGCGGACTTTCTGTGGCGCGTTTCGCCTTCGACCCACGCAATCCCCGCGCCCAGCTCGACGCCGCCCGTATCCTCAGCCGCCTGATGCGGCAGATGGATTTTGGTGCGGCCCAGAAAGACGGCTCGGTCATCGTCGTGTTTGCGGAAACCGATTTCCGCACCGCGCATATGATCGCGCGCCGCCTCTCCGCCGTGATGCGCCACACCTCCAACGGCAAGCGCGAACCG
>NZ_PPPT01000285.1 GCF_006483445.1 Bradyrhizobium guangdongense | reverse complement strand
CCAGCAGGTCGCGCTGCGCCTTGGCCTCGCGCTCCAGCGCGCGGAGCTGCACGTCCTGGCCGTTGGTCGAGGACGCCTGCTTCTTCAACTGCTCGAGGCTCGCGGTCAGGCTGTCCACCCGACCGCCGGCGATGCGCGCATCGCTGTCCAGCGACCGCGAGATCTTGCTGGCCTCGTCACGGATCTGGTTGTCGAGGTCGGCGAGTTGTGCCTTCAGCTCCTTGATGCGGGGATGGTTGCCAAGCAGCGTCGACGATTGTTCGGCGAGTTGCGCCCGCAGCGTGACGCGCTGCTCCGACAGGCGGCGCATCAGCTCGGTGTTGAGAACCTCGGTTGCCTCGATCGGCTTGCCGCTCTGGAGCATCTCGCGGATCAAGCGGGCCTTGGATTCGGTGTCCGCCTTCATCGCGCGTGCGTTGTTGAGCTGGGTGTTGACCTCGCCCATCTGCTGGTTGGACAGCGTGGTGTTGTTGGTGCCGACGAACAGGCTCGACTTGGAGCGAAAGTCCTCGACGCGCGATTCGGCGTCGGACACCTTCTTGCGCAGATTGTCGATCTCGCCCGCCAGCCACGTGCTCGCCGACTTGGCCTGATCCTGCCGCGCGTTCTGCTGCAGCACCAGATAGCCGTCGGCGATCGAATTGGCGACGCGCGCGGCGAGGTCCGGATCCCACGACAGGAATTCGATGACGATGACGCGCGACTTGTCGACGGCGTAAGCCGTCAGCCGATCGTAATAGGCCTCCATGACCCGCTCTTCCGCGGTCATGGAGAAGGGATCGCGGCCGATGCCGACCAGCGCCAGCAAGGACCTCAGCGGCGTCACGCCCTGCAGCACCGGATCGAACTCCGGCCGCTCCGCAAGCCTGTTTTTCCTGATGATCTCGCGCGCGAGATCGCGCGACAGCACGAGCTGCACCTGGCTGGTGACGGCCTCGGGGTCGAGCGCGCCCTGCCGCTCCTCCGACCGCTCGCTGTTCGGCCGCAGGAACACGTTCTCGCGTCCGTCGATGAGGATGCGGGCTTCCGACTTGAAGCGCGGCGTGACCATGTTGACGGCGACGACCGAGCCGACCAGCGCCAGCACCGTCGGGATGATGATCCAGCTGCGCCGGCGTGCCAGTGCACGGCCCAGCAGACGCAGATCGAGATCGCCCGTCTCCGCCAACGGCGCATCAGCCGGCTTTGCGACCGTCGCCTTCTGCTTCGCTACCTTGGGCGGCTTGGGAACGGCCCGCTTGATCGCCGCTCTCTCTTTCCAGCCCCGCCAGAACGCCAGACGCATCATACACTCCCGCGGACGCCACTCATCCACTTCAACCGCGGCGATTACACTCCATTAAGGTTGCTGCTGGGTTAATTGCGCGCGGCAGGACGGGTCCATGAACGAGAACGCCCGCGCGAACACCGTTTGTTAACCATGGAGCCCCCTTAATCTGCGTCGTATTTGGATTGTTGTGCATTCGCCTCCGAGCGCTGGTTTGAACATGCCTCCGCCTCCCGACCAGCCGCTGCGCATCCTGCACGCCGTGCGCGCGCCCGTCGGCGGCATCTTTCGCCACATCCTCGACCTCGCCAACGGCCAGATCGATCGCGGACATCATGTCGGCATTCTCGCCGACAGCCTGACCGGCGGCGACCGCGCCGAGAAGGCGTTTGCCGATCTCGCTCCGCGCCTGAAGCTCGGCGTGCATCGCATGGCGATCCGCCGCGAGCCCTCGCCCGACGATTTCCTGGTCTGGCTCCGCATCTCGCGCCTGATCCGCAAGCTCAAGCCTGACGTCATGCACGGCCACGGCGCCAAGGCGGGTGTCTATGTGCGCGCGCGGCGGCGCTCCGACGACACGATCCGGATCTACACCCCGCATGGCGGCTCGCTGCACTACCCGCTCGGCACGTTCAAGGGCGAGTTCTATGCGCGGCTGGAGCGGACCCAGATGAACAGCACCGACCTGTTCCTGTTCGAAAGTGCGTTCGCCCGCGACACCTATCAGCGCATCGTCGGCAAGCCCAGGGGCGTGGTGCGCTGCGTCTTCAACGGCGTGACGCCGGAGGAATTCGAGCCGCTGACGATGGCCGACGATGCGACCGACCTCACCTATGTCGGCGAGTTCAGGCACATCAAGGGCGCCGATCTCCTGGTCGATGCGGTCGTCCGTCTCCACGCCATGGGCAAGAAGGTCACGCTGACGCTCGGCGGCGACGGCGAGGAAACCGCCGCGCTGAAGGCGCAGGTCGAAAAGCTCGGGCTTGCCTCCTCGATCCGCTTCATCGGCCACGTCAAGGCGCGCTACGGCTTTTCCAAGGGCCGGCTGCTGGTGGTCCCCTCCCGCGGCGATTCCATGCCCTATGTCGTGATCGAGGCCGGCGCCGCCGGCATTCCCATGATCGCCGCGCGGGTCGGCGGCATTCCGGAAATTTTCGGCGCCGACAGCCCCGCGCTGTTTGCGCCGAGCAATCCCGACGCCATGGCCGAAGCGATCGGTGCTGCCTTGGACAATCCGCAGGCGACCGCGCAGCGCGCTGCCGCGCTGCGGGAACGGATCTCCGCGCATTTCTCCCAGCAGGCCATGGTCGAAGGCGTGCTGGCCGGTTACCGCGACGCGTTTGCCAATCATTAACCGTCATTTACTACGCTAAGAGTTTCTTCCGATTTGTCCGATAAGCGAAGAGCCAGGGGAGTTCCGCCCTGGCGCCTGCGTGCCCATCTTGATGGGCAAGCCAAAATAATGGCCAGGGGGATCGCTGGAATGGACTGGGAAGGCCGTGGAACCGATCAACGCACGCTCGATGCTTGAGGACGCAGCCAACGCTGCCACAAGCACGCCGACCGAAAAGCCCTTCGTCGAACGTCGCCGCCGGTTGTCTCCGGCCGCGCTCGACGTGGTCAACCAGAAGGTTCTCAAAGCCTATTCGCCGATCGTGATCGCGGGCTTCGTGCGGCTCGCCGATTTCGCGCTGCTCAGCGTGATCGGCATCGCACTGCACCTCATCTATGTGCTGCCCGTCTCCGGGTATTATTTCTGGCAATATCTCGTCGCGATCCTCGGCATCACCACAACCGCGATCGCCTGCTTCCAGGCGGCCGATATCTATCAGGTCGAGCTCTTCCGCGGCCAGTTGCGCCAGATGACGCGGATGATCTCGTCCTGGTCCTTCGTCTTCCTGCTGTTCATCGGCGTCTCCTTCTTCGCCAAGGTCGGCGGTGAGGTTTCGCGCGTCTGGCTCGCCGCCTATTTCGTCGTCGGCCTCGTCGCGCTGGTCGGCGAGCGCATAATCCTGCGCAACATGGTCCGCAACTGGGCCCGCGACGGCCGGCTCGACCGCCGCACCATCATCGTCGGCTCCGACCGCAACGGCGAGGAGTTGGTCGCCGCGCTGAAGGCGCAGGACGACAGCGATATCCATATCCTCGGCGTGTTCGACGACCGCAACGACAGCCGTGCGCTCGATACCTGCGCCGGCACGCCCAAACTCGGCAAGGTCGACGACATCGTCGAATTCGCCCGCCGCACCCGCGTCGACCTCGTGCTATTCGCGCTGCCGATCTCGGCCGAGACCCGCATCCTGGAAATGCTGAAGAAACTCTGGGTGCTGCCGGTCGATATCCGCCTCTCCGCGCACACCAACAAGCTGCGCTTCCGTCCCCGCTCCTACTCCTATCTCGGCGAGGTGCCGACGCTCGACGTGTTCGAGGCGCCGATCACCGACTGGGATCTGGTGATGAAATGGCTGTTCGACCGCGTCGTCGGTGGCCTCGCGCTGCTCGCCGCGTTGCCGGTGATGGCGCTGGTGGCGCTGGCGGTCAAGCTCGACAGCCCCGGCCCGGTCCTGTTCCGCCAGAAGCGATTTGGCTTCAACAACGAGCGCATCGACGTCTACAAATTCCGCTCGATGCATCACCACCAGGCCGATCCGACCGCGTCCAAGGTCGTGACCAGGAATGATCCGCGCGTCACCCGCGTCGGCCGCTTCATCCGCAAGACCAGTCTCGACGAGCTGCCGCAGCTCTTCAACGTCGTGGTCAAGGGCAATTTGTCGCTGGTCGGACCGCGCCCGCACGCCGTGCAGGGCAAGTTCCAGCACCGCCTGTTCGACGAAGCCGTCGACGGCTACTTCGCACGCCACCGCGTCAAGCCGGGCATCACCGGCTGGGCGCAGATCAACGGCTGGCGCGGCGAGATCGACAACGAAGAGAAGATCCAAAAGCGCGTCGAGTTCGATCTCTATTACATCGAGAACTGGTCGGTGCTGTTCGACCTCTACATCTTCCTCAAGACGCCGTTGTCGCTGCTGACCAAGAACGAGAATGCGTATTGACGTCGTCAGGCCCCGCGGATGCGGGGCCTTCGCAAGTTTGTGTACGAGTTGCGTAAGCGTATGAGCGTGTGATGGCCTATGCGGCGGCAGCCGGGGGAATGAATGCGGCGACACCTGTCGCTGCGCCCGGCGTATTGGCACTGCAACGCGCGCTGGTGTGGCTGGTCGGCGCCTGCGGTGCGGTCGTCTTCATCGAGCCGAGCCCCTACGAAATCGCGACGCTGCTTGCGACCGTCACCTTCTTTGCAACTGGGCTTCGGCTTCAACTTGTGTTCATGCCGCTGGTGCTGGCGCTGTTCCTGCTCAACATCGGCTACACCATCTGCGCCATTCCGCTGCTCGGCCAGACCGAGGTGGCAAGCTGGATCGCGACCTCCTGGTACATGGCCGTCACCGTCGTGTTCTTCGCCATGGTGGTCTCCGAGGACACGGCGGCGCGGCTCGACATGCTGCGCCGCGGGCTCGTGGTCGGTGCGATGATTGCCGCGACCTCGGCGGTCGCCGGCTACTTTCATCTCGTCCCCGGCGGAAACGACCTGCTGACACTCTACGGGCGCGCGCGCGGCACCTTCAAGGATCCGAACGTGCTCGGCGCTTTCCTGATCCTACCGTCGCTGTTCGTCCTGCAAAGCGTGGTGCTGGAGCGCCCCGGCAAGGCGATCCGCAACGCAATCGCGTTTGCCATCATGGCGCTCGCCATCCTGCTCGCGTTCTCGCGCGCGGCCTGGGGCGGCCTGGTCATCACCGCGGCCTTCATGCTGGCGCTGATGGTGCTGACCAGCCGCAGCAACACACAGCGCTCGCGCATCATCATCATGACCATCGTTGCTGCAGTGCTGGGTCTCGCCCTGATCGCGGTGCTGCTGTCGTTCGACGCGACCGCCGAAATGTTCAAGCAGCGCGCGAGCTTCGACCAGAGCTACGACGAAGGCCGCTTCGGCCGCTTCGGCCGGCACATCCTCGGTGCCGACATGGCGCTCGACCTGCCCTTCGGCATCGGTCCCCTGCAATTCCACCGCTTCTTCCCCGAGGACACCCACAACTCCTATCTCAACGCTTTCATGTCCGGCGGCTGGCTGTCGGGTGTGCTCTATCCGGCGCTGGTGTTCACGACCGTCATCATCGGCTTCCGCCACGTCTTCGTCCGCGTGCCCTGGCAGCGGACTTATCTGGCGGTGTTCTCGGCCTTCGTCGGCACCGTCGGCGAAAGCTTTGTGATCGACACCGATCACTGGCGGCACTTCTGGATGATGCTGGGCGCGATGTGGGGCATGATCGCGGCCGCGCAGGCCTACCGGGTACCGGCCGA
This sequence comes from Bradyrhizobium guangdongense, assembly GCF_006483445.1. Taxonomy (GTDB): domain Bacteria; phylum Pseudomonadota; class Alphaproteobacteria; order Rhizobiales; family Xanthobacteraceae; genus Bradyrhizobium; species Bradyrhizobium guangdongense_A. The sequence continues at coordinate 1,884 of NZ_PPPT01000285.1, read as the reverse complement.
AGCGCCGATCGCGCCGGCGCAGATCCCCGTCAGCGCCGAGGCTTCGGCGTCTTGAGACTGGCGCGTTTCTCAGCGGGCGCATCGATGACGGTCTTCAACGCCTCGGTCGCCTCCAGCACGCCCTTGTAGCCATCAAGCGCAAAGCGCAGCAGCAGGCGCAACTCCTCCTCGCTGTAGCCGCTCCAGACCTTCTGCATCGCCTGCTGCATCGGCACGTAAAACTGGCCGATCTTTGCGGTCGCCTCCGGCACCACGGTGATGAACACCTTGCGCCGATCGGATTCATCGCGCTCGCGGCGGACATAGCCGGCCTTCTCCAGCCGATCGACGACGCCAGTGATGGCCCCCGTCGTCAGTCCCGTGACCTCGGCGAGCCGGCCCGCGGTGACCCGTCCTTCCAGGTTGAGAAAATCCAGGCATTCGAGATCGGAGCCGGAAATGCCGGCGATGTCGGCAACCGCCTGGCCGTACAGCACGCCCTGCGCCGACGACCGGCGCATCGCCTCTTCGAGTTCCCCGAGCAGCGCCGCACGCGCTTTGCCTCTTGACAAGGACCGGCCCCTTACCTTAGCAGATATATATCTTAGTCGCTAAGATAATTAGCGACCGTAATTTTCCTAGCACCTCGCAAGCCCTGGGAGCAAGATATGCAGAGACGTCCCCGCAAGGCCCTGATCATCGGCGCCGGCATCGCCGGGCCCGTCACGGCGATCCTGCTCCGCCGCGCCGGCATCGACGCCCAGATCTTCGAGGCCTGGCCCTACTCCACCGGCATCGGCGGCGGGCTCCAGATTGCGCCGAACGGCATGCACGTGATGGAGGAGCTCGGCCTTGCCCGCGAGCTGATCAATCGCGGCTCGGTCGCGGAGTCCTTCGACTTCTGCGCCCAGGACGGCCAACGTCTCGGCTCGATCAACCGCGACATGGAAAAGCGGTTTGGCCAGCCCGCGGTGAATATGTGCCGCGCGACGCTGAACGAAATTCTCATCGACAAGGCCTGGTGCGCGCATGCCGAGCTCTATTTCGAGAAGCGCCTCGTCGGCATCGAGGATCGCGGCGACCAGCCGATCGTCGCGCATTTTGCCGACGGCACCAGCGCCGAAGGCGATTTCCTGATCGGCGCCGACGGGGTGCATTCCGCGGTCCGCCGCCATGTCGTGCCCGATGGTCCCACGCCCTTCGACACCGGCCTGATCGGCTTCGGCGGTTTTGTGCCGCGCGCCTTGCTCGACGGGCTCGGCCAGCGGGTGGAGACCACTTTTGGCCGCAGCGGCTTCTTCGGCTACGGCTTCTGTAGCACCGACGCAAAAGACGGCGCGATGTGGTGGAGCACGCAGCCGGCCAACGGCATGGACGCGGCTGCCTTCCGCGCGCAGGCGCAGTCGACGCTGAAGCAGCATCTGCGCGACTTTCACCGGGGATGGCACGATCCGATCCCCGCCATCATCGAGGCCGCCGAGAACATCGTGGTGACAGACACGCTCGACGTCGCGACGTTGCCGACCTGGTCGCGCCGGCGCTCATTGCTGATCGGCGATGCCGCGCATGCCACCAGCCCCCATGCAGGCCAGGGCGCTTCGCTGGCGCTCGAGGACGCGCTGCGGCTCGGCAGGCTGATGACGCAGGGCCAGGAGCTCGGCGTCACCTTCCAGAATTTCGAGCGGGAGCGCCGCCCGCGTGCCGAAAAGATCGTCGCCATCGCCCGCCGCAACGGCAGCAGCAAGCGCGAGTTCAGCGCGTCAGGCGCCTGGATCCGCAATCAGATCATGAAGTGGCTGTTGCCGCTCGGCGCCAAGAGCATGGATTTCATGTACGCGTATGACGCGCGGGCGGCTTAATTTTCTTCTTCCCCCTCTCCCCGTCCTTACGGGGAGAGGGTTGGGG
>NZ_PPPT01000284.1 GCF_006483445.1 Bradyrhizobium guangdongense | reverse complement strand
CTGCGCCGGCGCCGACATGGTCGCGCAGGCGGTGGCGCTCACCGTCTTCGTGATCGCCGGCAACACGCTGCTGCGCCCGCTGGTCAACGCCATCAACCGCATCCCGCTCGACGAGCGGCGCTCGGAGGCGACCTACTATTTCAAGCTCGCGGTCACGACCGAGGCGCTGCCGGACATGCGCGATCGGCTGGTCGAGAAGCTGGAAGCCGCAAAATATCCGGTGGCCGATGTCGAGGTCGTCGAGATCGGCGACGACATTTTGGAGATCGTGGCGACCCTGGTTGCCACCGCCGTCGACCCGAACGAGCTCAACGCCGTCGCCGTCGAGATGCAGCGCCAAAGCGGCGTGCGTCACGCCACCTGGGAAGTCTCGACCACGGACTGAGCCTCCGGGAACCGCCGTCGGTCAATTTCGTTGACTCCGGCGGAAAGGTTCCGGGTGATCGACATGACCGTCCCTGACAAGCGCAGCGTGCGAGGAGACCTGCTGGTGGCCTGTGGGCTGTTCGCGGCGGGCGTGGTGATCTCTGGCTTCTCGCTGGCCCAGATCCGCGCCGAGAACCGCGCGCACCTGGCGCAGGCCACCCAGCCGCTGCAGGGCACTCCGTCCGACGATCAGGGCAAGACGCCCGCGGAAGCAAAACCCGGCGGCGACCGTCCGACCACGCCGGCGCCGGAACCTGCGCGTCCCGACCCGCAAACGCAAGGCGCTGCAAGGCCTGCGCTGCCGCCGGCCCCGGCCGAGAAGATCGCGCCGCCGATCAACAAGTAGCCGGCCGCGCTCGCCTTTTCGCCCCATATGCGCAATGGACGGCCATGGCGCGTTCTACTGTGCATGGGGTTGTTTTCGCCGCCTTTTGTCAGCGCACCAGAATATTGCGGAACTGCCAGGGGTCCGACGTGTCGATGTCCTCCGGGAACAGGCCCGGCCGGTCCGTCAGCGGCGTCCAGTCGGTGTAGAAACCCTTCACGGGCCCAAGATACGGCAACTGGATTTCGAGCAGGCGATCAAAGTCCATCTCGTCGGCTTCGACGATGCCTTCGTTGGGGTTCTCCAGCGCCCACACCATGCCGCCGAGCACGGCTGACGTGACCTGCAGGCCGGTGGCGTTCTGATAGGGCGCCAGCGCGCGGGTCTCTTCGATCGAGAGCTGCGAGCCGTACCAATAGGCGTTGTTGTCGTGGCCGAACAGCAGCACGCCGAGTTCGTCGATGCCGTCGACGATCTCGTTCTCGTCGAGGATGTGGTGCTTCTCCTGCATCTTGGCGGCGCGGCCGAACATTTCGTGCAGCGACAGCACGGCGTCGTCGGCCGGGTGATAGGCGTAGTGGCAGGTCGGGCGGTAGATCGCCTTGCCGGAAGCATCACGCACTGTGAAGTAATCGGCGATCGAGATCGACTCGTTGTGGGTGACGAGGAAGCCATATTGCGCACCGCGAGTCGGGCACCAGGTGCGCACGCGCGTGTTGGCGCCGGGCTGCATCAGATAGATGGCAGCGCCGCAGCCGGCTTCGTGGGTGCGCGCATTCTCGGGCATCCATTTTTCATGCGTGCCCCAGCCGAGCTCGGAGGGCTGCACGCCCTCCGACAGAAAACCTTCCACCGACCAGGTGTTGACGAACACGTCGGGCTCTTTCGGGTTCTTCGAGCGCTGGGTGTCGCGTTCGGCGATGTGGATGCCCTTGATGCCGGCCTGGCGCATCAGATCAGCCCATTCGGCCTTGGTCTTCGGCTTCGGGGCGTTGAGCTTGAGGTCGGCGGCGACGTTGAGCAGCGCCTGCTTGACGAAGAAGGAGACCATGCCGGGATTGGCGCCGCAGCAGGAGACGGCCGTGGTCGAGCCCTTGGGCCGCGCCTTCTTGGCGGCCAGCGTCACCTCGCGCAACGCGTAGTTGGAGCGCGCTTCCGGGCCCTTCGTGGAATCGAAATAGAAGCCGAGCCAGGGTTCGTTGACGGTGTCGATGTAGAGCGCACCGAGCTCGTTGCAGAGCTCCATGATGTCGGTCGAGCCGGTGTCGACCGAGAGGTTGACGCAAAAGCCCTGGCCGCCGCCTTCGGTGAGCAGCGGGGTCAGCAGCTCCCGATAATTGTCCTTGGTCACGCCCTTCTGGATGAAGCGCACATTGTGCTTCTCGCAATGCGCCTTGCGGCCCTCGTCCTTCGGATCGATCACGGTGACGCGCGACTTGTCGTAGTCGAGATGCCGCTCGATCAGCGGCAAGGTGCCTTTGCCGATGGAGCCGAAGCCGACCATGACGATGGGACCGGTGATCTTCGCGTAGATCTGCGGGGCGGGGCTCATGGGATGGTGTCTCCGGAACGTGCTGGCGGACAAAAGGTGAGGGGGTGGATCAGGCGCTGCGGCGCTGTCAGGTGCCGCGGCGCTTGGCGGTCACTTCGATCTCGATCTTCATCTCCGCCTTGTAGAGGCCGGAGACGACGAGCAGCGTTGCGGCCGGGCGGATGTCGCCGAGCACCTCGCCGCAGACGGCGAAATGCGCATCGGCGTCGTTGGCATCGGTGATGTAGTAGGTCGCGCGGACGATGTCGGCCATCGCGAAGCCGCCCTCCTTCAGCGCCGCCTCGATGGTCTTGAAGCAGTTGCGTGACTGGCTCGTGACATCTGATGGCATTGTCATGGTGGTGTAGTCGTAGCCGGTGGTACCGGCGACGAACGCGAAGTCGCCGTCGATCACGGCGCGGCTGTAGCCGGCGGTCTTTTCAAAGGGCGAGCCGGTGGAAATCAGGCGACGGGACATGATTTTCGGACCTCGACTGAAGGGGCTTTCGGCGGGGGTTTACGGGCATTTCGCCGCCGCGCGCAACCCTTAAAGGGGACTGCGTTCGGCGGTACCGTGAGCGTCGTGTCGGCAGGCGCGGGCGCGGCCCTCAGGCCGCGTGCGGCACCGCGAGCGGGGCTTTCACCGCGCGAACTGCCCTCGCTTTGGGCAAGGCCTTGCCCGTCGGGACGATCATGCCCCAGGCGCCATCCAGCGCACCTTCGGTGAACTCGACCGCGAGCAGCCGCTCGCGCTCGAAGCTGCCCGGCAGCGACAGCTCGCCGGTCTTCTCCGCCGTGAAGCCGAAGCGGGCGTAGTAGGGGGCGTCGCCGAGCAGGATCACGGCTTCATGCCCGCGCGCCCGGGCGGCGGCCAGCGCTTGTCGCATCAGCGCGGCGCCGATCCCGAGCTCGCGGCAGGCAGGGTCCACCGCCAGCGGTCCGAGGACCAGCGCGGGCCTGCCTCCGGCGCTGACATGCCACAGCCGCACGGTTCCCACGAGCTTGCCCTCGCGCATTGCCGTCAGCGCAAGGCCAGCGGCGGGTGCACGTCCGTCGCGCAGACGCTGGCAGGTGCGCTGATGGCGGGTCTCGCCAAAGCAGGCATCGAGCAGCGCCTCACGTGAGGCGACGTCGGAAGCACGCTCGGCTCGGATCACGAACTGAGCGGCTTTCGAGGTGAGGGCGATCGGTGGCTTCCGAAGAGCAGTCATGGCACGTCAGTCCCCGCTTGAATCCGTGCACGAGCGGCGCGCGGACCAAGCGTTGTCAGAATGGCAATGTCGGGTGAGGGAGCCGGCAAGCCGGCTCCCGGTTCGTCAGGCCTCGCGCGTGAGGCAGATCAGCCTTTGAGGCGGATCAGATGTGGTAGGTCCGCAGCGGCGGGATGCCGTTGAAGGCCACCGACGAGTAGGTCGACGTATAGGCCCCGGTCCCTTCGATCAGCAGCTTGTCGCCGATCTCGAGCGTCACCGGGAGCGGATACGGGCTCTTCTCGTACAGCACGTCGGCCGAGTCGCAGGTCGGGCCGGCGAGCACGCACGGGGTCATCTCCGCGCCGTCATGCGGGGTGCGGATGGCGTAGCGGATCGACTCGTCCATGGTCTCGGCGAGACCACCGAACTTGCCGATGTCCAGATAGACCCAGCGCACCTCGTCCTCGTCGCTCTTCTTGGAGATCAGAACGACTTCGGTCTCGATGACGCCGGCGTTGCCCACCATGCCGCGGCCCGGCTCGATGATCGTCTCCGGGATCTGGTTGCCGAAGTGCTTGCGCAGCGCACGGAAGATCGAACGGCCGTACTGCAGAACCGGCGGTACGTCCTTCAGATACTTCGTCGGGAAGCCCCCGCCCATGTTGACCATGGTCAGGTTGATCCCGCGCTCGGCGCAGTCGCGGAACACCTGCGAGGCCATCGCCAGCGCACGGTCCCACGCCTTCACCTTGCGCTGCTGCGAGCCGACATGGAAGGAGATGCCGCACGGCTCCAGGCCCAGGCGCTTGGCGGCGTCGAGCACGTCGACGGCCATTTCCGGGTCGCAGCCGAACTTGCGCGACAGCGGCCACTCGGCGCCGGCGCAGTCATAGAGGATGCGGCAGAACACCTTCGCGCCGGGGGCGGCACGGGCGATCTTCTCCACCTCGGCGGCGCAATCGACCGCGAACAGCCGAATGCCGAGCGCGAAGGCGCGCGCGATGTCGCGCTCCTTCTTGATCGTGTTGCCGAAGGAGATGCGGTCCGGCGTCGCACCGGCAGCCAGCGCCATCTCGATCTCGGCGACCGTTGCGGTGTCGAAGCAGGAGCCCATGGACGCGAGCAGCGTCAGCACTTCCGGCGCCGGGTTCGCCTTGACCGCGTAGAACACGCGGCTGTCGGGCAAAGCCTTCGCGAAGGTCTGGTAGTTGTCGCGCACGACTTCGAGGTCGACAACGAGGCAGGGCTCGGTGTCGTGGCCATCCTTGCGGCGGTTGCGCAGGAATTCCTGAATACGTTCAGTCATCGCACTCTCCAAAGATCCCAGCGACGGGATCCGCATCAACGTGACGTCGGATAAGAGTGCTCCGGCCACATCGCGCGATGGAGGCGCGTTACGGCCAAAAGACTCAAACCAGACTGTGCTGCCGTGGATTGGTTGGGAGAGTTTCCCGCCCGCACACCTGGCAATGAAGGACAAAGCCTTTTCAGTAGCCCGCGCCGGCGTTGGAATGCCGGTAGAGACCAAAAAAGCCCGATCCGTCGTTGCTTTAAGTCGCGTCCCCCGTTGAGAGCGGGGTGCGCCGGTTCGCCTCCGGCTGCCAGTCACGGTTGCAAAGAGCAAAGTCGCCTTCGACAGGGCATCTCTTGAGAGAGATGCTGGACGCTCCGGGTTTGCTTCGTCTCCGGACCTCGGCCTCTCGACCTACCAGTCCCTCGACTTCCACACTTCCGAAGAGCCCCTCGGCTTCTTCACCCCTTGGCGGCTGTCCGGCCTCTTGTCCGGATACCTACCGACTGACACACGACCACAGGCACGTGCGAAATTGGGCAAGTCCGCACATAAGCGTTTTGACTCTGCTTCGCAAGAATTTTTTTAGCTTAGCGACAGATTTGCCTAATGAGTGCTTGCGCGGTGATGCGCGAGCGACACTCAAGATGAACAGTCGTTAAGTTTTGCGTCGTGCGCGTCGCCGCGAGCGACGACCGACGCCGCTAGCCGCGGCGCGTGAACGGCTCGACGCGCTGCGCGGCGCGGATGAAGGCCACCATGATGAGGACGCCAAGTCCGAACAGCACCGCCTGCAGGATGTGCGCGCCGGTGTTGTCGAGCCCGAACAGAATCGCCAGCGCCCAGCCGCCGGCGAAGGCCGCGCCGAACACTTCCGCGCCGATCAGGATGGCAGCGCTGATGACAGTGATCACGCTCGGCCAGGCGATCTGGCGGGAGGAAGAGGCAGGCGCGTTCATGGGCAAAGTCCCTCGTCTAAGAGGGCCGCAATCTCTCCGAAAAGGCCGCCCGGAGCAAGGCCAAATGGCCCAAAAAAGCCCCATCGCGTGCTATAGCTGGCCGCAACAATCGAGCCACAAAACCGGGACAAAAGATGTCAGAACCCCGCGATAATACGGCCCCCGCGCAGGCCGAAACCAACCCGCTCCTGAAGGCGTGGACGACGCCGTTTGCGACCCCGCCGTTCGACGAGATCAGCCCGGAGCACTTCCTTCCCGCCTTCGAGCAGGCCTTTGCCGACCACTCCGCGGAGATCGCGGCGATCACCCACGACCCGGCGGCTCCCGACTTCGCCAACACCGTTACGGCGCTGGAGCGCTCCGGCAAGCTTCTGAACAAGGTGGCGGCGGTGTTCTACGACCTCGTCTCGGCGCACTCCAATCCGGCGATCCTGGAGATCGACAAGGAGGTCTCCTTGCGGATGGCGCGGCACTGGAATCCGATCTCGATGAACGCTGTGCTGTTCGGTCGCATCGCCCAGCTCCACGAGAACCGCGCCGCGCTCAACCTGACACCGGAGCAACTCCGCCTCCTGGAGCGCACCTACACCCGCTTCCACCGCGCCGGCGCCGGCCTCACCGAGCAGGCCAAGACGCGGATGGCGGAGATCAACGAGCGGCTCGCCCAGCTCGGCACCAGCTTCAGCCACCATCTGCTCGGTGACGAGCAGGAGTGGTTCATGGAGCTTGGCGAGGACGACCGGCAGGGCTTGCCCGACAGCTTCGTCGCCGCCGCCAAGGCTGCGGCAGAAGAGCGCGGCATGGCCGGCAAGGCCATCGTGACGCTGTCGCGCTCCTCGACCGAACCCTTCCTGAAGAGCTCGGCCCGGCGCGACCTGCGTGAGAAGGTCTACAAGGCCTTCACGGCGCGGGGCGACAACGGCAATGCCAACGACAACAACGCAACCCTGGTGGAGATCCTCAAGCTCAGGGAGGAGAGCGCCAACCTCCTCGGTTATCCGACCTTCGCCGCCTACCGGCTCGAGGACTCCATGGCCAAGACACCGGAAGCGGTGCGCTCCCTGCTGGAGCGGGTCTGGACGCCGGCTCGCGCCTGGGCGCTCGCCGACCGCGACGAGATGCAAGCGCTGATCACGGCCGAGGGCGGCAATTTCCGCCTCGCCGCCTGGGACTGGCGCTATTACGCCGAGAAGCTCCGCCAGCAGCGGGCCAATTTCGACGATGCCGCGATCAAGCCGTATCTGACGCTCGACCACATGATCGCCGCCGCCTTCGACTGCGCCACGCGGCTGTTCGGGATCACCTTCACCGAGCGCAAGGACGTGCCGGCCTGGCACCCGGATGTCCGGGTCTGGGAGGTCAAGGGACCCAACGGCAAGCACAAGGCGCTGTTCTACGGTGACTACTATGCCCGGCCGTCAAAGCGCTCCGGCGCCTGGATGACGTCGCTGCGCGACCAGCAGAAGCTCGACGGCGAGGTCGCCCCGCTCATCATCAACGTCTGCAACTTCGCCAAGGGAGCCGGCGGGGAGCCCTCGCTGCTGTCGCCCGACGAGGCCCGCACCCTGTTCCACGAGTTCGGCCACGGCCTGCACGGCATGCTCTCCAACGTGACCTATCCGTCGCTATCGGGGACGTCAGTCTTCACCGACTTCGTCGAGCTGCCCTCGCAGCTCTACGAGCACTGGCAGGAGCGGCCCGAGGTGCTGCAGCAGTTCGCAAAGCACTACCAGACCGGCGAACCCTTGCCGGACGACCTCCTCAAGCGCTTCCTCGCCGCCCGAAAGTTCAACCAGGGCTTTGCCACCGTGGAGTTCGTCTCTTCGGCGCTGGTCGATCTCGAATTCCACACCCAGCCTGCAGCGGCCGCGCAGGACGTGCGGGCCTTCGAGAAGAAGGAGCTCGAGAAGATCGGCATGCCCGAGGAGATCGCGCTACGTCACCGGCCCACGCAGTTCGGCCACATCTTCTCCGGCGACCACTATGCCTCCGGCTATTACAGCTACATGTGGTCGGAGGTGATGGACGCCGACGCCTTTGGCGCTTTTGAGGAAGCCGGGAACATCTTTGATCCGGCCGTGGCCAAGCGCCTGCATGACGACATCTACTCGACCGGTGGCTCGGTCGATCCGGAGGCCGCTTACGAGGCCTTCCGCGGCCGTCCGCCGGAGCCCGATGCGCTGCTGCGCCGCCGGGGTCTTCTCGACAACACGAAGGCCGCCTGATGGGCCTGCTGCGCAGCCTGTCCGAATTGCTGCTCGTTGCCGCCCTCTCGATTGCGGCGGGAGCGGCGCAGGCACATCCGCACGTCTGGATCACCGCCACCAGCGAGGTGCTTTACGCGCCGGATGGCTCGGTCACCGGCGTGCGCCATGCATGGACGTTTGACGGCACGTTCTCGGCTAGTGCGGTGCAGGGGCTACAAGGGAAGACCAATGGCGCATACACTCACGAGGAGTTGGCGCCGCTGGCACAGGCTAAGGTCGAGTCATTGCAAGAAGGCGCTTACTTCACCTCCTTGAAGGCAACCGGCACCTTCTTGACGGTAGACGCCAAGCTCTCGTTTGCAGAGCCGACCGACTACTTCTTCGATTACAAGGATGATCACCTCACCTTGCATTTTACTCTCCCGCTGAAAACGCCTGTGAAGTCGAAGTCGGTTTTGCTGGAGATCTATGATCGTTCCTTCTTCATAGATTTCCAGATGGCAAAGGACCAGCCGGTCAAGCTGGTGGGTGCCTCCGCCGACTGCAAGGTGTGGCTGCAGCCTTCAATGGGCAACGACCGCGACCGCAGAATGGTGCAGGACGCGAGTGAGGATTCCTTCAAGGAAGGCGGCGCGAACGTTGCTGTCGGCTTATTGTTCGACAATAAGATTGCGGTGGATTGCCCATGATCCTGCCAGTTTGGATGCACTCGATCCGCAGCCCGTTCGGATGGCTGCTCGCGGCCGTTCTCTCGCTTGCCGCGGGGGCGGCGAGTGCGCATCCGCATGTCTGGATCACCGCCACCAGCGAGGTGCTCTATGCGCCCGACGGCTCGGTCACCGGCGTGCGGCACGCCTGGACCTTCGACGACATGTTCTCGGCCTATGCGGTGCAGGGGCTCGAGGCCAAGACCAAGGGCACCTACAGCCGCGAGGAGCTGGCGCCGCTTGCCCAGACCAATGTCGAATCGCTGAAGGAATACGCCTATTTCACGTTCGCGCGAGCCGACGGCAAGAAGGAGCGATTCCAGGAGCCGATCGACTACTTCCTCGACTACAAGGATACCGTGCTGACTCTGCACTTCACGCTGCCGCTGAAGAACCCGGTGAAGCCAAAGCAACTGATGCTGGAAGTGTTCGACCGCTCCTTCTTCATCGACTTCAAGATGACGGACAAGGATCCCGTCAGGCTGGTCGGCGCGCCCGCCGGATGCCAGATGAAGCTGGAACGTCCAAACGACGGCACCGCCAGCGCCCAGAAGCTGAACGAGCAGACCTTCATGAATGGCGAGAACCAGAACTTCGGCCTGATGTTCGCCAACAAGATCACCGTGGACTGCCCGTGAAGACGACCTCGCCCCTCGCGCGCGGGCTCGTCACCGCCGCGGCGCTCGTTGCCGTGGTGCTCGTTGCCGACGCCGCGCTTCACGATCTCCTGGCGCAAAACCCGTTTGGCGCGCCGCGCCCGGCGCCCGCGGTGGAGCCCGAGGTCGGCGGTATCATCGGCTGGATCCTGGCAAAGCAGTCGGAATTTTACCGCGAGATCTCCACCACCATCCGTGCCGCCAAATCCGACGGCTCGGCGGTGTGGACGCTGCTCGCGATCTCCTTTGCCTACGGGATTTTCCATGCCGCCGGGCCCGGCCACGGCAAGGCTGTGATCTCGTCCTACCTCGTCGCCAATCAGGAGACCGCGCGGCGCGGCATTGCGCTCTCCTTTGCGTCGGCCCTGATGCAGTCGCTGGTGGCGGTCGCCATCGTCGGCATTGCGGCCTGGGCGCTGAACGCCACGGCCAAAACCATGTGCAGCGCCGAGAAGGTGATCGAGATCGCAAGCTACGCCCTGATCGCGGCGTTCGGCGCGCGCCTGGTCTGGGTCAAGGGCGGCACCTTCATGCGCGCGCTCGGGGCGAGCCAGCCGGTGCCGGCCCTCGCGGGCGCGGCGCATCATCATCATCTCGACCATGGCGACCACCATCATGATCACCACGGCCATGGTCACGACCATCATCATCACGACCACGCCTCTTCCCACGACCATGTCCATGACGAGCATTGCGGCCATTCCCATGGCCCGACGCCGAGCGAGCTCGCTGGTCCCGGCGGATGGCGGCGCGGCCTCGCCGCGATCCTCACCGTCGGCATCCGGCCCTGCTCGGGCGCGATCCTGGTCCTGGTGTTTTCGCTCGCCCAGGGCCTGTTCTGGGCCGGCATCGCCGCGACGTTTTTGATGGGGCTCGGCACCGCGATCACGGTCGCGACCATCGCCGTCATCGCCGTCTCGGCCAAGGATATCGCGCGGCGCCTGAGCTCGGCCCGCGACGGCGGCGGCGCGCTGTTTATGCGCGGCATCGAGTTCGGGGCGGCCGGCCTCGTGCTGCTGTTCGGCGCCGGCCTGCTGTTCGGCTATCTCGCCGTCGAGCGGACCACGTGCTTCTGAGCAGGAATCTCGTGCCCCGGACGCAGCGCAGCGTCCCTTCGACGATGCGCTGCAGAGCCGGGGCCCATCTCTCCGTACAGTAGGACGTGGTTTTCTGGGTCCCGGCTCTGCGGAGCAGCGCAAGAGCGCTGCGCCGCGTCCGGGACACAAGAGTCCCCGCTTTGAGAAACGCGCTCGCTCAGCTATTCCTGCGGCATCACCAACAAGAACACTGCTGCCGAGGACACCGATGTCACGCGAAGATTTTTGGTTCTTTCACCCGTTCCGGGTGCGCTACTCCGAGATCGACGGCCAGGGCGTCGTCTTCAACGCGCATTACCTGACCTATTTCGACACCACCATCACCGAATATTTTCGCGCGCTCGGCTTCGATCAATATGCCGATGCCAAGGCGAGCGGCATCGATTTCCACGTCGTGAAATCGCTGATCGAATACAAGGCGCCGGTTCGGTTCGACTGGGAGCTCGACGTCGGCGCGCGCGTGGCGCGGATTGGCAATTCGAGCCTCACTTTCGAGATGGCGATCTTCCTCAAGGGCGGCACCGAGGCGCTCATCACCGGCGAGATCGTGTGGGTCTACACCCACCAGGAGACCCATCGCCCGGTCCCGATCCCGGCCTCGATGCGCGCCTTGATCGCGACGCGGGAGCGGCATCTGACGGCGTGAGCTTCACACCGGCAAAAACCGCTTCAGCACCGGCATGAAGAAGATCGCGACGTTGAGGAAGAAACCGACGCTCCAGAGGATGGAGCGCAGTGTCGGGCGATTGCCGAGATAGGTGAAGACATAGGCGATCCGTACCAGCAGGAACAGGGCGGCGAGCTCGTCGATCAGGCGTTGCGGCGAGTCCCGGTATTCGGCGAGCAACACCGCGAAGGCGAAGAACGGGAAGGTCTCGATGCCATTCTGGTGGGCGCCGAGCGCGCGCTGGGCGAGGGCATCCTCGTAGAATGCGCCGTCGCGCGGCCGCGCATTGTCGAAGCGGCCGATCCTGATCCATTTGATCGCGACGATCGTTGTGAGATAGAGCAGCAGTGCTCCGAAAACGCACAATTCCGCAAGGGTCATTGTTCCCCGCCCCATTCCCTCCAAAACTAGCGAAAACGGCCTTGCCTTGACAAGTTCGGTGCAACGCGCGAACCAAATTTCGTCATGACCACCGTCCTCCCCACCGGTACGTCGAAGCCAGCCGCGCCCGCGCGGCGCGTCGGCGTACTGCTGGTCAATCTGGGCACGCCCGACACCGCGGACGCCCCGGGCGTCCGCGTCTACCTGAAGGAATTTCTGTCCGACGCCCGCGTGATCGAGGATCAGGGGCTGGTCTGGCAGTTCATCCTCAACGGCATCATCCTGCGCAGCCGCCCCCGCACCAAGGCGCTCGACTACCAGAAGATCTGGAACACCGAGAAGAACGAGTCACCGCTCAAGACCATCACGCGCTCGCAGGCCGAGAAGCTGGCGGACGTGCTCGCCGACCGCACCCACGTCGTGGTGGACTGGGCGATGCGCTACGGCAATCCGTCGATCCGCGCCGGCATCGATGCGCTGATCGCGCAGGGCTGTGATCGCATCCTGGCGGTGCCGCTCTATCCGCAATATTCCGCCTCGACCTCGGCGACCGTCTGCGACGAGGTGTTTCGCGTGCTGTCGAAGCTGCGCGCGCAGCCGACGCTGCGGGTGACGCCGCCCTATTACGAGGACGAGGCCTATATCGAGGCGCTGGCGACCTCGATCAACGACCATCTCGCGACGCTGTCGTTCAAGCCCGAGCTGATCGTCGCCTCCTTCCACGGCATGCCCAAGAGCTACGTCGATAAGGGCGATCCCTATCAGGAGCATTGCATCGCCACCACCAATGCGTTGCGCCGCCGGCTCGGCATGGACGAGACAAAGCTGCTGCTGACCTTCCAGTCGCGATTCGGCAACGACGAATGGCTGCAGCCCTACACCGACAAGACGATGGAGCGTTTGGCCCGCGAGGGCGTTCGCCGCATCGCCGTGGTGACGCCGGGCTTTGCCGCCGACTGCCTGGAGACGCTGGAGGAGATCGCGCAGGAGAACGCCGAGATCTTCAAACATAACGGCGGAGAGCAGTTTTCGGCGATCCCCTGCCTCAACGACAGCGAGCCCGGTATGGACGTCATCCGCACGCTGGTGCTGCGCGAGCTGCAAGGCTGGATTTGAGAAGGCTGGATCTGACGGGAATTGTCATGAAGCGGCGCGATGTCTTGACGCTTCTCGGTACGGCCTTCGCGCTTCCGCTTGCGGCACGGGCGCAATCCGGCCCGCGGCGCCTCGGCGTGCTGACGGTAACGGCGGCCGATGATGCGATTGGCCAGACCCGTACCGCCGTGCTGCTCGAAGCGCTCGCGGCGCGTGGCTGGAAGGAGCAGGACAATCTGCAGATCGACTGGCGCAGCGGCCGCGGCGACCGCGCCCTGATCGCGCGCTTTGCCGGCGAGCTCGCCGCCCTCAATCCCGACATCCTGCTCGCGATCGGCACGCCCTCGGTCGAAGAGCTGCGCAAGCGGACCGCATCGATCCCGATGGTGTTTGCCGTCGTCACCGATCCGGTCGGCCAGGGCTTTGTCGAAAGTCTTGCGCGTCCCGGCGGCAGCATCACCGGCTTCACCGATTTTGATGGTCCGATGGCCGGCAAATGGCTGGAGATGCTGACCCAGGTCACCCCAAAGATCAGCCGCGTGCGCGTGGTCTATAATCCCGCCACCGCGCCGTTCGCCGGCCTGATGCTGCGGACGATCGAAAATGCGGGCCGCGCGCTCGGCGTTTCGGTCGAGGCTGCGACCGTCCACGACGCGGCGTCGATCGCCACGCTGGCCAAAGGCACGGATTCCGCCCTGCTGGTGCTGCCGGATTTCTTCACGCTCGCCAATCGCACACGCCTGCTGATGGCAGCCAGTGAGGCCCGCGTCCCCGCCGTGTACTGGAGCCGCACGTTTGTCGAGGATGGCGGGCTGATGTCCTACAGCACCGATAGTGCCGAGCAGATGCGGCAGGCCGCGTCCTATATCGACCGCATCCTCAAGGGCGCAAAGCCGGCGGATTTGCCGGTGCAGAACCCCACCAAGTTCGAACTGGCGGTCAATCTGAAGACCGCGCGGGGGCTGGGGGTGACGATCTCGCCTGCGCTGCTGGCGATCGCCGACACCGTGGTTGAGTAACCCCGGCGCTAAGGTGCGATGGCGTTTGGTTGAATCGCGTGTCCGCAGACTCAGTTTCCATCTCTCAGGACGCAGCGTTGGAAAAGAGGTGGAAAACAACCCCATGCACAGTAGAAATTTGGTCAGCGCGAGCGATTGCTGATTTTACGAAATAGTCCTTGACCCGTCGGGCAAATCAGGTGTATATTGCCATCATCGCAAGGTGTGGGACGAGCCGCTGCATCAGGCACTGCTCACCGTGTAAGCCATGGAAAGCGCCTGTCACCCCTCCCAGAGGAGAGGTGAACTACGTGTCGTACCAACTCAACCTGATCTCATCACGCTCTAGGTTGCCGCCGTGCCGTTTCAAGGGCCCTCTCGCAATACTTATCGGCGCCGTTCCACCTCCGTACTTCTTGTGAAAACGCTTGTCGGCGCCGACGTGGAGTGCGACCGCTGAACCGGTAGGGTAGCGATCCCGACCAATCAACGGCGCGGGAAACGCATTGTCCCGCCTTGGAGGAGCTATGAGCGGTTTCGATTTTTTCGCGATTGCGCTGGTATTGCTGGTCATTGTCACGCTGCTGGCCGGCGTGAAGACGGTGCCGCAGGGCTATGACTGGACCATCGAGCGGTTCGGCAAATACACCCAGACGCTGAGCCCGGGGCTCAACCTCATCGTGCCCTATTTCGATCGCGTCGGGCGCAAGATGAACATGATGGAGCAGGTGATCAACATCCCCGAGCAGGAGGTGATCACCAAGGACAACGCCACCGTAACGGTCGACGGCGTCGCCTTCTTCCAGGTGTTCGACGCCGCGAAGGCAAGCTACGAGGTCGCCAATCTCGAGCAGGCGATCATCGTCCTGACCATGACCAACATCCGTTCGGTGATGGGCTCGATGGATCTCGACCAGGTGCTGTCGCACCGCGACGAGATCAACGAGCGCCTGCTGCGTGTGGTCGATGCCGCGGTCTCGCCCTGGGGCCTCAAGGTCAACCGCATCGAGATCAAGGACATCGTGCCGCCGGCTGACCTCGTCGAAGCCATGGGCCGGCAGATGAAAGCCGAGCGCGTCAAGCGCGCCGACATTTTGCAGGCGGAAGGCGCGCGGCAGTCGGAGATTCTTCGCGCCGAGGGCGCCAAGCAGGGCCAGATCCTCCAGGCCGAGGGCCGCCGCGAAGCCGCGTTCCGCGACGCCGAAGCCCGCGAGCGCTCGGCAGAAGCCGAGGCGCGCGCCACGCAGATGGTTTCGGAAGCGATTGCCAAGGGCGATGTGGCTGCGCTGAACTATTTTATCGCCGACAAATATATCAAGGCGTTCGGCCAGCTCGCGGACTCGCCGAACCAGAAGGTGATCATGCTGCCGGTGGAAGCGATGAGCATGCTCGGCTCGCTGGCCGGCATCGGCGAGATCGCCAAGGCAACGTTCGGAGAAAGTGCGGCGTCCGCGGCAGCCGCTGCCCGCCGCGGTTCGGTACCGCCGACCGGCCCTACGCCGCCGGCTGTGCCGCCGAGGCCGTAAGAAAGTCAAAGAGGTCGTGTCATGACCGAGATGTTTGTTTCGCTGGGGACCTGGAACTGGCTGATCTTCGGCTTCGTGCTGATGGGGCTGGAGGTGTTCGCGCCCGGCATCTTCCTGTTCTGGCTCGGGCTCGCAGCACTGCTGGTCGGCATGTTGTCGTTTGTGGTTCAGCCGTCCTGGCAGGCGCAGCTCGTGATGTTCGCGGTGTTTGCGGCGGCTGCGGTGCCGATCTGGCTGCGGCTTGCCCGCAACAAGGCGGACACCAATGCGAGCCCCTATCTCAACAAGCGCGCCGATGCCTTGTTGGGCCGCGAGTTCACGCTGGAGAAGCCGATCATCGACGGCTCCGGCACCGTGCGCCTCGGCGACACCGTCTGGCGTGTCGCCGGCCCGGATACGCCGGCCGGTACCAAGGTGAAGGTGGTGCAGGTGGATGGTGCCAACCTGACGGTGGCCGCGGCGTAGCTATTTGCCCTGCCACCGTTCCGCAAAGCGATGCAGCGGCATGAACGTCTCGCACAGCTCGCGCCCGAGCAGGGTCAGGCCGTAACCGCCGCCATCGCTTAGCTCGATGAACCCCGCCTCGCGCAATTCGTCGAGCCGCGTCTGCAGCACCGTCGGCGAGACCTCGTCGCAGGCGGTGCGCAGAGCGCGCGACGTGAGGGGGGCTTCGCGCAGCTCCCACAGGATCCGCAAAGCCCAGCGCCGGCCCAGCAGGTCGAGCAGCGCCATGATCGGCCGTCCGGTGCGCGAGCCGCGCACGCCACGTTGCCTGGAAGCCGGCTGTTTCGCCATCGGGTCCTCTTGCCTCGTGCTACAAATAGTGTAGCGTATTGCTACGATAATTGTAGCAAAGAGGCCCGCCGTGTCACCGCGCATTGCACCCCTTGAGCCACCCTATCCACCGGACATTCAGGCCCAGTTCGACCGCATCATGCGCGGCGCGCCGCCGTTGACGTTGTTCCGGGTCATGGCGGGCCATCCGCGGGCCTGGGACAAGTTTCGCGGCGCCAGCCTGCTCGACCCCGGGCCGCTCTCCTTTCGCCAGCGCGAGATCGTCATCGACCGCACCACCGCGCTGAACGGATGCGAATATGAGTGGGGCGTGCATGTCGCGATCTTTGCCGGGCCCGCGCGCCTCACCGAGGACGAGGTTCGCGCCACCGTGCTTGATGATGCGAACTCACCCTGCTGGTCGCCGGCCGAGCAGGCTCTGATCGCGGCGGTCGATGCGTTGCACACCCGCGCCACGCTCGATGATGTCGAGTTCGCGGCGCTGTCGGCGCATTACGACAACGCGCAGATCCTGGAGATCATGCTGCTGTGCGGCTTCTATCGCACGGTGTCGTATCTGGCGAACGGACTGAGGCTGCCGCTGGAGGAGAGGGCGGCGAGGTGAAGAAAGTCTACGCAACACCCGCCCGCAGCAGATCGTGCAAATGCACGATGCCGACCGGCTTGTTCGCTTCGGTCACGATCAGCGTCGTGATCTTGCGCGAGTTCAGGACCTCGATCATCTCGGTCGCCATCATCGAGGGCGGCACGGTTTTGGGCTGTTTGGTCATGATCTCGTCGACCTCGAC
>NZ_PPPT01000283.1 GCF_006483445.1 Bradyrhizobium guangdongense | reverse complement strand
GATCGCCGAGACCTCGCTGTTCCGCGTGCCGCAACTTCTGGAGAAGCTGACGCCGTTCTGCATGCTGATCGGCGCCATGACCTGCTATCTCGCCCTCTCCCGCCGGCTCGAGCTGGTGGTGGCGCGCGCCGCCGGCATCTCGGCCTGGCAGTTCGTCTCGCCCGCGCTCGGCAGCGCGCTCTTGATCGGCTTCATCGCCACCGTCGCCTACAATCCGATGTCGGCGAATCTGCGCGAGCTCTCCAAGCGCATGGAAGCCGAGCTGTTCGGCTCGACGCCGGGCGGCGGCATCCAGGACGCCTCCGGCTTCTGGCTCAACCAGATCACCAATGACGGCCAGATCATCATCAACGCCGCGCGCAGCGAGAAGCAGGGCGTGCGCCTCACCGGCCTGACGCTGTTTCGTTTCGATACGGAGTCGCACTTCAAGGAGCGGATCGAGGCGCGCGAGGCGACGCTGGAGGCCGGCCACTGGCTGTTCCAGAATGTCCGCCGCTACGCGCTCGATGCGCCGCCGGTGGACCAGGCGCGAATGGAGATTCCGACCTCGCTCACCGAGGCGCAGGTTCGCAACAGCTTTTCCACACCGGAAACTGTGTCCTTTTGGCAACTACCGAACTACATCCGCTCCTCCGAAAGCTCGGGCTTCGCGACAGCCGGATATCGACTCCAGTATCACAAGCTTCTGGCACAGCCGTTTTTGCTCGCAGCAATGGTGATGCTGGCGGCTTCCGTATCGCTGCGCTTCTTCCGGATGGGCGGCGTACAGAAGATGGTTTTGAGTGGCGTGGGCGCAGGCTTTCTGCTCTACGTTCTGTCCAAAGTTACTGAGGATTTGAGCAAGGCTGAGTTGATGCATCCGATCGCTGCGGCGTGGTTGCCCGTTGTGGTGGGCGGCCTCACCGGCTTTTTGGCCTTGCTCTATCAGGAGGACGGTTAGTGAGTGCCGTCCGACGAGGGCTCGTGTCTGCGTTGACGTTGCGCACCCTGGTGCGCGCGAACGACGGTGGCTTGCCCGTGCGTAACTCGTCCAGACGAGTCGTGGTTGCGTTCCTGGCTGCGCTGGCGCTGGCTGGGCTCGCCGATGTCGCGACCGTTGCGCCCGCGTCCGCCCAGGCCTTCACCTACAATCCGCTGCCGCCGCGTCCCAAGCCGCCGAAGGCCGCCAATGACGGGCAGATGCTCGTGCAGGCGGTCGAGGTCGACTACGACTACAACAACTCGCGCGTGTCCGCGGTCGGCAACGTGCAGATGTTCTACAACGGCACCAGCGTCGAGGCCGACAAGGTCATCTACGACCAGAAGACCAAGCGCCTGCATGCCGAGGGCAACATCCGCATGACGGACGCCGACGGCAAGATCACCTATGCCGAGATCATGGATCTCTCGGACGACTATCGCGACGGCTTCGTCGATTCGCTGCGCGTCGACACCGCCGACCAGACCCGGATGGCTGCGACCCGCGCCGACCGCTCCTCGGGCAACTACACGGTGTTCGAGAACGGCGTCTACACGGCCTGCGCGCCCTGTAAGGACGATCCGAAGAAGCCGCCGCTCTGGCAGGTCAAGGGTGCCCGCATCATCCACGACCAGCAGGAGAAGATGCTGTATTTCGAGACGGCGCAGCTCGAATTCTTCGGCGTGCCGCTCGCCTACATGCCCTACTTCTCGACGCCCGACCCGACCGTGAAGCGCAAGACCGGCTTCCTGATGCCGGGCTTCACCTCGAGCTCGACGACCTTCGGCTACGGCGTCGAAGTCCCGTTCTACTGGGCGATCGCACCGGATTACGATTTGACGCTCAACCCGCGCATCACGACGCGGCAGGGCGTGCTGCTGCAGGCCGAATTCCGCCAGCGCCTGATGGACGGCGCGTATTCGATCCGCGCCTACGGCATCGACCAGCTCGATCGCGGCGTGTTCGCCGGTCAGCCCGGCGACAAGGAGTTCCGCGGCGGCGTCGAAACCCATGGCCAGTTCGCGTTGAACGACAAATGGGTCTGGGGTTGGGACGGCGTCGTGCTGTCCGACTATTACTTCATGTCGGACTATCGCCTGTCGCAGTACCGCGATCCGTTCTCGTCGTTCCTGCTGCTGCCGACCGAAGCCCTGTCGCAGCTCTACCTGACCGGCGTCGGCAACCGCAGCTTCTTCGACGTGCGGACGATGTACTATCTGAGCTTCTCGGGTAACCAGAGCCAGGTGCCGGTGGTCTGGCCGGTGCTCGACTATTCGAACGTGCTCAACTACCCCGTCTTCGGCGGCGAGTTCAGCTACAAGACCAACTTCCTCAATCTGTCGCGCGACACCGCCGTGTTCGATCCGATCACGACGCTCGCCAACACCAACGGCCTGTGCACGACGGCGTCGGCCGATCCGCTGGCGCGGATGCCGTCGCAGTGCCTGTTGCGCGGCTTCCCCGGAACCTACACCCGCTTCACGGCGGAGGCGCAGTGGCGCAAATCCTTCACCGATCCGTTCGGCCAGATCTTCACGCCGTTCGCGATCCTGCGCGCCGACGCCATCAACTCCTCGGTCTCCAACCAGCCGGGCGTGTCGAACTTCCTCCCCGTCGGCGACACCCAGGCGCTGCGGCTGATGCCGACGGTGGGCCTCGAATACCGCTATCCCTTCATCAACGTTCAGCCCTGGGGCACGACCACCGTCGAGCCGATCGCGCAAGTCATCGTCCGGCCGAACGAGACCTATGCCGGCAGGCTTCCCAACGAGGACGCGCAGAGCCTGGTGTACGACGCCAGCACCCTGTTCAGCGTCGACAAATTCTCCGGCTACGACCGCGTCGAAGGCGGCGGCCGCGCCAATGTCGGCGTGCAGGCGACCACGCAGTTCGACAAGGGCGGCTCGGTCAACATGCTGTTCGGCCAGTCCTACCAGCTCTTCGGCATGAACTCCTTCGCGGTCGCGGACGCCACCAATACCGGCCTCGGCTCCGGCCTCGACAAGCCGCGCTCCGACTACGTCGCCCGCGTGAACTACTCGCCGAACCGCACCTACACGTTCAGCGTCCGCGGCCGGTTCGACGAGCAGACCTGGAACGTGCAGCGCTTCGAGGCCGAAGGCCGCGCCAATTTCGACCGCTGGTCGGTCAGCATGATCTACGGCAATTACGCGCCGCAGCCGGAGCTCGGCTATCTGACGCGGCGCGAGGGCATCCTCACCTCGGGCTCACTGAAGGTCGCGGCCAATTGGGTGGTGACGGGCTCGGCACGCTGGGATCTCCAGGCCAACAAGATCAACCAGTACGTGGTCGGCGCCGGCTACGTCGACGATTGCTTCGTGCTGGCGGCTAACTATGTAACGTCCTACAGCTACACCGCCGGAACCGCCCCCCCGACATTGAGCCACGCGTTCATGTTCCAGTTCGGCCTTCGGACCCTGGCAACGTCCTCGGCCTCGGCGACGAACAGTTCCACCGGCTTTATGCAGTAGCGATGCGTAGACGCCCCGGCTTGGGAGCTCCCGATCGCGAGTTCACCCCGGCTGACATGCGAGCGACAATGATGACGACCCGATCGCCAATGCACCGCCTCCTCCGCTTCACCCTCGCTTTGAGCATGGGCGCCGGATTGCTGCTGATCGCAGGCATGGCGCCGTCGCAGGCGCAGAACATCGTTCTCATGGTCAACGGTGAGCCCGTCACCGACTTCGACATCGAGCAGCGCAGCAAGCTGAACGAGCTGATCACCCACAAGAAACCCGCCCGGCAGGACGTCATCAACGAGCTGATCGACGAGAAGGTGAAGATCAAGGAAGGCAAGAAATACGGCGTCGATCCCAGTCCGTCCGACGTCGAACAGTCCTATGCGGGCATGGCCCAGCGGATGCGGATCAACACCGACCAGCTCACCAAGTCGCTCGAGGTCAAGGGCATCCGCCCGGACACGCTCAAGGCCCGCATGCGCGCGGAGATGGTCTGGACCAGCCTCGTGCGCGGCCGCTTCAAGGAGCGCCTGCAGGTCGGCGAGAAGGACGTCGCCGCCGCCGTGACTGCCCAGGACGGCGAAAAGCTCCAGATCGAGGGCACCGAGTACAAAATGCAGCCGATCGTGCTGGTGGTGCCGCGCGGCTCGCCCGACGCCTCGCTGGAAGCGCGCAAGAAGGAGGCCGAGCTCTATCGCTCCCGCGTCGGCAGTTGCGATGAAGCCAACTCGCTGTTCCGCTCGACGCCGAACGCCACGATCCGCGACAGCGTGACCAAGACCACGGCCGACCTGCCCGAGCCGCTGCGCAAGGTTCTCGACGACACGCCGATCGGCCATCTCACCCCGCCAGAGGTCACCCGTGCCGGTATCGAGATGGTCGTGCTGTGCTCGCGCAAGCCGACCATCTCGATACCGGC
>NZ_PPPT01000282.1 GCF_006483445.1 Bradyrhizobium guangdongense | reverse complement strand
CCTTTGAACCGCCGCTGGCGCCGCTCGCTTTCAGTGCGGAGCCGACGGTTTTCTTCTTCATCGCGCTGACCGGCAAATTCGCGGCGTCGCCGTATTTCTTCGTCCCGGCGTACGCGCCGGCCTTGCCCTGCACGGTGCGCTGTTTTGCGGTGGGGTCGTCCACCACAGCGAGCTCGGTGGCGCGCAGGCGCTTGACTTCGTCGCGGAGGCGGGCGGCTTCCTCGAAATTCAGATCGGCGGCGGCCTCGCGCATCCGGGTTTCGAGATCGGCGAGCACGGCTTCAAAATTGTGGCCGATCGAGATGACGTCGTCGGTCATGTCGTGGCCGCCGACCTCGACCAGCACGTGGTCGCGCTCGTAGACGGAGTTGAGGATGTCGCCGATCGACTTCTTCACGCTCTCCGGCGTGATGCCGTTGGCGGTGTTGTACTCGACCTGCTTCTCGCGGCGGCGGTTGGTCTCGGCGATGGCGCGCTCCATCGAGCCCGTCACCTGGTCGGCATAGAGGATCACCTTGCCGTCGACGTTGCGCGCGGCGCGGCCGATGGTCTGGATCAGCGAGGTCTCGCTGCGCAAAAAGCCTTCCTTGTCGGCGTCGAGGATCGCAACCAGCGCGCATTCGGGAATGTCGAGGCCCTCGCGCAAGAGGTTGATGCCGACCAGCGCGTCGAAGGCGCCGAGCCGCAGATCCCGGATGATCTCGATGCGCTCGATGGTGTCGATATCGCTGTGCATGTAGCGGACGCGAATGCCCTGCTCGTGCAGATATTCGGTCAAGTCCTCCGCCATGCGCTTGGTCAGCACCGTGATCAGCGAGCGGTAGCCGGCATTCGCGGTCGCGCGCACCTCGCCGACGAGATCGTCGACCTGGGTGCGGGCCGGGCGGATATGCACGGGCGGATCGATCAGGCCGGTGGGGCGGATCACCTGCTCGACGAACACGCCGCCGCTCTCGTTCAGCTCCCAGCCGCCGGGCGTGGCCGACACCGCGACCGTCTGCGGCCGCATCATGTCCCACTCCTCGAAGCGCAAGGGACGGTTGTCCATGCAGGAGGGCAGGCGGAAACCGTATTCGGCCAAGGTCGCCTTGCGGCGGAAGTCGCCGCGGAACATGCCGCCGATCTGCGGGATGGTGACGTGGCTTTCGTCGGCAAACACCAGCGCGTTGTCGGGGACGTATTCGAACAGCGTCGGCGGCGGCTCGCCGGGCCGGCGTCCGGTCAGGTAGCGCGAATAGTTCTCGATGCCGGCGCAGCTTCCCGTCGCCTCCATCATCTCGAGGTCGAAAGTGGTGCGCTGCTCCAGCCGCTGCGCTTCCAGCAGGCGTCCCTGGTCGTGGAGCTGGTCCAGCCGCTGCTTCAATTCCGACTTGATCGACTTGATCGCCTGCACCAGCGTCGGGCGCGGCGTCACATAGTGCGAGTTGGCGTACATCTTGATGAATTCGAGCTCGTCCTGCTTGTGGCCGGTGAGCGGATCGAACTCCTCGATGGTCTCGATGGTGTCGCCGAACAGGTTCACGCGCCAGGCGCGGTCTTCATAGTGCGCGGGGAAGATGTCGATGACGTCGCCGCGCACACGAAAGGTGCCGCGGGTGAAATCAGCCTGGGTGCGCTTGTACTGCAGCGCGACGAGGTCGGCGATGAGCTGGCGCTGGTCGATGCGCTCGCCCTTCTTCAGCGCAAAGGTCATCGCGGTGTAGGTCTCGACCGAGCCGATACCGTAGATGCAGGACACCGACGCGACGATGATGACGTCGTCGCGTTCGAGCAGCGCGCGCGTCGCCGAATGGCGCATGCGGTCGATCTGCTCGTTGATCGAGGAATCCTTTTCTATGTACGTGTCCGTACGCGGAACATACGCCTCGGGCTGGTAATAGTCGTAATACGAGACGAAGTACTCGACGGCGTTGTCGGGGAAGAAGCTCTTGAACTCGCCATAGAGCTGGGCGGCGAGCGTCTTGTTCGGCGCCAGGATGATGGCGGGGCGCTGCGTCGCCTCGATCACTTTTGCCATCGTGTAGGTCTTGCCGGAGCCGGTGACGCCG
>NZ_PPPT01000281.1 GCF_006483445.1 Bradyrhizobium guangdongense | reverse complement strand
GCGACTTTCGTCGCGCCCCAGAATGAGGTGGTTGCGCTTGCAATCCGGGCAAGCCCGACAATTGGGCATTCGGCGACTTGAACGGGGCAAGCGAAAGGGATAACCACCCTCTCAGTTTTCCATCCCCTCGCGGACATCTCAAAGGACAGGTTTCCCATGGCGCGCGACAAGATTGCTTTGATTGGCTCCGGTCAGATCGGCGGCACGTTGGCTCATCTCATCGGCCTGAAGGAACTGGGCGACGTCGTGATGTTCGACATCGCGGAAGGCGTGCCGCAGGGCAAGTCGCTCGATATCGCGCAGTCCTCCCCGGTCGACGGCTTTGACGCGCATTACACCGGCGCCAACTCCTACGAGGCACTCGACAACGCCAAGGTCTGCATCGTCACCGCCGGCGTGCCGCGCAAGCCCGGCATGAGCCGCGACGACCTCCTCTCCATCAACCTCAAGGTCATGGAGCAGGTCGGCGCCGGCATCAAGAAGTACGCCCCCGACGCCTTCGTCATCTGCATCACCAACCCGCTCGACGCGATGGTCTGGGCGCTGCAGAAGGCCTCCGGCCTGCCGCACAAGAAGGTCGTCGGCATGGCCGGCGTGCTCGACTCCGCGCGCTTCCGCTACTTCCTCGCCGATGAGTTCAACGTCTCCGTTGAGGACGTCACCGCCTTCGTGCTCGGCGGTCACGGCGACACCATGGTGCCGCTGACCAAATATTCCACCGTTGCCGGCATCCCGCTGCCCGACCTCGTCAAGATGGGCTGGACCTCGCAGGCGCGCCTCGACGAAATCGTCGACCGCACCCGCAATGGCGGCGCCGAGATCGTCAACCTCTTGAAGACCGGCTCGGCGTTCTACGCCCCGGCGGCCTCCGCGATCGCGATGGCCGAGAGCTATCTGAAGGACAAGAAGCGCGTGCTGCCCTGCGCCGCTTACCTCAACGGCGAATACGGCGTGAAGGACATGTATGTCGGCGTGCCCGTCGTCATCGGCTCCAAGGGCGTCGAGCGCGTCGTCGAGATCGAGCTCGGCGGCAAGGACCGCGAGGCCTTCGACAAGTCGGTCGGCGCGGTGCAGGGTCTGGTAGACGCCTGCAAGAAGATCGCCCCCGATCTTCTCGGCCGCTGATCGAGACAACTGCGCCGAAGACCGAAAACCCGGTCTTCGGCGCTTCCATTTCCGGCGTCCTGTCTGGGGCAGTCCAGGCAGGTCCGGGTCCGGCAAGCCGGCCTCTTGCGATTTTAGCAGAAGAATCCGGGTTGCAGTTCCTGTGGTATATGGTATGCCAGCCAAAACTGAGGTGAGCCCGCGAGGTCACCGCGCAAGGGTTCAGGGAGCGACCAGATGAATATCCATGAGTACCAGGCCAAGGCGCTGCTGGGCGAGTTCGGCGTACCGATCTCCAAGGGCGTTCCGGTGCTGAAGCCCGCCGACGCCGAAGCCGCCGCCAAGGCGCTGCCCGGCCCGGTCTGGGTGGTCAAGAGCCAGATCCATGCCGGCGGCCGCGGCAAGGGCAAGTTCAAGGAAGCCTCCGCCGGCGACAAGGGCGGCGTCCGCATCGCAAAATCCGCCGCCGAGGTCTCCGAGTTCGCCAAGCAGATGCTGGGCGCCACGCTGGTCACGATCCAGACCGGCCCCGCCGGCAAGCAGGTCAACCGCCTCTACATCGAGGACGGTTCCGACATCGACAAGGAATTCTACCTCTCGATCCTGGTCGACCGCGAGACCTCGCGCGTCTCGTTCGTCGTCTCGACCGAGGGCGGCGTCAACATCGAGGACGTCGCGCACAACAGCCCTGAGAAGATCGTGACCTTCTCGGTCGATCCCGCCACCGGCATCATGGGTCATCACGGCCGCACCGTCGCCAATGCGCTGAAGCTCTCCGGCGACCTCGCCAAGCAGGCCGAAAAGCTCACCGCGCAGCTCTACGCGGCGTTCGTCGCCAAGGACATGTCGATGCTGGAGATCAACCCGCTGGTCGTGACCAAGCAGGGCCAGCTCCGCGTGCTCGATGCCAAAGTGTCATTCGACGACAACGCGCTGTTCCGTCACCCCGAGGTGCTCGCGCTGCGCGATGAGACCGAGGAAGACGCCAAGGAAATCGAGGCGTCGAAATACGACCTCAACTACGTCACCCTCGACGGCAATATCGGCTGCATGGTCAACGGCGCCGGCCTCGCGATGGCGACCATGGACATCATCAAGCTGTACGGCATGTCGCCGGCCAACTTCCTCGACGTCGGCGGCAGTGCCAGCAAGGAAAAGGTCGCGGCCGCCTTCAAGATCATCACCGCCGATCCCAACGTGAAGGGCATTCTGGTCAACATCTTTGGTGGTATCATGAAGTGTGACGTCATCGCCGAGGGCGTCACGGCTGCCGTTCGCGAAGTCGGCCTCAGCGTGCCGCTGGTGGTCCGTCTCGAAGGCACCAATGTCGAGCTCGGCAAGAAGATCATTAGGGAATCCGGCCTCAACGTGCTGCCGGCCGACAATCTCGACGACGCCGCGCAGAAGATCGTGAAGGCCGTCAAGGGAGGCTAAGGCCATGCCCAAGGACATGCCGAAGGACCATCTTTCCGCATCAT
This sequence comes from Bradyrhizobium guangdongense, assembly GCF_006483445.1. Taxonomy (GTDB): domain Bacteria; phylum Pseudomonadota; class Alphaproteobacteria; order Rhizobiales; family Xanthobacteraceae; genus Bradyrhizobium; species Bradyrhizobium guangdongense_A. The sequence continues at coordinate 4,281 of NZ_PPPT01000281.1, read as the reverse complement.
CTCCGCTGCCGGAGCACACGCGCTTGTCGGTGCTCGCGGGTGAATGGAATGGCGAGGAAATGGTTTTTCCGTCGCGCTGGACTGCCGGCGGGCCGGCGACCTCCAGGGTCGTCGCGCGCATGGACCTCAACGGCTTCTACCTGATCCAGGACACCGTGCAGACGCGTGACGGCAAGCAGAGTTTTGCCACCCACGGCCTCTTCACCTGGGACCGCGACGACCGGACCTACAAATTGTTCTGGTACGACTCGCTCGGCTACACGCCGCCTTCGCCCGCCTCCGGCGGCTGGGCCGGCAAGACCCTGACACTGGTGCGCGGCTCGCTTCGCGGCAACGCGCGCCACGTCTACGAGATCATCGACGACAATTCCTACGCGTTGAAGATCCAGTTCTCGCCGGACGCGGAAGGTTGGGCCGACGTGCTCACCGGGACGTATCGGCGGATCAATGGGTAGGCCAATCCGATGCAGGATATCCGCCCACTGGTCTGGATCGCCTTGCTGCTCGGCGGCATTGCGAGTTTCTGGGTCGGCTATCGCTTCCGTAGGGATATCGACGATGACGAGAATGTCGAAGCCAGGCCTCAGCCGCGAGATGTCGTCGTCGTGGCGTGTGTCGGAGTTGGCTTCTTCTCGCTCGGGTATGTTCTGTTTGATATCTTTCTCCTCTTCAATCCGCCTCCTCCCTCAATGCGCTGAAGCTTGAACTATAGGATGATCCAATGTCCGTTCTTATCGATCGCAACACCAAAGTCATCTGCCAGGGTTTTACCGGCAAGAACGGCACCTTCCATTCCGAGGCTGCGATTGCTTACGGCACCAAGATGGTCGGCGGCACCTCGCCGGGCAAAGGCGGCTCGACCCATCTGAACCTGCCGGTGTTCGACACCGTGCGCGAGGCGCGCGAGAAGACCGGCGCTGATGCCTCCGTCATTTACGTGCCGCCGCCGGGCGCGGCTGATGCGATCTGCGAGGCGATCGACGCGGAAGTGCCGCTGATCGTCTGCATCACCGAGGGTATCCCGGTCCTCGACATGGTCAGGGTGAAGCGCTCGCTCGCCGGCTCAAAATCGCGCCTGATCGGACCGAACTGCCCGGGCGTCATGACAGCCGGCGAATGCAAGATCGGCATCATGCCGGCCAACATCTTCAAGACCGGCAGCGTCGGCATCGTCTCCCGTTCCGGCACCCTGACCTATGAAGCCGTGTTCCAGACCTCCCAGGAGGGCCTCGGCCAGACCACCGCGGTCGGCATCGGCGGCGATCCGGTCAAGGGCACCGAATTCATCGACGTCCTGGAGATGCTGCTCGGCGACCCCAAGACCGAGTCCATCATCATGATCGGCGAAATCGGCGGTTCCGCCGAGGAAGACGCCGCCCAATTCCTCAAGGACGAGGCCAAGCGCGGCCGCAAGAAGCCGATGGTTGGCTTCATCGCCGGTGTTACCGCACCTCCTGGCCGCCGCATGGGCCATGCCGGCGCGATCATCGCCGGTGGCAAGGGTGACGCCGGTTCCAAGACCGAAGCGATGAAATCGGCCGGAATCACCGTCTCTCCGTCGCCTGCGCGGCTCGGACACACGCTTGCCGAAATTTTGAAAGGCTAATTCACTTCTTCGTTGTTTTCCGGGCGAAGTTTCGCGCCAAATAGGGTAAATGGTCGCTGACGCACCGATCCACGCCGGGGGATCGGTCTCAGCGCCGTTTTCAGGGCGCAAACAAAAATCGCCAGGAACTCAAGTATGTCTCGCCAGGACGCGAACGCAGCCTTTGCCCTTTCATCGTTTTTGCAGGGCACAAACGCCACCTACATCGACGATATCTACGCCCGCTATGAGAAGGATCCCGGTTCGGTCGATCCGGAATGGCAGGAGTTCTTCCAGAGCCTGAAGGACCAGCCGGCAGACGTTCGCAAGAACGCCGAGGGCCCGAGCTGGGCCCGCGACAACTGGCCGGAGACCCCCCGCGACGATCTCACCTCGGCGCTCGACGGCAACTGGGTCCAGGTCGAGAAGGCGGTCGGCAGCAAGATCGCCGCCAAGGCCAAGGCGGCCGACAAGGGCGCCGAGCTCTCCTCCGCCGACGTGCTCCAGGCCACCCGCGATTCGGTGCGCGCGCTGATGCTGATCCGCGCCTACCGCATGCGCGGGCATTTCCACGCCAAGCTCGATCCGCTCGGCATCGAGGCACCGCGCAACCGTGAGGAGCTCGACCCGCGCACCTACGGCTTCAGCGAGGCCGATTTCGACCGCAAGATCTTCCTCGATCACGTGCTCGGGCTCGAATACGGCTCGCTCCGCGAGATCGTCGCGATCTGCGAGCGCACCTACTGCCAGACGCTCGGCGTCGAGTTCATGCACATCACCAACGCCGCGCAGAAGGCGTGGATCCAGGAGCGCATCGAGGGTCCGGACAAGGAGATCTCGTTCACCCGCGAAGGCCGCCGCGCCATCCTCAACAAGCTCGTCGAAGCCGAGGGCTTTGAAAAGTTCTGCGACGTCAAGTTCACCGGCACCAAGCGCTTTGGTTTGGACGGCGCGGAATCGCTGATCCCTGCGCTGGAGCAGATCATCAAGCGCGGCGGCAATCTCGGCGTGAAGGAGATCGTGCTGGGCATGCCGCATCGCGGCCGCCTCAACGTGCTGACGCAGGTGATGGCGAAGTCGCATCGCGCGCTGTTCCACGAGTTCAAGGGCGGCTCGGCCAACCCCGAGGACGTCGAAGGCTCCGGCGACGTGAAGTACCATCTCGGCGCGTCCTCGGACCGCGAGTTCGACGGCAACCGCATCCATCTGTCGCTGACCGCCAATCCCTCGCATCTCGAGATCGTCGATCCCGTGGTACTCGGCAAGGTGCGCGCCAAGCAGGACCAGCATGGCGATCCGCCGGACCAGCGCATCTCGGTGCTGCCGCTGCTGCTGCACGGCGACGCTGCCTTCGCCGGCCAGGGCGTGGTCGCGGAATGCTTTGCCCTGTCGGACCTGAAGGGCTACCGCACCGGCGGTTCGCTGCACTTCATCGTCAACAACCAGATCGGCTTCACCACCTATCCGCGTTACTCGCGCTCGTCGCCCTATCCGTCCGACGTCGCAAAGATGATCGACGCGCCGATCTTCCACGTCAATGGCGACGATCCGGAAGCCGTTGTGTTCGCCGCCAAGGTGGCGATCGAGTTCCGGCAGAAGTTCCACAAGCCTGTCGTCATCGACATGTTCTGCTATCGCCGCTACGGCCACAACGAAGGCGACGAGCCGGCGTTCACCCAGCCTGTGATGTACAAGCAGATCGCCTCGCATCCCTCGACACTGACGATCTATGCCAAGCGGCTGGTTGCCGAAGGCGTGATGACCGATGGCGAGGTCGACAAGGCCAAGGCCGACTGGCGTGCCCGGCTCGATGCCGAGTTCGAGGCCGGGTCCGGCTACAAGCCGAACAAGGCCGACTGGCTCGACGGCAAGTGGTCCGGCTTCAAGATCGCCGACCAGGAAGAGGATGCGCGGCGCGGCATTACCGGTGTCGATGTCGCCGTGCTCAAGGATATCGGCCGCAAGATCACCAAGGTACCGGATGGCTTCCGCGTCCATCGCACCATCCAGCGTTTCCTGGACAATCGTGCCAAGGCGATCGATTCCGGCATCGGTCTCGACTGGGCGACCGGCGAGGCGCTGGCGTTCTGCACGCTGCTGCAGGAAGGCCATCACGTCCGCCTGTCCGGCCAGGACTCCGAGCGCGGCACCTTCTCGCAGCGCCATTCGGTCCTGATCGACCAGGAGGATGAGAGCCGCTACACGCCGTTCAACCATCTCGGCACCGAGCAGGGCCATTACGAGGTCATCAACTCGCTGCTGTCGGAAGAAGCCGTGCTCGGCTTCGAATACGGCTACTCGCTGGCCGAGCCGAATGCGCTCGCGATGTGGGAAGCCCAGTTCGGCGATTTCGCCAACGGTGCGCAGGTCGTGTTCGACCAGTTCATGTCCTCGGGCGAACGCAAATGGCTGCGCATGTCGGGCTTGGTCTGCATGTTGCCGCACGGCTATGAGGGCCAGGGCCCCGAGCACTCCTCGGCCCGCCTCGAGCGCTATTTGCAGATGTGCGCCGAAGACAACATGCAGGTGGTCTATCCGACCACGCCGGCCAACTACTTCCACGTGCTGCGGCGCCAGCTCCATCGCGAGATCCGGAAGCCGCTCATCATGATGACGCCGAAATCGCTGCTGCGTCACAAGCGGGCGGTGTCGCGGCTCGACGAGCTCGGCAGGGATACGACGTTCCACCGTATCCT
>NZ_PPPT01000280.1 GCF_006483445.1 Bradyrhizobium guangdongense | reverse complement strand
CCTTCGGAATCATGTTGTCGATGGGATTCAAGCCGGCCGCGTGGACCTGAACGAGAATCTCGTCCGGTTTGGGGACCGGCCGTGGAATATCGGCGAACGCGAGCTGGTCCGATCTGGCATAACGTTTGAGGACGAGTGCTCTCATGTTTTCCCTATGTCCGAAGGGGCTTGGCCGCGCCAGGTACGGCCGGCGGCGCCTGGATCCGCTGTACGCAGTCAGAAGGCTCGGGCGGTGCGAGCGGGCTGCGCCGTCGGTCGTGCGTCAAGCCGCAGGTCCTTCCGAATCCCGGCATCCACCAGGCCGGCCGGTGCAAATCGGCGAAGCAATCGCAGGCGGTTCGCGAGTTTGCCCGCTGTGTATCGGATTTTCGGGTGCGCCGCGCTGGCGGCCTTCAGGACGGTGTCCGCCACGACGCCGGGATGTTCGGCCGTTGCCATCACCTCGTTGACTCTCCTGGTCACGCCCTCGCGTGCCTCGCGATAGGCATCGAGCTTGGCATCTGGCTCCATGAAGTTCGCGTCGAACGGCGTCTTCGTATACGCGGGCTGGACGACCGAGACCCGGATGCCCCTCGTGCGCAGCTCATGGTCGAGCGATTCCGAATAGCCTTCCACGGCGTGCTTGGTTGCGGCATAGAGCGCGCCATAGGGCATCGGCAGAAAGCCGAGTACGGAGCCGATGTTGATGATGCGGCCGCTCCCCTCGCGTCGCATGTGAGGCACGACGGCGCGCGTCATTCGGACCAGTCCGAAGAAGTTCGTCTCGAAAATCGCTCGGGCCTGATCGATCGAGCTCTCTTCCGCCCCGGCAGGGGCAACGCCGAAGCCGGCATTGTTCACGAGCAGATCGACGCGGCCGTCGCGCCGCATCGTTTCGGCGACGGCGGCGTCCACGGAGTCATCGCTGGTCACGTCAAGCGACAGCATTTCGAACGATCGCTTGCTTGCCTGGGCTCCCCGTCGGCTGGTGCCGTAGACCTTGTAGCCGGCATTCGCGAGCCGCTCCGCCGTGGCTTCGCCGATGCCGGACGAGGCGCCGGTCACCAGCGCGATCTTCGGCTTGATCATGTGCATGAGCTTCTCCAATGCCGGGTCTGAAACCGTTTGATGACGGTCGTAATGATTGATATACATGACGATCGTAATTATATTTGTCAAGCCCCGTGACCCAGGACCCCTGACAGGAGCGACATGCGCGTTTCAAAAGAACAGGCTGCAAAGAACCGTGACCGCATTCTCGCGGCCGCCTCCCGACTCATGCGGGAGCGCGGCATCTCCGGCGTGGGCGTTGACGCGCTGACGGAGGCGGCCGGGATGACCCATGGCAGCCTGTACAGTCAGTTCGGATCCAAGGAACGGCTCGTCGAAGAAGCGGTGGCCCACGCGATCGCCGCCAAGGGGCGAGACGTGCCAGAGGTCTTTGCTCTCAGCGACTACGTTTCAGAATATCTATCGGCGGCGCATCGC
>NZ_PPPT01000279.1 GCF_006483445.1 Bradyrhizobium guangdongense | reverse complement strand
CAAGCCCGGCCATGACGGAATTACTTGGTGCAGAGGCGAATTAGCCCTGCACGGGCGGGCGCCCGACGCTTTCATAGACGAAGCCGGCGGCGGCCATGTCCTCGGGACGGTAGATGTTGCGGAGGTCGACGATGACAGGCTGAGCCATGGTCGCCTTCAGTCGGTCGAGGTCGAGCGCGCGGAACTGGACCCATTCGGTGACGATGACGAGCGCATCGGCGCCTTGGGCGCAGGCATAGGCATCCTCGCAATAGGTGATGCTCGGCAGCTCACCCTTCGCCTGCTCCATGCCCACGGGATCGAACGCCTTCACCTTCGCGCCCATGTCGAGCAGGCCGGTGACCAGCGGGATCGACGGCGCATCGCGCATATCGTCGGTGTCGGGCTTGAAGGTGAGGCCGAGCACGCCGATGGTCTTGCCGCGCAAGCTGCCGCCGAGCGCCTGGGCGACCTTGCGGGCCATCGCGCGCTTGCGGTTCTCGTTCACGGCCAGCACGGATTCGACGATGCGCAAGGACACGTCATAGTCCTGCGCGATCTTGATCAGCGCCTTGGTGTCCTTCGGGAAGCAGGAGCCGCCAAAGCCGGGCCCAGCATGCAAAAACTTCGTGCCGATGCGGTTGTCGAGACCGATGCCGCGGGCGACCTCCTGGACGTTGGCGCCGACCTTTTCGGAGAGATCCGCGATCTCGTTGATGAAGGTGATCTTGGTGGCGAGGAACGCGTTCGCCGCGTATTTGATCATCTCGGCAGTGCGACGCGCGGTGAACATCAGCGGCGCCTGGTTCAGCGACAGCGGGCGATAGATGTCCCCCATCACCTTGCGGCCGCGCTCGTCCTCGGTGCCGACCACGATGCGATCGGGGAATTTGAAATCGCGGATCGCCGCACCCTCGCGCAGAAACTCGGGGTTGGAGGCGACGACGACGTCGGCCGCAGGGTTGGTCTCGCGGATGATGCGCTCAACCTCGTCGCCGGTACCGACAGGCACGGTCGACTTCGTCACGACCACGGTGAAGCCCGACAGCGACTGCGCGATCTCGCGCGCGGCGGCATAGACGTAGGAGAGATCGGCGTGACCATCGCCACGGCGCGAGGGCGTGCCGACGGCGATGAATACGGCGTCCGCTTCCGCCACCGGTTTGGTGAGGTCGGTCGTGAAGTCGAGCCGCTTCGCCTTCACACTATCAGCGACCAGCGCATCGAGCCCGGGCTCGTAGATCGGGATCTCGCCCTTATGGAGCGCTGCGATCTTGCCGGCATCCTTGTCGACGCAGGTGACGTCGTGACCGAAATCCGCAAAGCAGGCGCCGGACACCAGCCCCACATAACCCGTGCCGATCATGGCAATGCGCATGAGAAACCCTGTCTGTCTTGGTTAACAAAATCTAACTCGGATTCAGGCCGGTCTTAGGCATTTTCCGCCTCCGAGGGAAGGCCCGGAGATCGAAAAGCGGCATGCGATTTGTACCAGTAAAGAAAGCGTAAACCGCAAGGCCTCACACTGCCCCACAACCGGGCGGCGACCGCCTCGAAAAGGGACACCATGACACCAATCGGCACATTGCCCGCGCGCGGAGGTTCCAAAACCTCGGCGGCCGCGCGTGTCGACTGGGTCGACTATGCCAAGGGCATCTGCATCGTCATGGTCGTGATGATGCATTCGGTGCTGGGGGTTGAGCTCGCCGCTGACAAGACCGGCTTCATGCATGGGCTGGTGGCGTTTGCAAAACCGTTCCGGATGCCGGACTTCTTCCTCATTTCGGGCTTGTTCCTGCCCCTCGTGATCGACCGCGACTGGCGAACTTATCTCGACCGCAAGGTGGTGCATTTCGCTTATTTCTATGTCGTTTGGGTGACAATCCAGTTCGGCTTCAAGGCGCATGGGCTGGCGGCGGAGACGGGCTGGCGCGAGGTCGGCTGGCTTTATCTCGAATCCTTCATCGAGCCGTTCGGCACGCTGTGGTTCATCTATCTGCTGCCGGTGTTCTTCGTCGTCACAAAACTGACACGCCGGTTTCCACCGCTCGCGATCTGGCTGGTCGCGGCATTGCTGGAGACGGCGCGCATCACGACCGGGTGGACCGCAATCGACGAGTTCTGCTCGCGTTTCGTCTATTTCTATTCCGGCTATCTCTTCGCCGACTACGTCTTCGCGCTGGCCGATCGCGCGCGCAGCTATCCGCGCCTGGCGCTTGCCGGGCTCGCGGCATGGGCGCTCGTCAACGGCGCGCTAGTCTCGCTTGGCGCGAGCGAATGGAAGGGTGTCTCGCTGCTGCTCGGCTTCGCCGGCGCCTGCGCCATCATCACCATGGGAACGTTGCTGGCGCGCGCGCAGTGGATGAACGTGCTGCGCTTCTGCGGCGAGCATTCGATCGTGATCTATCTCGCCTTCTTCCTGCCGATGGCCGCCACGCGCACTTTCCTGCTGCGCACCGACCTCATTCCAGACATCGGCATGGTCTCGCTGATCGTCACCATCGCCGGCATCGTCGGATCGCTGTTGATCTGGCAGGCCGCGTTGCGCCTGCGCGCCAACTTCCTGTTCGAGCGCCCGGATGCATTCTGGATTGCGCGGAAGAAGGCTGCGCGCGCGTTGCAGGCGGCGGAGTAGCGCTTTCTCCGCTGTCGTCGCCCGGCTCGACGGGGCGACCTAGTATTCCAGAGACGGCGATTATCAACCAATAGGCCGCAGCGTACTGGATTCCCCGCTTTCGCGGGAATGACAGTGGGAAAGCTGCGCCATCAGCCCAAAAATCGCCCTCGCAAGGCTGTCAAACCCCGCAAAAATTCATACATTGCGGCTATGCCAAAAACCTCCCCGAAGACCCCCGCCAAAGCTGACACCAAGGTTGCTGCGACCAAAGCGGCGACCGAGAGCAAACTTGCTGCCAAAGCAGCGCCCGTCGCGGCCAAGGCAGCCGGCAAGGGCGACCACATCTTCCTGGTTGACGGTTCCGGCTACATTTTCCGCGCCTATCACGCGCTGCCGCCGCTCAACCGCAAGTCCGACGGGCTGCAGGTCAACGCCGTGCTCGGCTTCTGCAACATGCTGTGGAAGCTCTTGCGCGACATGCCCGCCGACAACCGGCCGACGCATCTGGCGATCGTGTTCGACAAATCCGAGGTCACCTTCCGCAACAAGATCTACCCTGATTACAAGGCACACCGCCCGCCGGCGCCCGACGATCTGATCCCGCAATTTGCGCTGATCCGCGAGGCCGTGCGCGCTTTCGACCTGCCCTGCCTGGAGCAGGGCGGCTTCGAGGCCGACGATCTGATCGCGACCTATGCACGGCAGGCAACCGAGCGCGGCGCCACCACGACCATCGTATCATCAGACAAGGACCTGATGCAGCTCGTCAACGACAAGATCACGATGTACGACACCATGAAGGACCGCCGCATCGGCATCCCCGAGGTGATCGAAAAGTTCGGCGTGCCGCCGGAGAAGGTGGTCGAGGTGCAGGCGCTGGCCGGCGATTCCACCGACAACGTGCCCGGCGTTCCCGGCATCGGCATCAAGACCGCGGCGCAATTGATCGTCGAATATGGCGATCTCGAACAGCTCCTGTTCCGCGCGGGCGAGATCAAGCAGCCGAAGCGGCGCGAGGCGCTGATCGAGAACGCCGAGAAGGCCCGCATCTCGCGGCAGCTCGTGCTGCTCGACGACAAGGTGAAGCTTGACGTGCCGCTGGACGATCTCGCCGTCCACGAGCCCGATGCGCGCAAGCTGATCGCCTTTTTGAAGGCGATGGAGTTCACGACGCTGACGCGCCGCGTGGCCGAGTATGCGCATATCGATCCGGCCAATGTCGAGGCCGATGCCTCCAACAGCAGCGAGGCGCGCGGCGGCGCTGCATCTGCCGACACTCCTGCCAAAACCGCCGGCGCTTCCGGCGATCTCTTCGCGAGCCCTGCCGTGGCAAAGGGCGGCGACAAGGGCGACAAATCCGCGAGCCTCAAGGGCGCGCCGATCTCGCTCGCCGAAGCGCGCGCAGAGGCCGCGCGGAAGGCAAGGATCGATCGCACGAAATACCAGACCATCAAGACACCGGATCAGCTCAAGGCGCTGATTGCGCGCATCCACGATGCCGGTCATGCCGCGATCGAGCTCAAAGCGATCGCCGAAGACCCGATGCAGGCCGACATCTGCGGCATCTCGCTGGCGCTCGGCCCGAACGATGCCGCCTACATTCCCCTGGCGCACAAGCAAGCCGGCGGGGGCGCCGGGCTGTTCGACGCTGGCCTTGCGCCGGACCAGCTCAAGCATGAGCAGGCCATCGAGGCACTGCGGCCGATCCTGGAATCGCCGGGCATCTTGAAGATCGGCTTCAACGTCAAGTTTTCCGCCGTGCTGCTGGCACAGACCCGCGTCACGCTGCGCAACATCGAAGACGCGCAATTGATCTCCTATGTGCTGGATGCCGGCCGCGGCTCGCACGCGATCGAATCGCTCGCCGAGCGCTGGCTCAGCCACGCCGTCCTCGCCGACAGCGACTTGCTCGGCAGCGGCAAGAACAAGCTGACATTCGACCAGGTCGCGATCGACAAGGCGACGGAGCACGCGGCTGAACGCGCCGACGTAATCCTGCGTCTCTGGAACGTGCTCAAGCCGCGTCTCGTCGCGGAACACATGACGACCGTCTACGAGACGCTGGAGCGTCCGCTCACAAGTGTGCTCGCGCGCATGGAGCGGCGCGGCATCTCGATCGACCGCCAGGTGCTGTCGCGGCTGTCAGGCGAGTTCGCCCAGACCGCAGCGCGGGTCGAGGCCGAGATCCAGGAGGTTGCGGGCGAGCCGATCAATGTCGGCAGTCCCAAGCAGATCGGCGACATCCTGTTCGGCAAGATGGGGCTTTCAGGCGGCACCAAGACCAAGACCGGCGCGTGGTCCACGACCGCGCAGGTGCTCGACGATCTCGCCGAGCAGGGCCACGACCTCCCGAAGAAGATTCTGGAGTGGCGCCAGGTCTCCAAGCTCAAATCGACCTACACCGACGCGTTGCCAAATTACGTCAATCCGCAGACCCATCGCGTCCACACCACCTACGCGCTGGCTGCGACCACCACGGGCCGGCTGTCGTCGAATGAGCCGAACCTGCAGAACATTCCCGTGCGTACCGAAGACGGAAGAAAGATCCGCCGCGCCTTCATCGCGACGCCGGGCCACAAGCTGGTGTCGGCCGACTATTCGCAGATCGAGCTGCGGCTGCTTGCCGAGATCGCCGACATTCCCGTGCTGAAGCAGGCATTCAAGGACGGGCTAGACATTCACGCCATGACGGCATCCGAGATG
>NZ_PPPT01000027.1 GCF_006483445.1 Bradyrhizobium guangdongense | reverse complement strand
AACCTCGTCGCCAAGGAGCTGGGCGTTAAGGTCGAGATCATCGCGGTGACCAGCGCCAACCGCATCCCCTATCTTCAGACGCGCAAGGCGGATCTTGTGATTTCGAGCCTGGGCAAGAACCCGGATCGCGAGAAGGTCATCGACTTCTCCGCGGCTTACGCACCGTTCTTCTCCGGCGTCTACGGCACCAAGGACAGCAAGATTGCCAAGGTCGAGGATCTCGCCGGGCAGACCGTCGGCGCCACCCGCGGATCGATCGAGGAGCAGGAACTGTCCAAGACGGCGCCGTCGAGCACGACGATCAAGCGCTACGAGGACAACAATGCGACCATCGCGGCCTTCATCGCCGGCCAGGTCGACCTGATCGCCACCGGCAACACCGTGGCGGCCGCAATCGCGGAGAAGAGCACAGGCCGTGCGCCGACCCTGAGATTCGTGATCAAGGACTCGCCCTGCTATGTCGGCCTCAACAAGGAGGAGCCGGCCCTGCTCGCCAAGGTCAACGAGATCATCGCCAAGGCCAAGAGCGGCGGAGAGCTCGAGAAGCTTTCGCAGAAGTGGCTGAAGGCCTCCCTGCCGGCCGGCTTCTGATCCGCCTCAGCGCACGCACGGAGCGACCTGGCGATGACCTACAAGCTCCACTTCGCTGACCTGCTGCCCTACTGGGACCTGCTGCTGAAGGGGCTGGTCTTCACCATCCTGCTGACGATCGTGTCGACGGTCGCCGGCATTGCGCTCGGCACGCTCGGAGCCTCGGCCCGCAGCTTCGGCCCGCGCTGGCTCGACCGGCTGACCGGCGCCTATGTCGAGGTGATCCGCAACACGCCGTTCATCGTGCAGTTGTTCTTCATCTTCTTCGGGCTGCCGGCCGCCGGCATCAAGCTCAACGAGACGACCGCAGCGGTGCTCGCGATGACCGTCAATCTCGGCGCCTACTCGACCGAGATCATTCGGGCCGGAATTCAAGCGGTGCCGAAGGGACACATCGAGGCCGGCGTAAGCCTTGCCATGAGCCGCCTGCAAGTGCTGCGCTACGTCGTTCTCAAGCAGGCCTTCGAGAAGATCTATCCCGCGCTGTCGTCGCAGATCGTCATCGTCATGCTGGGATCGGCGGTCGTCTCGCAGATCTCGGCCGAGGATCTGACCTACGCGGCCAATTTCATCCAGTCGCGCAACTTCCGCGCCTTCGAGGTCTATCTCGTGGTTGCGGGCCTGTATCTGCTGCTGGCGATCGTCACCCGGGCGGCCCTGCGGGGCATCGGGCGCCTGGTGTTCCGGGGGCCTGGGCGATGAGCGACTTCTCCTTCTGGGTGATCCTGTCCAACCTGCTCTTGGCGACGCGCTGGACCGTCGCGCTGTCGCTGGTCGCGTTCGCAAGCGGCGGCCTCGTCGGTCTTGCGCTGCTGTTCGCGCGGGTCTCGCGGATCGGCTGGCTTGAATGGACGACGAAAATCTATGTGGAGTTCTTTCAGGGCACGCCGCTGCTGATGCAGCTCTTCCTGTTCTTCTTCGGGGTCGCGCTGTTCGGCATCGAGGTCAGCCCATGGCTTGCGGCCTGGCTCGCGCTGACGTTCTGGACCAGCGCGTTCCTCACCGAGATCTGGCGCGGCTGCGTCGAGGCCATCCCGAAGGGACAGTGGGAGGCCGCCGACACGCTGGCGATGAGCTACATGCAGCAGATGCGGTACGTGATCCTCCCACAGGCGTTCCGGATCGCGATCCCGCCGACGGTCGGCTTCTCGGTCCAGGTCGTCAAGGGCACGGCGCTCGCCTCGATCATCGGCTTTGTCGACCTCACCAAGGCCGGCACCATGCTCAACAACGCCACCTTCCGCCCGTTCCTCGTCTACTCGCTCGTCGCGTTGATCTACTTCGCGCTCTGCTTCCCGCTGTCGTGGTTTGCCCACCGCCTGGAAAGGACGTCCAATGTCGCTCGTTAGCATTCAGAACGTGCGCAAGAGTTTTGGCGCAGTCGAGGTGCTCAAGGGCGTCTCGGTCGAGATCCCGCGCGGCGCCGTGGTCGCCATCATCGGCAAGTCGGGATCCGGCAAGAGCACCCTGCTCCGCTGCATCAATGGGCTCGAGACCTACGACGCGGGCGGCATTTCGGTCGACGGCATCGACGTCGCCAAGGCGCGCGCCGACTTACGCGATCTCCGCCGCAATGTCGGCATGGTGTTCCAGCAGTTCAACCTGTTTCCGCACCTCACCGCCGCCGAGAACGTCATGCTCGCGCCCCGCGTGGTGAACCGGGAAGGCGAGATCCGCGCCAAGGAGCTCGCGAAGGAAATGCTGGCGAAGGTCGGACTAGCCGACAAGGCCGGCAATTATCCGTCGCAATTGTCGGGCGGCCAGCAGCAGCGCGTCGCGATCGCGCGGGCATTGGCGATGCGCCCGAACGTGCTGCTGTGCGATGAAATCACCTCCGCGCTCGATCCCGAGCTCGTCAACGAAGTCTTGCGGGTGATCGAGCAGCTCGCCAGGGACGGCATGACGCTCATCCTCGTGACCCACGAGATGCGCTTCGCGCGCGACGTCGGAACCAAGCTGGTCTTCATGCACCAGGGCAAGGTGCACGAGGAAGGGCCGCCGAAACAGCTCTTTGCCAACCCGACGACACCGGAACTGGCGCAATTCGTCGGTGCCTCCCTGCACTGACGAAACGACATCGAGCGGCTCAAGAAGAAACGTACAGACAGGAACGCAGCCCCAGATGCGTGAGCAAGCATCACCGCGCCTCGGTCCGGGCATCATCGCCCGCATCGAGGAACTCGGCCAGATTTCCGAGACCCCGGACGCGCTGACGCGCGTCTATCTGTCCTCCGAGCATCGTCGCGCCGGGGATCTGCTGGCAGGCTGGATGCGTGAGGCCGGCATGTCGGCGCGGGTCGACGCGATCGGCAATGTCGTGGGCCGCTACGAGGGCGAAGAGTCACGGCGACCGGCCCTGCTGCTCGGCTCGCATTACGACACGGTGCGCGATGCCGGCAAATGGGACGGCCCACTCGGGATCGTCACGGCCATCGCCTGCGTCGCCGAACTGAACCGGCGCGGCAAACGCCTGCCTTTTGCAATCGAAGTGATTGCGTTTGCCGACGAGGAAGGCGTGCGCTTCGCTTCGACGCTGCTGGGAAGCCGCGCCGTCGCCGGAACGTTTGACGAAGGCACGCTGAGGGCCCGCGACTCCGACGGCGTATCGCTTCGCGAGGCCATGCAACGCTTCGGACTTGATCCCGATCACATTGGCGCGGCCGCCCGCGCGCCCGGCGAGTTTCTTGGCTATATCGAGCTCCACATCGAGCAGGGCCCGGTGCTGGAGGCGCAAGCCCTGCCTGTCGGCGTCGTCTCCGCAATCAGCGGCGCGACCCGGCTGAACGTGACGCTCGAGGGAATGGCCGGCCACGCCGGCACCGTGCCGATGGCCATGCGCCATGACGCCCTCACGGGCGCCGCCGAATGCATCGTCGCCATCGAGACCCAGTGCCGCAACGACATCGGACTGTTCGGCACGGTCGGCTATCTCAGAGCCGATCCCGGCGCCTCCAACGTCATCCCCGGGCGCGTCATCTTCACCATCGACATGCGCTGCGCCTCGGATGAGCACCGGCGTCTCGCCGTCGCGTCAGCCGTCAAGACCATCGAGCGCATTGCCGAGACGCGCGGCCTGCGTCCCCAGATCGACGTGACCCATGAGGGCCGGAGCGTTCCCTGCGCCTCCTGGCTCGCGACGCAGATCTCCGAAGCGATCGTCCGCTGCGGTTTTGCGCCGATGACATTGCCCAGCGGCGCGGGGCATGACGGCATGGCGATCGCCGACATCACCGATATCGGCATGATCTTCGTGCGCTGCCGCGGCGGCGTCAGTCATCATCCGGACGAGCACGTCGACGACGCTGACGTCGAGACCGGCGCGCGCGTGCTTCTGGACGTCATCGAAAATTTTCGCGACGAGGGTCGCAAGAAGGAGAAAAATAATGGATGATCTTCGCGTCACCGCCGGCCCGTTCACGTTCGGCGCCAGATTCGAGAGCGAGCTCGCACCAAAAACCTGCGCGGCCTTCCGCAAGCATTTGCCGTTCGAGAGCCAGGTGATCCACGTCCGCTGGAGCGGCGAAGGCGTGTGGATTCCCCTCGGCGATCTGGCCTTCGGTGTCGACTACGAGAATCACACCAGCTATCCGGCCCCCGGACAGATCATTCTCTATCCCGGCGGCATCAGCGAGACCGAAATCCTGCTCGGCTATGGCGGCGTCCGGTTCGCGAGCAAGATGGGCCAGCTCGCCGGCAACCATTTCATCACCCTGACCTCGGGCCTCGAGAACCTCGCCGCGCTCGGCAAGATGGTGCTGTGGCAGGGCACGCAGAAGATCGTGTTCGAAGCGGTCTAGCTGGAACTGGCAGTCGCAAGGAACCAGCGCGCACACCGACGTCACGTGGGAACCTCCTTTGGGGAACGAATGCCCTCTCCCGGTCTTGTCCCTCGCGAGGGCAGTTTCGGGACGAAGGAGGACATTGAATGAGGACAGTTGCAATCGCCCTGTTGGCGGGCATTAGCGCGCTGGCAGCAACCGGTGCCGCGAAGGCGACCGATATCTATTCGACCGGCGAATACGCCAATCCGGATCTCGTGCAGCAGGTGCGGCTCGTCTGTGACGATGCCGGCAACTGCTATCGCACCCGTGGCGGGGCGCGCGTGATCGTGCGCGATTCCTACAATTACATGCCGCGCGACCGCTATTACGAGCGCCGCGTCTATCGCGATCACACCTGGGACGACGGCCCGCGCGCCGGTGTCGGCATTCGCGCGCCCGGCGTCAGCGTCGGCGTGGGTGTCGGCGACCGCTGGTAATTCCATCCCATGATGGACGAGGATCGGACGGCTCGCGCCGTCCGGTCCTTTTCGCATGCGCTCAGGCGGCAACCGCCTGCTGCTGGAACTGCTCGAAGGCAGCGATCGCATCCGCCGCATACATCAGCGAGGGTCCGCCGCCCATATAGATGGCCATGGCCAATGTCTCTTCGAACTCCTCGCGGGTCGCATGCAGCCTGACCAGCGCCTCGGTATGGAAGCCGATGCAACCGTCGCAACGCGTGGCAATTCCGATTGCAAGCGCAATCAGCTCCTTGGTCTTCTTGTCGAGCGCGCCTTCGCGGGTCGCCGCTTTCGCAAGCGCCGAAAACCCCTGCATCGTGTCGGGAATGTCCTGGCGCAGCTTTTTCAGGTTGGCCGATATCTGCCTGGTGATTTCAGGGTAGTTCTTGTCCATCTTGTCCTCGTCAGTTCGGTTCGGCATGAGGCGCTTCGCGCGGCGTGCGAAGTGCGATGTAGATCGCGGGGATGACGAGCACGGTCAGCAGCGTCGACGACGCGAGCCCGAACAGCAGCGAGATCGCCAGCCCCTGGAAGATCGGGTCGAGCAAAATGGTCGCGGCCCCGATCATGGCCGCGAGCGCGGTCAGGAGGATCGGCTTGAAGCGGACGGCGCCGGCCTCCAGCACGATTTCGCGCAGGGACCTGCCCTCGGCCCCGCTATGGCGGATGAAATCCACCAGCAGGATCGAGTTGCGCACGATGATGCCGGCAAGCGCGATGAATCCGATCATCGAGGTGGCTGTGAAGGGCGCGCCGAGCAGCCAGTGCCCGATCAGGATGCCGATCAGCGTCAGCGGGATCGGCGTCAGGATGACCAGCGGCAGGCGGAAACTTTTGAACTGGGCCACCACCAGCACATAGATGCCGAGGATCGCAGCGCCGAAGGCTGCGCCCATGTCGCGGAACGTCACCCAGGTGATCTCCCACTCGCCGTCCCACAGCAGCGTCGGGCGCTGCTCGTCCGTGGGTTGCCCGTGCAGGCTGATCGCAGGTTTTGGCACGCTACCCCAGTCATGGGCATCGACCTGCTTTGCGACTTCGAGCATGCCGTAAAGCGGCGCCTCGAAGCGGCCGGCAAGCTCGGCCATCACCATGTCGGCGAAGCGCCCGTCGCGGCGGAAGATCACCGGCGAGCCCTCTTCCATCGTCGCCTTCACGACCTGGCCCAGCTCGACCACCGTCTTGCTGCCCGGCAGCGTGTTGGCGGGAACGGGAGTGGACGCCAGCGCCTCGTCCCAGACCAGGCTGCGCTTGGGCAGATGCACCGCGATCGCGATGGGATTGCGGTCCTCGCCGCGATGCGAATAGCCGACCGAGGTGCCGCCGAACAGGACCTGGATCGTGTCGTAGACGTCGCGCTGCTCGACGCCGAAGAACTCGAGCCGGTCCTGGTCGATCGACAGCCGCAGCCGCGGCCGCTTCTCGCCGATGGAATCGTCGACGTCGACGATGAAGGGCACTTTTGCAAAAACCTTCTTCAGCTCGGCCGTGACGGCACGGCGCGTCGCCGCGTCAGGTCCGTAGATTTCCGCGAGCAGCGTCGCAAGCACCGGCGGACCCGGCGGCACCTCGACCACCTTGATGCTGGTGCCATCGGGCCGATCGAGCGCCTTGAGCTTCTCGCGCAGCTCGAGCGCAATGTCGTGGCTCGCCCGCTTGCGCTCGCCGCGAGCAGTCAGGTTGACCTGCACTTCGCCCAGCTCGGGCTTCTCGCGCAGATAATAGTGCCGCACGAGGCCGTTGAAATTGAACGGCGCCGGCGTGCCGGCATAGGATTGCAGCGAGGTGACCTCCGGCAATTGGCGCGCGATCTCAGCCGCGCCGAACAGCGTGCGCTCGGTCGCTTCGAGGCTCGCGCCTTCCGGCAGGTCGACGATAACAGCGATCTCGGACTTGTTGTCGAACGGCAGCAGCTTGACTGTCACCGACTTGGTCGCGAACAGCGTCATCGACAGCAGCGTGGCGATGCCGACGCCGAGCAGGAATATCCAGGCCGAGCGCTTGCTCCTGACGATCGGCGTCGCAAAGCGCCGGTAGAGGCGGCCGAGCCGGCCCTCGTCATGCGCATCATGCGCGGCCGTCACTTCACCCCTCGGCGCCAGCTTCAGCATCAGCCACGGCGCAACCACCATGGCGACGAAAAACGAAAACAGCATCGCAGCCGAGGCGTTGGCCGGAATCGGCGCCATGTAGGGGCCCATCAGCCCGGACACGAACAGCATCGGCAACAGGGCGGCGACGACGGTGAGCGTCGCAACGATGGTGGGATTTCCGACCTCGGCGACGGCCTCGATGGTCGCCTGCAAGCGCGGCCGGCCGTCGCGCATGCCCCAGTGACGCGCGATGTTCTCGACCACGACGATGGCGTCGTCGACCAGGATGCCGATCGAGAAGATCAGCGCGAACAGGCTGACGCGGTTGATGGTGTAACCCATCAAATTGGCGGCGAACATCGTGAGCAGGATCGTCGTCGGAATCACGACGAAGGTCACCAGTGCCTCGCGCCAGCCGATCGCGATCGCGATCAGCACGACGATCGAGACGGTCGCGAGCGCCAGGTGGAACAGCAGCTCGTTCGCCTTCTCATTGGCGGTTTCGCCGTAGTCCCGCGTCACCGTCACCTGGACGTCGTCCGGGATCAGGCGCGACTTCAGCCCTTCCAGATGCCTGGCGATGTCCTCGGAGACGATAACCGCGTTGGCGCCGGCGCGCTTGGCAAGCGCCACGCTGACCGCGGGCGTCCGCGTCCACTGCCCCTTGCCGTCGCGCGCATCGTTCCAGACCCGGTGCTCGATCGTACTGGGGCCGACGATGACGGACGCCACGTCCTTGACGTAGACCGGCCGGCCGTCGCGGGTCGTGATGAGCAGCAGCCCGATATCGGGAATGCCTGAGAGCGTTTGGCCGGCTGCGACGTTGCGCATGGTGCCGGCATCGCGGACCTGGCCCGCCAGGAACGAGCGGTTGGCGTCCTTCACCTTGGCCACGAGCTGCTGCAGCGTAATGCCGTACAGCGACAGCTTTTCCGGATCGGGCTCGACCTTGATCTGCTGGGCCGCACCGCCGGAAATGTAGGTCAGTCCGATATTGTCGACCTTCATCAGTTCAGCGCGCAGTTTCTCGGCGAGCTCATAGAGGTCCTTGTCGGTCCAACGCGCGGCCGCTTCCGGCTTGGGCGACAACGTCAACACCGTCACTGCGACGTCATTGATCCCTCGGCCGACGATCAGGGGTTCTGGAATGCCGACCGGGATGCGATCGAGATTGGCGCGGATTTTTTCGTGGACGCGCAGAATGGCATCCTCGAACTTGGTGCCGACCAGGAAGCGCGCGGTGACCATCACGCGATCGTCCTCGGTCTGGCTATAGACGTGCTCGACGCCGTCGATGCCCTTGACGATCGATTCCAGCGGCTTGGTCACCAGCTCGACGGCATCGGGTCCACGCAAGCCGTCCGCATTGATGCGGATGTCGACCATCGGCACGCTGATCTGCGGCTCCTCCTCGCGCGGAATCACGACGACGGCCATCAGGCCGACGACGAGCGCGGCGATGAGGAACAGCGGCGTGAGCGGCGATGCGATCGTCGCTTTGGTCAATCGTCCTGACAATCCGAGATTCACGGCCGCACCAACTGGTCGCCGGCACGGATGCCGGACAGGATCTCGAGCCCGTCGGGGAGCGCAGGCGTCGGCATGTCGCGGCCGCGCTGCACGGGCACCTCGACCGAGCCGTCAGCCTTGCGGAGCTGGACATAGTCGATGCCGAACCGCGTCTTCACGTAGCTTGCCGGGATCACGAAAGCCGGCCGCGAACCGCCCGAAATCCATACTCGAAGCCTGTCGCCGACAAAGTATTCGCCGAGCCCGTCCACGGTCGCGTCCGCAATGACGCGCCCCTCCTCGATCTGCGGATAGACCAGCTCGATCACACCCCATTTGGACGCCTCGCCGCCCAGCTCGGCGCCATCGACACGGATCTTGTCGCCGGCCTTGAGGGCACGCGCATGCCGCTCGGGTACGCGCAGCCGCAGTTTGAAATTCTGCTGGGCTACGGTGGCGATGGCATCGCCGGGCAGCACGACTGAGCCGACGGTGACGAGCTTCTTCAGCACCCGACCGTCCGACGGCGCCAGCACCTGGCCTTCGCTGAGCTGCTGGTTGATCACGGCTCGCTCGGCGGTCTTGGCCCGCAGGCCGTTCTCGGCGACGTTCAACGCCGTGCGCTGCTCGTCGAGCTTGACGCGCGGCAGCGTGCCGCGCTCGACCAGCCCCTCGATACGCGTGAAGTCGATCTGCGCCTGGTTCGCCTGCGCCTGCAGTGCTTCGATCTGCGCGTCGAGCGACTTCATCTGCAAAGCGAGCTTGTCGTCGCCGATCGCGGCGATCGCCTGACCGGCGCTGACGCGGTCGCCTTCCCTCACCTTGAGCTGGACCACGGTACCGCCGATGCGGCCGCGTGCAGGCACGACGCTGATGCTCTCCACCGTCGCGAACACGGCCTTTTCGTCGGCAACGTTCTGTTGCGTCACAGTAACCAGTTCGGCCGCCGCAAGGCGGATCGGGACAAGAGCGGCGCCAAAGGCTGCCGCCAATCCCAAGGTGAGCACAACGCGTCGCATGGGACATACCCGCGAAATCATGGAACCATCGCGCCGCTTTGCGCGGCGTCCTCTCATTTCATCGGCATTGCAGGGCGGCACGTTGATCTTGCTCAACGCGCCGCGGCTCATTCGCTCATACCGTTCATTTTGTTCTTGCGGACTTCGGTGCGCAGAACACTTGGTAGAGTGTCTTCAGGACTTCGCGCGCGGGTTCGCTCGCGATCGAATAAAAGATCGTCTGCGCGTCGCGCCGCGCGGATACCAGGCCATCCTTGCGAAGGAGCGCAAGATGCTGGGACACCGTGGAATCCCTGAGGCCCAGGAATTCGGCCAGCTCGCCGACAGAATGCTCGCCGTCGATGAGCTGACAGATGATGAGGAGCCTGTGCCGGTTGGAGAGTGCCTTCAGAAGGTCACTTGCCTGATCCGCCGCCTGCTCCATCACTTCGCTATCTATTTTCATACTTGCGTATATACGCATGTTCGAATATATAGTCAAGCATCGCAGAACAGCCGGAACCGAACCGGCGGTGCATCCCAGTCCAATACGGAGAGGTACCCATGGCGGAAATCGTCGTAATCGGAGCCGGCCTGAGCGGAACGCTGATGGCCTATGAATTGCTGCCCCAGTTGAGAAAGGACGATCGCATCAGCGTGATCTCGCAGGGCGCGGTGTATCACTTCGTCCCCTCCAATCCCTGGGTGGCGATCGGCTGGCGCAAGCGCGGCGAGATCGAGATCGATCTCGCCGACATCATGAAGCGCAAGGGTGTGCGCCTGCTGACGCAGGGCGCCAAGCGCGTGCATCCGACCGAGAACCGTGTCGAGCTCGGCGACGGCACTTCGATCGACTACGACTATCTCGTGGTCGCGACCGGCCCTGAGCTCGCCTTCGACGAGATCCCCGGCCTCGGGCCGCAGGGCCACACCCAGTCGATCTGCCACGTCGATCACGCCTCCCACGCCAAGGACGCGTTCGAGAAGCTCGCTGCCAATCCAGGTCCCGTCGTGATCGGCGCGGTGCAAGGCGCTTCCTGCTTCGGCCCGGCCTACGAGTTCCTGTTCATCCTCGAAACCGAGCTGCGCCGGCGCAAGCTGCGCGATCGGGTGCCGATGACCTTCGTCACGTCGGAGCCCTATATCGGCCATCTCGGGCTCGACGGCGTCGGCGACACCAAAGGCCTGCTCGAAAGCGAGATGCGCGAGAAGCACATCAAATGGATCACCAACGCGCGCGTGGCGAGCGTCAGCCCGGGCATGATGTCGGTGGAGGAGTTTGCCGAGAACGGCACCGTTCACAAGGCACACGACCTGCCCTTTGCCTATTCGATGATGCTGCCGGCGTTCCGCGGTGTCGAGGCCGTCCGCGGCATCGACAAGCTCACCAATCCGCGCGGCTTCGTCCTCGTCGACAAACACCAGCGCAATCCGGCCTTCCCCAACGTCTTCGCGGTCGGGGTGTGCGTCGCGATCGCGCCGGTCGGGGCGACGCCGGTGCCGGTCGGCGTGCCCAAGACCGGCTTCATGATCGAATCCATGGTGACGGCGACCGCCATGAACATTGGCGCCCTGCTGCGCGGACAGGCTCCGACGGCGGTGCCGACCTGGAATGCAATCTGCCTTGCCGATTTCGGCGATTCCGGCGTCGCCTTCCTGGCGCAGCCGCAGATCCCGCCGCGCAACGTCAACTGGTCGTCCAAGGGCGAGTGGGTGCACTACGCCAAGGTCGCCTTCGAAAAATACTTCCTCCGCAAGATGCGCCGCGGCGAGAGCGAGCCGTTCTACGAGCGTTTCGTGCTCGACAAGCTCAACATCAACAAGATCAAGGAAGTCAGGACCGGCACATGAGTGCGACGCACCAGGTCGTCTGTGGCCATTGCGGGCGGACCAACCGCCTGCCCGCCGCCCGCGCGCCGGAAGGCGCGCGCTGCGGCGCCTGCCATCAGCCTGTCTTCACCGGGCATCCGATCGAGGTCGACGCGGACGCCTTCGGCCGCCACGTCGCCAACAGCGACATCCCGGTGCTGGTCGACGTCTGGGCGCCCTGGTGCGGTCCCTGCCGCGCCATGGCGCCCCAGTTCGAGCGTGCGGCGCGCGAGCTCGAGCCGCGGGTCCGGATGTTGAAGCTCAATTCCGACAACGCACAGGCCTTGTCGTCGCGCCTCAACATCTCGGGCATCCCGACCCTCTTGTTGATGCGCGGCGGCCGCGAGGTTGCCCGCCATGCCGGCGCGATGGATGCACGCAGCATCGTCGCCTGGACCGAATCCGCTCTCGCAAATCCGTAACTTCACCTTGAAAAGGAGTATCCCATGAATGTCGACAAAGCCGTCCTCGCCTTCGCAGGATTCGTCGTCCTGCTCGGCCTCGCGCTCGGCACCTATGTCAACGCCTACTGGTACCTGCTGACGGCGTTCGCCGGGCTGAACATGATCCAGGCCTCGTTCACCGGCTTCTGCCCCGCGGCGATCGTGTTCAAGAAGCTCGGCCTGCGCGGCGGCTGCGCGTTCTCCTGACGCGCTTCAACGGAGGAGCAAGCATGACCTATCATTTCTCCAAGACCGTCGACCTGCCGTTCGACGCGGCTGTCACGGCGACGACCGCGGCCCTGAAGAACCACGGCTTCGGCGTGCTGACCCAGATCGACGTCAAGGACACGCTGAAGAAGAAGATCGGCGCCGATTTCCGGCCCTATCTGATCCTCGGCGCCTGCAATCCAAAGCTCGCCTACCAAGCCCTGACGCTGGAGGATAAGATCGGAACGATGCTGCCATGCAACGTCGTGGTCCAGCAGCGCGACGGCGGCAAGGTCGAGATCTCGGCGGTCGATCCCGTGGCCTCGATGGCCGCGATCGAAAACCCGCAGCTCGGCGCGGTGGCGAACCAGGTGCGCGAAATGCTCAAGCAGGTCGTCGCCGAGATCGCCTGAGGGCAGCCACTATCGATTGCGAGGAATTTTCGCCCCATGTCCAATGAAACCCTGATCGAAGGCCCGCTCTACGAGAAGCGCAAGAAGGTCTATCCACAGTCGGTTCACGGGCGGTTCCGCCGCATCAAATGGACGATCCTGTGCATCACGCTCGGGGTCTACTACCTGCTGCCTTTCGTGCGCTGGAATCGCGGGCCTGGCCTGCCGAGCCAGGCCGTGCTGGTCGATCTTCCACACCGCCGCTTCTACTTCTTCTTCATCGAGCTATGGCCGCAGGAGGTCTATTACTTCACCGGCCTGCTCATCATCGCGGCGATGACGCTATTCCTGATGAACGCGGTCGCGGGGCGGATATGGTGCGGCTACATGTGTCCGCAGACGGTGTGGACCGACCTGTTCTATGCGGTCGAACGCTGGGTCGAGGGTGACCGGCGCGAGCGCATGATCGGCGACAAGCGCGGCTGGACGTTCGATCATGTCCGCAGGGTCGCACTCAAGCATTTCCTCTGGATCATGATCGCGTGGTGGACCGGCGGCGCCTGGGTGCTCTATTTCGCGGACGCACCGACGCTGGTGAAGGAGCTTGCGACCTTCCAGGCACCGTTCGTCGCCTATCTCTGGATCGGCATCCTGACCGCCACGACCTACCTTTTCGCCGGCCACGCGCGCGAGCAGGTCTGCATCTACATGTGCCCGTGGCCACGCATTCAGGCGGCGCTGACCGACGAATGGGCGCTCAACGTCACCTATCGCCGCGACCGCGGCGAGCCGCGGATGTCGGTGAAGAAGGCGGAGGCCGCGCGCATCCAGGGCGACCCCGCCGGCGACTGCGTCGACTGCCATCAATGCATCAACGTCTGCCCGACCGGGGTCGACATCCGCCATGGCATCCAGCTCGGCTGCATCCAGTGCGGGCTGTGCATCGACGCCTGCGACAACATCATGCGCGACATCGGCCGGCCGACCGGCCTGATCGGTTACGACACCGATATCAACATGCAGCGCCGCCGCGAGGGCAAGGCGCCGATCTACCGGATCGTCCGCGCGCGGACGCTGATCTACGTTGTCGCGATCGCCATCGTCGGCAGCATCATGCTCTACACGCTCGCCACCCGCAGCACGATGGACGTCAACGTGCTGCACGAGCGCAACCCGTTGTTCGTGCAGCTCTCCGATGGGGGCGTGCGCAACGACTACACCGTGCGCCTGCTCAACAAGGGGGCGGAACGCAGTTTTGCGCTCGACATCACAGGCCTGCCCGGCGCGACCCTCCGGATCGCGGGCATCGACCGCAAGCCCGACGGCAAGCTGGTCGTCGAGGTCGGCCAGGACCAGACCCGCGAGGTCAGATTGTCGGTCCAGGTCGACAAGGCCCATGTGCCGCAAAAGGCGGTCGGGATCGCGGTCACCATGACCGACATCGCCAACGGACAGACCGTGAGCGCGGGCGATCATTTCGTGCCGGCGGACCAATGAGCGGCGTCGCTATGGCGATGCCGCGCTCGACCGCGGATCGACTTTGGCGCGCCGTCGTCGCCGGCCTGTGCGGCAACATAGCGCACGGGACGCTGATGGTCCTGAAGGAGCGAATGGGCTGGCTGCCGGCGTTCCAACCCTACCAGGACCTCCAGCGCGTGCTGGGCGCCGCGCTCGGCGAGTCCGTGCAGCCGGCGCTTCCCTGGCTGCTGTCGTTCATCAACGGGACGCTGATCATCAGTCTGGCCTTTTCGCTGATCTACTCCCGGCTGCCCGGCCGTAGCGGGGCGGCGAAGGGTCTCGTCCTGGGCCTCGTCGGCTGGGTCGCCATGGGACTGTTCCTGTTCCCGATGCTCGGCCGCGGCCCATTCGCATCGGACATGGGCCTCGGACCGTGGCCCGCCGCCTTCTCGCTCGCGATGGTGCTTGCCTATAGCGTGTTCGTCGGCATCGCCTATGCGGCCCTCGATCGAACACGGTCAACGCACGGTTAACGCTACCGCTCGAATTGAAGGCGCGCGCCAACGGTATTTTCCAATCTTTGCATTACATTTGGCCTGACAATGCGGCCAGGCGTAAGCGCCCGCCCGCGCAAATGGGAAATTTGGGACGTGGTCGATATCGCACATCGATCTGCGATCAATCCTGCACCGATGAGGGATGCCACGGCTTCGCGCGGCCGCAATCCGGAAGGCACCGCGCCACTCATTCCCCTCGCATCCGTCGACCTCGCCCAGTGGCAATCGCTCAGCGATCGCGCGAGCGAGCCGAACGGCTACTACCTGCCCGGCTGGGAGCTCGCGGTCAGCGCCTCGGCGCACGGTCGTACTGGTGCCGACGCGCTCTGTGCCTTCGATGCGTCGAACCGCTTGACCGGATTGATGCCGGTGGTCTCGCTGTGGCGCGCGTGGAAGATTCCTCTGCCCACGCTGGTGAGCGCACATCCCTACGGCACGCTGTGCAGCCCGCCACTCGATCGCGCCGCAGCCGGTGATGCTGCCACGCAACTGCTCGACCAGGCGCGCCAGGCCGGCGCGCATGCGCTGATCCTGCGCGACGTCGCGCTCGACGGCGCGGCGATGACGGCGATCAACGCAAGCCTTGCCCGCGAAGGCCTCTCGTCGCAGGTGCTGACGTCCTATACACGCGCCGCCCTCGACGCCACGCAGGACAGCGAGACGCTGCTGCGCGCGGGACTGGGCGGCAAGAAGCTGAAAGAGCTGCGTCGCCAGCGTCACCGGCTCGAAAGCCATGGCGTTGTCGCGTTCGAGATTGCGCGCACGCCGCGCGATATCGGCGCCGCACTCGAAACATTCCTCCCGCTCGAAGCCAGCGGCTGGAAGGGCAAGCGCGGCACAGCACTCGTGCAGAACGCTGGCGACGCCGCGTTCATCCGCCGCGCCGTCCCGGCGCTGGCCGAGACCGGCCAGTGCGAGATCATCATGCTGCGCGCCGGCGCTACGCCTGTCGCGGCCGGCATCGTGCTGCGGCATCAAACTCGCGCGTTCTTCTTCAAGCTCGGCATCGACGAGCGCTTTGCAAAGTATTCGCCGGGCGTGCTGCTCACGCTGGAATTGACCCGCCACCTCTGCGCCGATCCCGCGATTGCCAGCGCCGATTCCACCGCGAGCGCCGACCACCCCATGATCAATCCGATCTGGCGCGGCCGCCTTGCGATCGGCGACGTGCTGATCCCGTTGCGACGGAACGATCCCACGGTCGCACTGATCCATGCGGCGCTGGTTGCGCGGGGGTTTGCGCTGGGGCTGGCGCGGCGCGCCGTTCGCCTGCTCCGTAAGTAGCGGCGATTACTCTGCCGCCTGCGCGTTGATCTCGGCTGACACCTGACGGATGGCCCGTGCGAGCAGGTTCGGATCCTGAGCGCCCGAAACCGCATATTTCTGCGCGAAGACATAGGTCGGCACGCCGGAGATGCCCTTTTCCGCGGCTTCCTGAGCATCAGCCGAAATGCGCGCGACATCCTCGTCGGTGGCGAGGCGCCGGCGCACGTCGTCGGCATCGAGGCCGACATCGGCGGCCGCCTGCACCAGCACGTTGACATCTGTGAGATCGCCGCCGTCACGGAAATAGAGCTCCATCAGGCGCTGCTTCATCTCCGGCGCCTTGCCGATCGCGCCGGCCCAGTGGATCAGCCGGTGGCAATCGATCGTGTTGGGCTGGCGCTGCACGAGCTCGGGCCGGTAGGTCAACCCCTCCTCGCCTGCAGCCGCGACGACGCGGCCGGCGATGCCCTTGTAGGCTTCGACCGAGCCGAACTTCTGCGTGAGATAGTCCTCGCGGCTGATGCCCTCGCGCGGCACCCAGGGATTGAGGAAGAACGGCCGAAAGGTCAGCTCAACGGGAACGTCGGGCACCAGCGCCAGCGCGCTCTCGATGCGGCGTTTGCCGATATAGCACCACGGGCACACCACGTCGGAGACGACGTCGATTTTCAGCGGCTTGAGCGTGCTCATATGTGTCTCCCGGGCGAATTTGATCGGCCCAAGATAAGCCGAACCGGGTGCCGCGCAAGACATGGGTTCCGCATGGCTCACGACTGCACCTCTGCGGTTATTGTGCCCCCGGCGACCCCCACCGATACTCGCGACCAAGATCGACCCATGGGAGACCGCGATGACCGCCATCTTCAGGCCGGAAGGCCAATCGTTCCGCGCCACCGAGCATGCCGGCGGACCGTGGTCGCCGGACATGCTGCAGGGAAGTGCGACCACCGCACTGATGACCCGCGACGTCGAACGGATCGCGAAGGACTCGGGCTTTGCCGTGCGCCGCCTCACCTTCGATCTTTGGCGGCCCGCGGGCCTGCGCGCCTTTACCACCAGGACTGAGCTGCTGCGCGATGGCCGCAAGGCCAAGACCGTGCAGGTGCGGCTGATGGACGGCGAAACCGAGATCGGCCGCTGCACCGCGTTGCTCACGGCCGAGGGCAGCGAAACGCCGAGGGATCCGTTCGCCAAGGCAGCCTCTCCCGACAAGGCGCCCGACGCCGGCACGCCGCCGCCTGCCTTCGCGCAAAAATGGAGCCGCTACTTCCAGAACGTCTCGGTGCGGCTGATCGAAGGTGCGCTGGAGAAGCCCGGTCCCGCGGCCGCCTGGATGCGGCTCGATGCGCCGCTCGTCGAGGGCGAGACCAACACACCTCTGCTGCAGGCGGTTCAGGCCGCCGATTTCTCCAGCGGTGTGGCGCAGATCGTCGACATGCGCGAATGGACGTTCATCAATCCCGAGATCAGCCTCTATTTCTTTCGCGCGCCGGAGGACGAATGGGTCCTGATCCGCGCCGCCACGCGCGTCGGCGCCAATGGCGCGGGCCTCACCCAGGCAACGCTGAGCGATCACAAGGGGCCGTTCGCGGAGGTGATGCAGGCGATGAGCTTCGAACGGCGCGAGGCGGCGCAGGCTCAGGCGTCCTGAGCGGCAAGCGCGGTCAGCGTAGCCTCTGAGGCAGCGTCGGCCGGCATGAACATCTCGACGCGGAGCTCCTGCAGCGTCACGTCCTGCGGCGTGCCGAGCGTCAGCACCGCGCCGATCAGGCCGATGCCGATCTCGCCCTTGCGCAGGCGTACCTCGCAGAGCGGACCGGGTGCAGCGCCCTCCTCGATCTGAGATGCCGGGAGGTCGGACATCCGCATCAGCTCGCGCCAGGTCGATTGCAGGGCCTCGTCGAGCGGCGCGGCCATCGCCTCGTGACGTGCCCGGGACAACAAGGCCGCCGCGACGCCTAGCCAGTTCTCGACGAACGGTCTGAGCTCGTTCGGCGCGAGGAACATCCGCATGTGGTTGAGCGGCCGCTGCATGCGCTCTTCGCCCAGCAACATTGTCATCAGGCGCAAGGCGGCGCGGTTCGCCTGCATCACGTTCCAGCGCCGGTCGGTCACGATCGCCGGGAACGGCTCGTGACGGCTCAGGAGGAGATCGATGGCGCGGCGCGCGTCGGCGAGCTCCGGCGCAGACAAATCTCGTTCGCCATATTGGCGCGCAAAGCCGCCGGCCTCGAGCAGCGCGTTGCGATCGCGCAGGGACAGATCGAGCGCGGAGGCAAGTTGTAGCAGGATGTTCCTGCTTGCCGTCGCCTTCGCGGTCTCGACATAGCTCAGATGCTTGATCGAGATACCAGCCTCAAACGCCAGCTCCGCCTGGCTCAACGCGCGGCGCGTGCGCCAGCCACGCAGGAGATCGCCGACGGGATTGGCAGGCCGAAGGGGTTTTGACGCGCGGGTATCCATGCCAGGATTCTACGAGCGGCCCGCGGAGCTGTAAACGCTGCCGATCAGCGCGGCTGCATCGCTCGCAGCCGCTCCGCGGTCTTTTCGTCGGCCGGAAAGAACGTCTCGATCGCCAATTCCGACAGCGTGATGTCGACCGGCGTGCCGAACACCATGGTGGTGGAGAAGAAGCTGAGGATCTCGCCCTGATGCCGCATCTTGAAGGGGATCGCGACGTTGTCGCTCGACAGCGGCGCCGAGCGTGCCGGGATCGGAAAGGCCTTCAGGTCGTTGTAGAGCTTGATCAGCTCGGGGTCGGCGGTCGCCTCGCATTGCCGATGCAGGCGCTCCAGAAGATGCCCGCACCATTCGGCGAGGTTCACCGTCCGTGCCGCCAGCGCCTCGGGATGGAAGGCGAGCCGCAGCACGTTGACGGGCTGGCCGAGCAGCCGCTGTGGGATGCCTTCGAGCAGCGGCGCCACCATGCGGTTGGCCGACACCAGATTCCAGTGCCGGTCGACGGCGAGCGCGGGGTTCGGCTCATGCGCCTTCAGCACGAGATCGATCGCCTGGCGGGCTGACTTCAAGGCAGGATCCTCCAGCGGGCGCTGCTGGAACGCCGGCGCATAGCCGGCCGCAACCAGCAGCACGTTGCGTTCACGCAGGGGCACATCGAGGCGCTCGGCAAGCTTCAGCACCATGTCGCGCGACGGCGCGGCACGCCCCGTCTCGACGAAGCTCAAATGGCGCGCCGAGACCTCGGCTTCGACCGCGAGGTCGAGCTGGCTCATGCGACGGCGCTGCCGCCATTCGCGCAAATGGTCGCCGATATGGATCGGCTGGGATTTTTCGGCGGCCCGGGCCATGGATGCATGTGCGTTCATGATGAGAAACCTAGCATGCGAATCTCGGCCCTTCCATTACCCGGGAGGTAATCGAATTGCCGAGCGGGACGGCGCATCTTCGTCACCACAGGAGATGAACCATGATCGCGCTGCTGATCTACCGCACCCTCGCCGACAGCGTCTTGCCCTGGGCCGTGAAGCTCGCGACCCGCGCATTGGCACGCCACCTCAACATGCCGGAACCGCTGGTGCACTCGACCGGCGAGTTCGTGGTGGTCCAGGTTCTGGCGTTCGAACACAGCGTCGGCAAGAGCCTCTGCCCGTTCCGCCTCACCGCCCTCGTCCGCGCCTGGTGGCGCGGCGCGCGTTGATTTTTCACCCGCCCCCAAGGAAACCTCAAGAAGGAGACTGACCATGATCCATGCATCCAATTTCCTGCGCCGCGCCCTGCTCGCCGATGCCGTCTTCAGCGGCGTCGCAGCCCTCGGCTTCACCTTCGGTGCCGCCGCCTTTGCCGCGCTGTTCAACCTGCCGGAGGCGCTGTTGCGCGAGACCGGCCTGTTCCTGATCGCCTACACCGCGCTTGTCGGATGGCTCGCCTCGCGCGGCGCGGTGCCAAAGGCGCTGGTGCTGCTGGTCGTGGTCGGCAACGCGCTGTGGACGGTCGGCAGCATCGCGCTGCTGCTCTCCGGCGCCGTGTCGCCGAATTTGCTGGGCGTCGTCATGGTCGTGGCGCAGGCGATTGCCACCGGCGTGTTCGCCGAGCTGCAGTTCATCGGCCTGCGCAAGAGCGGGAGTGCAATGGCCGCGTAAGGCGCGCTGCCGAATCCTCCAGCGTCGCCCTGGTGCCAGGACGACGCTGGAGAAGCAGTTTGCAGGCGCCTCGCTCGTCATTGCGAGCGCCGCTCTTCCAATGCGCATTTCGGCCGCGATGCGGGGCTGGTTTGCGCCCGAGCCTCTTGAGTGCACGGAAACGACCGTGTATCGGCGCAAGCGGAAGCCAAATGCCGGCAAGGGCCGGCCAATCCCTGGTGATCGCTTGAACCCTCCATCCTCGACGGCGTCCGTGGCTGCGTCCAGTTCCTTCGCAGCCATGAAGTCGCGGCCCTATCGCATGCAGTTCGCAGCCTATGTGCTGGCGATGATGGCCGACAATGTCGAGCATGTGATCAGCTACTGGGTGGTGTTCCAGAAATTCCATTCGCCGACGCTCGGCGGCTTTGCCGTGCTGTCGCACTGGCTGCCGTTCCTGCTGTTTTCCGTCGCCGTCGGCGGGCTGGCCGACCGCTTCGACCCGCGGCGTATCATCCAGTGCGGCATGCTGCTCTTCATTGTGGCGTCGGCCGGATGGGGCCTCTTCTTCCTCACCGACAGCCTGCAGATGTGGCATGCGATGCTGCTGCTGGTGATCCATGGCTGTGCCGGCGTGCTGTGGCAGACGCCGAACCAGCTCCTGCTGTTCGACATCGTGGGCCCTCAGGACCTGCCGAGCGCCGTGCGGCTGAACGCAATGGCGCGCTATCTCGGCATTCTGGTCGGCCCCGCCGTGGGCGGCGTCATCATGCTGGCACTGGGACCTGCCCACGGCATCATCCTCAACACGCTGTTCTATCTGCCGATGCTGCTGTGGCTGTTCTGGGCGCCGACGAGCGACAGGAGCGCGACACCGCGGCGCTTCGCGGTGCGCGGCTTTGGCGACATCGTGCAGACCATCCGCGACATCGCAAAGCAGCCGGTGCTGACCTCGATGACGTGGCTCGCGGGCCTCACCTCCTTCATGATCGGCAACGCCTATCACGCCCAGATGCCGGGCTTTGCCGGCGATCTCGGCCATGGCGACCCCGGCGTGTCCTACAGCGTGCTCTTGGCGGCCGACGCCGGCGGCGCGGTGCTCGCGGCCATCGCGCTCGAATCCTGGGGACGGCTGAAACCGAGCCCGCGGACCGCGATCCTGCTCGCGATCCTCTGGAGCGTCACCCTGCTCGGTTTCGCCACCGTCGGAATCTATGGTGTCGCCATTGCGCTGCTGTTTGCGGCCGGATTCTTTGAGCTGTCGTTCAACACGATGGCGCAGGCGCTGGTGCAGATCAACGCGCCGGCCGACAGCCGCGGCCGCGTGGTGGGCCTGTTCAACATGGCCGGCCTCGGCATGCGCGCCTTTTCTGGCCTCACCGTGGGCGTCGTCGGCGCCGGGATCGGCATCCACTGGTCGCTTGGGGTGTCGGCGGCCGTGCTGTTTGGACTGCTGCTGGTGCTGTATCGACGGGCGGTGAGATAGGCCTGAGTTCGTAGCCCGGGTGAGCGAAGCGATACCCGGGAAGCCACGGACAAGGATCCCGGATGTCGCTTTCGCTCATCCGGGCTACGACGCGTTCCAGCGAATACTTAGCCCCGAACGCGCCCGACCTTGCCGTTAAAATGCTTGCCGTTCAGCTTTTTCTTTGCGGGCGCCTTGCCGGTGGCCTTCTGCGCCTTGCGCTCCGCGCGGGCCTTGACCTTGGCGCGTTCGGCACGGGCTTCGGCGCGCAGCTTCTTGCGCTTGGTCTCACATGAGGCGCATTTGCAGCCGATCGGCTTCAGATAGGCTTTGAAATAGTCGGTGCCGTAGTCGTAGTTGATCTCGTCGCCCGGCTCGATGTTCTTGATGGCGCGGATGAAGACCTTGCGCTCGCGCGGGCGCACGTCGGATTCCGCGTTCGGCCGGCAGGAATGATTGATGTAGCGGGCGACGTTCTTGCGCACGGAGCCGTCGATGGTCCAGCGGCCGTTCAGTTCGAACAGATATTTGTTCTCGATGTCGTCCTGTTCCTTGATCCGGGAATCCAGGATCGGCCCGAAATAGCGAATGATCCGGGTCCCCTTCTTGATCGGTTTGGTGGCGAAGAGACCAAGTCCAGTCTTGGAGCGGCCGACGCGAAACGGTTTGTTCGAGGAGATAGCGGGCATGACCGAGAAAGTTGAGAAACGCGAATGGAGCCGCGAGGGCTCAGGCGAAGGCGCCCTTCTAGAACGATTCCGCGCCGCTGTCAGGTGCCTCGGAGCCAAGTTTGAACCTTCCCCACAATGAACACGTCTGATGGAGAGAGTTCCAGGGGGCCGGAGGCCTCGTCATGAAGCATGTCACGCTCGCCTGCCTGATCGCGCTGCTTGCTTGCGCCTGGTATGGCCCGGCCCACGCCCAATCTTTCGGCAGCAGCTATACCTCGACCGCGCCCAGGGATTGCCGCGTTAGAAGCGCAGGCAATGGTGTCGACGACAGCACCGTGCGGGTGTGTCCGGGCAAGGCCGGCCTCATCGTGCTGATCTCGGAGGACGATCTTCGCGAAATCGTCTCGGTCGGAAAGAACCGTTCGGCGGCCGCCAAGGAGCCCGCCGCCGAGGTCTGGTTCGGCCCGTTCAATTCGAGTGAGCACACCGTCGAGTGGCGCGCCGCCGACGGCAAGCCATTCGCGATCATCCAGCGCTGGCACATCGCCGACAACAACGACCCCGACAAGCAGGGACGGCCGAACACCAAGGCGCTGCTGGTCGTGACGCGGCTGCCGCCGGGAGCGGTCTGCCATGTCGCCTATGTCGATGCGATCGCCAATCCCAACGCCAACGAGCTCGCGCGCAAGGCTGCGGACGAACTTGCGCGCGGCTTCAAATGCGGCAAGGACGAACTGAAGATCGTGGGTGCGAGCGGCCGCGCGGTGGAGCTCGTCGCGCGCTAGACCCCGATTAGCAGCCCGGTTGCTTATTGGCGACCGTCGACAGCAGAACCGCTTCGAGAAGCTTTTCGGGCGTGGTGCCCGGCGGCAGGCGATGCAGGATGTCGCTGAGGCGCCCGTCGAGCATCAGCATGGTGAAGCCGTGCACCAGCGACCAGTTGCGCGCGATGACCGCGGCATGCTCGAGCGACAAGGCCTCGAGCGCATCCTCGGTGAGCTGCTCGGGAGGCGCGAAGCGGGCCGAGCTCGCCAGGCCCTTGAACGAGGCGCTGGCGGCCTCGTGCAACGACGGCCGTGAGTAATCGAGCCGCTCGGTGCGGAACATCAGGCTGTACATGCCGGGATGCGCGCGCGCATAGGCGACATAGGCCTTGGCGTTCGCCATCCCCTTCATCAACGGATGCGTTTCGCTGTTGCGGGCGGCAACCATGGCCGCATTGAAATTGCGGAAGCCGATCGCCGCGAGCTCCGAGATCAGCCCGGTCAGATCGCCGAAATGATGCGTGGGCGCGGCATGCGACACGCCCGCCTCGCGCGCCACCGCGCGCAGCGTGAGGCCGGCAAGACCGTCACGCTCCAGAATGCGCTCGGCCGCCTGCAGCAGGGCCTCGCGCAGCGCGCCATGGTGATAGGGCGTTTCGGTCTTGGCGCTCGTGCTCTTCGCGGGGCCGGCCTTGCGCGCAAGGCGCGGTCGCGCAACGGATGCGGAGGGTGATGCTCTCTTGGCGCGCGGGCGGCGCGCAGTGTCGGTCTTGGCCATAAGTCAACTTATGTCACGCAATTTTGACAGTGTAAAGATTTCACTTGACCAGAGCCAACAGCTCCTGTATCGAATCTTTACAACGTAAAGATAGGGAGGGTCTACGACGTGCTGCAGGAAGCCATCAAGGATAGCCGGACCAACCTCGCGCCGATCCCGTTCGAGGCAGATGCGCCACACCTCAAGATCGTCGGCGAGTTGCCGCGGGAGCTGAACGGCACGCTCTATCGCAACGGGCCCAATCCGCAGTTCGACGCGCCCGGCGCGCACTGGTTCGTCGGCGACGGCATGCTGCACGCCTTTCATCTCGAGAACGGCAAGGCGAGCTATCGCAACCGCTGGGTCCGCACGCCAAAATTCCTCGCCGAGCACGATGCCGGCCGCGCACTGTTCGGCGGCTTCGGCCGCAAGATGCCGGACGCGCCGGCGCACCTCACCGACGGCGGCGTCGCCAATACCAACATCATCAGCCACGCTGGCAAGCTGCTCGCACTCGAAGAGGGGCATCTGCCGACCGAGATCGAACCCGGCACGCTCGCGACCCGCGGCTACTGCAACTTCGGGGGCCGCATCGCCGGGCCCTTCACCGCGCATCCCAAGGTAGACCCCACGACCGGCGAGCTCGTGTTCTTCGGCTACAATGCGAGCGGCCCGCTGACACCCGCCCTTTCCTACGGGGCGATCGACGCCTCCGGCAAGGTGACGCGCTTCACGCGATTCGACGCGCCCTATGCCAGCATGGTGCACGACTTCATCGTCACGGATAACCACGTGCTGTTTCCGATCCTGCCAATCACCGGCAGCATGCAGCGCGCGATGAGCGGCAAGCCGCCCTACGCCTGGGAGCCCGAGAAAGGCGCCTATGTCGGCGTGATGAAACGAAGCGGCTCGGAAAAGGACATCGTCTGGTTCCGCGCCGAGAGCTGCTACGTCTTCCACGTCATGAATGCGTGGGAGGAAGGCAACCGCATCATCGCCGACGTCATGCAGTTCGAGGAAGCGCCGCTGTTCCCGCATCCGGACGGCAGGCCCACCGATCCCGACAAGTCGCGCGCGCGTCATTGCCGCTGGACCTTCGATCTCTCTGACAATACCGACCGCTTCCAGCAGACTTATCTCGACGACCTCACCGGCGAAT
The DNA here is from genome assembly GCF_006483445.1 of Bradyrhizobium guangdongense. GTDB lineage: Bacteria > Pseudomonadota > Alphaproteobacteria > Rhizobiales > Xanthobacteraceae > Bradyrhizobium > Bradyrhizobium guangdongense_A. The sequence continues at coordinate 23,576 of NZ_PPPT01000027.1, read as the reverse complement.
TCCCGCGCGTCGACGACCGCCGAGCCGGGCTAAAGACGAACCACGGCTGGTACGCCTGCGCCAATCCGAAGCTGCCGATGTTCGGCGCGCTCTCCGGCATCGTGCATGTCGACGGCGCCGGAAAACGGCTCGCGCATTATCTGCTGCCGGCCGGCGACACCATCTCCGAGCCTGTCTTCGTCGAGCGCGGCAAGGATGCCGCCGAAGGCGACGGCTGGCTGCTGTCGGTGGTCTGGCGCGCGCGTGAGAACCGCAGCGATCTCGCGGTATTCAACGCGCAGGACGTCGAGGCCGGCCCCGTCGCGCTGGTGCAGCTCGGCCATCGCGTGCCTGATGGATTCCACGGCAATTGGGTGGGGACGCAGTAAAGCCCTCCCCTGGTCATTCCGGGGCGCGCCACTTGGCGCGAGCTTTGATGCGCAATTGCGCATCTGAGAATCCATTGTACCGCAAGTGGTGCCGCTCGATGGATTCCGGGCTCGCGACTTCGTCGCGCCCCGGAATGACAGCGGTTGATACGCACAACGGAGATCCGCATGCACATGCCGTCGATCACCGCAGGTTATCTCGCGATCCTCGCCTTGCTGTACGCCGTGCTCGCGCTCCAGGTGATCCGGCTGCGGCGAAGCAATCAGGCTGCTTTCAATGATGGTGGCAATATCGCGTTGCGCAGCGCAATCCGCGCACACGGCAATTTCATGGAATATGTCCCGATCATCTCACTGATGGTCGCGATGATCGAGATGGCGGGGACGACGCCCCTGCGCATTCACCTGCTGATGGGCGCGCTACTGCTGTCGCGGCTGCTTCATCCGCTCGGCATGTATGCGGTGACGAATTCACGACTGTTCTGGATTTGTCGCGGCGGCAGCATTGTCGTCACGATCGGCTTGCTCGTGACCTGCGCGGTGAACATCTTGTCGCGGGTTATTGCGGGGACGATGCCGCAATGATTCAGGCGTCAAGCGACTGTAATTATTCGATTAACCCTACATTCTTCACATCATTTTGACACTGTAAAGATTTTCCTTGACCCGGTCCGGGATCTGCATTATCCATCTTGACACTGTAAAGATTTGCCGACCGAGGCACCCCACATGGCCATTTTCCTGATCCTTGCCCCCTACGGCGTCTTCACCTTCCTGATGCTGGTAGCCTCCGCGGCCGTCAGCGTGTTCACGGCGTCCGCGGTCTGCCTCGCCACCATCGCAATCGATCTCTGGTACGGCCGCTCCGTGAAGATGCTGGCCGCGGGCTCCGCGATCATCCTCGCCGCGATCGGCCTCTATATCGTCCTCGTCGATCCCGCCTTCGGCACGCTCGGGGTGAAGGTATCGGTCGACGTCGGCATCTTCGTCATCTCGCTGGGCTCGATGCTGATCCGCAAACCCTTCACGCTGCAATATGCGATCGAGGCCGTGCCGGCCGAGATCGCGGCGATGCCCGGCTTCATGCGTGCCAACTACATCATTACCGCGGCGTGGACCGCAGCCGCGCTGTTGATGCTGGCGGCCAATGTCGTGCTGCTCTACGTGCCGGGCCTGCCGATCTGGTCGAGCATTGCGATCGCGTTTGCGGCCCGCAACAGCGCGATCTATTTCACAAAATGGTATCCCGAGTACCGCAAGATCAAGTACGGTACGCCCCCGAACGCCCTGCCCCACACGCACTGACAGGACAGACGATGAAAGACGTATTCCGCCGGCTCGTCTCCGACTTCCTCTCGACCATCGTCTTCCTGGTCATCTATCTCGCGACCGACAACGTCATTCTCGCGACTGCCGTTGCGATCATCGGCGCTATCGCCCAGGTGGCCTGGTCGCGGTACAAGGGCCAGACGCTGAGCTACATGACTTGGGCGAGCCTCGGCCTCGTCATCGTGCTCGGCAGCCTGACGCTGCTCACCCACGATCCGCGCTTCGTGCTGGCAAAGCCCGCGATCGGCCATGTCGCGATCGGCATCATCATGCTCAAGCGCGGCTGGATGCTGCGCTACATGCCGCCGGTCGTGAGCGAGACGATCCCGGAATATGTGACGGTTGCCGGCTACGCCTGGGCCGCGCTGATGTTCGTGCTCGCCGCCGGCACGGTTGCGGTGGCGATGACCGGCGACATGAAGCTGTGGGCCTTCTACATCTCGGTGGTGCTGGTCGGCACCAAGCTCGGCGCATTCGCGATCCAGTACGCCGCCTTCCGCCTCATCGTCGGCAGCCGCATCCGTGCGGCCGCCCGCGCCTGAAGTCCAGCCGCGTCAAAGAGTGCGTTAGGCAGGTCGGACGAGTTAGGCTATACGCTCGCCTTGGCCCCGCCGCGGCTCATCGCGGACTGCCGGGTAAAAAAGTTGGGAGACAGGAATGGCCGTTGACGGAAATTGGAATTTGACCATGACAACGCCGATGGGCGAGCGCCAGGCGACGCTGAGCCTGAAGAGCTCCGGCGGCACGCTGACCGGCACGCAAGGTGCCGAAGGCAACAGTGCCGAGATTTTCGACGGTGCCATCAGCGGCGATGCCGTCAACTGGAAGGTCTCGATCACCAACCCGATGCCGTTGACGCTCGAGTTCATTGGCAAGGTCGCCGGCGACAGCATGAGCGGCGAGATGGGCATCGGCCCGATGGGCAGCTTCCCGTTCACGGGCACGCGGGCTTAATCGCCCGCTTTGCATTCGCCATGCGTGTTCTCAGCATCATCGCCGCGACGGCCCTCTCCGTCGCGGCGGCGCGCGCAGGCGACAGCGAACCGGCGTGGCGCGCAAGCGCGCTCGCCCTGGTACCCGCAGGATATGTCGCGGGCGAAGCCTATCGCACCGATGGCGCCACCGGTTACCTCGCGCTCGATCCCGCAACATCGAACGATCCCAAGATACCGGCCAGCGTGTTCGCGCAGCGTCAGGTGCTCATCGTCAAGCTGTCCGACGATCGTACGCGCGCAGTCACGGCCGAGCTGAAGCCGCGCACCGATCCCGCCCGCGGCAATCGCGACACCACAATGAGCGATGCCGACGGCGAGGAGAGCGACTACACAAAACTCCACGCCGATCTCGCGGCGAAGCGCGCCTCCCTTCCCGAGGGCACCGAGCCCTGCGATATCGGCGCATGGACGCAGGACAAGGATCCGAGCGGCCTCAACGTGCGGGCCGAGCCGTCGGTGAAGGCGCGCGTGCTGGGCACCCTGCCCGCGCCCTATCGCCTCAAGATGGGTGGCGCCGAGAACACCCCCGAGGGCGGGTGGCTGACCGAATTCCGCATCATCGGCTTCAAGGACGGCTGGTTCCTGATCGAAGGCGCAAAGCCTCCGGGCAAGGACTATGAGGACGAGAAAAAATATCCGCGCAACGCACCAAAACCCTATGCGGGGCGCGGCTGGGTCGCCGCCAACAAGGTCGGCGCGGCCTACGCCAATGGCGGCACGCGCATGGGCGGACTGTTCACCGCGCCCTTCATTGACGCCAAATGGACGCCGGCACAGCGCGAGCTCGGCGGCGCGCTCGACACCGACGGCGGACCAAAGCGCCTCCTTGCATGCAGCGGCGCCTGGGGCCTTGTCGAGAGCCATGACGGCGTGCGCGGCTGGTGGCGCGCGTTGTGCTCCAACCAAGTCACGAATTGCAGCTAAACTCCGCTCGCGCTGCGGTCTTTGGCCACGGCGTTCAAGCGTTCGTGTCGTTGACCGCGACGGGCTTTGGGCGCAAGGTCGTCGTGCAACCCAGAATTTTTAGTTGCGACCAATACACTTTCAACCGATCAGAGGGGAGGTTTGAATGTCGCCCCTTTCCGCACGCATCCATCTGTTCGCAGCCATCATTGCGCTCGCCTCGGCAACGCCTGTCAGCGCCGACACGCTCGAGCCGCAGTCGCCGGCCTGGCAAGTGAGCGAACCGTTCAAGAAGAGCGCCGACGCCCGCACCAATCTCAGCGGCGCGGCCTGCGCGACGCCTGCGGCCTGTCTCATCGCCAATGACGAAAAGAAATACGCGCAATTCTTCGCCATAGACGGCACCACGATCAAGCCGGGCAAGGTGATCAAGCTGCTCGGCGATCAGGCCAGCGGCGATCCCGATGCCGAAGGCGCGGCCTATGATGACGGCTATTTCTACGTGATCGGATCGCACGGCCGCAAACGGCATCATCCCGAGGACAGCAATCCGACGAGCTATCACGTCTTCCGAATTCCCGTCGACAAGGGCACGGGAATGCCACCCTATGACATCTCCGACGACGAGGTCGTCGGCGTCGAGGCATCCGTGATGCGGCTGCGCGGTGCGATCAAAGACGCGCTTCCCTCGGCCTACGACAAGCCGCTCGGCGAGAACGGCGCCAACATCGAAGGCATCGCAGTCGCGGACGGACGGATGTATCTCGGCTTCCGCGGCCCCTCCGACGACGGCAAGGCCTACATCCTCGCGGTGAACGCACAGGCCGTTTTCACGGAAGCTGCACCGCTCAATGCGGAGCTCAAGACGCTGCCCCTCGGCACCACGATCGGCATCAGGGACATCGCCGCCGTCTCGGGCGGCCTGCTGCTGCTGACCGGACCGGTCAACGAGCAGGCGATCACGCCCGCCATCGTGTTCTACGATCCAAAGACCGGCACGCTCGGCACGAGCCACAATCTCACGGTCGCCGACACCACCGCAAAGGCCGAGACGCTGCTGGTGCTGAGCGACACCGCCGGACAGCCGTGGCGCGTGCTCGTGATGTTCGACGGGCCGGAGAACGGCGCGCCGGCGGAATATCGCGTTCCGCGGTAGCGCACCGCTCGAAAGCCGAGCTCTAGCCCAGGTTCAACTCCTTGAAGAAGTCGTTGCCCTTGTCGTCGATGATGATGAAGGCGGGGAAGTCCACGACCTCGATGCGCCAGATCGCTTCCATGCCGAGCTCGGGATATTCGTGCACCTCGACCTTCTTGATGCAGTGCTCGGCGAGGTTTGCCGCAGCACCGCCGATCGAGCCGAGATAGAAGCCGCCATACTTCTTGCAGGCCTCGCGCACCGCCGGTGCGCGGTTGCCCTTCGCCACCATCACCATGGAACCGCCGGCAGCCTGGAACTGGTCGACGAAGGAATCCATGCGCCCCGCGGTGGTTGGACCGAACGCGCCGGAGGCGTAGCCTTCGGGAGTCTTGGCGGGACCGGCGTAATAGACCGGATGGTTCTTGAAGTAGTCCGGCAGCGGCTCGCCGCGCTCGAGGCGCTCGCGCAGTTTTGCATGCGCGCTATCGCGCGCGACGATCATGGTGCCGGTCATCGAGACGCGGGTCTTGATTGGATATTTGGAGAACGTCGCGAGGATGTCCTTCATGGGCTGGTTGAGGTCGATCTTGACGACCTCGCCGTCGAGGGTCTGCTCGACCTGCGGCAGATACTGCGCCGGATTGTGCTCGAGCTCCTCGAGATAGACGCCGTCCCGGGTGATCTTGCCGAGCACCTGGCGGTCGGCCGAGCAGGAGACGCCCAGCCCAATCGGGAGCGAAGCGCCGTGACGCGGCATGCGGATCACGCGCACGTCGTGGCAGAAATATTTTCCGCCGAACTGCGCGCCGACACCGAGCGACTGCGTCATCTTGTGGATTTCCTTTTCCATCTCGACGTCGCGGAAGGCGTTGCCGTCGGGCGAACCCTGGGTCGGCAGCGCGTCGAGATAACGCGCGGAGGCGAGCTTCACCGTCTTCATGCAGAGCTCGGCCGAGGTGCCGCCGATCACGATCGCGAGGTGATAGGGCGGGCACGCCGCGGTGCCGAGCGTCAGGATCTTTTCCTTCAGGAAAGCGAGCAGCCGGTCCTTGGTGAGCACGGACGGCGTCGCCTGGAATAGAAAACTCTTGTTGGCGGAGCCGCCGCCCTTGGCCATGAACATGAACTTGTAGGCATCATCGCCCTCGGCGTAGATCTCGCACTGCGCCGGCATGTTATTGGCGGTGTTTTTTTCCTCGTACATCGAGAGCGGCGCGACCTGCGAGTAGCGCAGATTGCGGCGCAGATACGCATCGCGCGCGCCTTCCGACAGTGCGGCCTCGTCGTCGCCATCGGTGATGACGTTGCAGCCCTTCTTGCCCATGATGATCGCGGTGCCGGTGTCCTGGCACATCGGCAGCACGCCGCCGGCGGCGATGTTGGCGTTCTTCAAAAAGTCCAGCGCGACGAACTTGTCGTTCGGGCTCGCCTCGTTGTCGTCGAGGATGGAGCGGAGCTGCTTGAGATGGCCGGGGCGCAGGTAGTGGTTGATGTCACCGAAGGCCGCCTCCGACAGCGCCCGCAGCGCCTCGCGCGACACCACCAGCATGTCCTTGCCGAGCACCTTCTCGACCCGCACGCCCTCGGATGAGATCTTCTTGTAGGGCGTCTCGTCCTTGCCGAGCGGAAACAGCGGGGTGTGCTTGTAGGGCGGAACGGGCTTGGAGGAGTCGGGGAAGGCGGTCGGAGCGTTCATGGTCTGGTCTCGGGTTGGGCCGGCTAGCCGCGGCAAAAGATGCCAAAAAGGGCTGAGGTTTGAACCCTTCTAAGCCCTTTTCCCACAAAGGGAAGGTTTTCAGACGCCCCCCAGCAATCGATTTCGCGAATGTCCCCTGCCCCCGCAATGGCCCATCAAACCTCGTCCCAACCGGCTTCTCCGCTACCCGAAAAGCACAGGCTTGCCCTCCTGGTCGTGCTCGCCGCCCTCGCGCTCATGGAGGCGTACGACGGCCTGTCCCACGTGACGTTCCTGTTTGACGGCAGCATCGAAATCCCCGGTCCCGGCTACAGCGGATACCTGACCAAGGCCTTCCTCGCCGCGCAGCCGGTGCTGGCGCTGACGGCGCTGGTTTTCACAGCCATCAGTCACATGCGCGGCGCGATCCTCGCGCTCACAGCCATCACATTCATGGCCTTGCTGAACCTGATGCCTTCGGCCCTCCAGCACGGCTTCGATCTTCCCGGCATCAGCGCCCTGATGACGGCGGCTCAGATCGTCGTCTTCCCGCTGATGGCCGCCGGCGCCATCGCCTGCACGATCCGCGACCAGCAGCTCGGCCTCGCGACGCTGCTGGTATCCGTGCCGACGCTGGTCAATCTGCTGAACGTGACGGCGTCCGCGCTGGGCGTGACCATCCCTGGGTTTTGAGGCCGTTGTTGCACGCCCGCCCCTTGCATGAGCCCGGCGCACACGCTTTTATACCGGCCGAAGGGGCTCCCTGACATGATTTTGAAACTGAACTCTCGCGGCGCGTTTCTCATCGCCGCCGCAATCTCCGGCCTTGTGGCGTCAGCCGCGCCTGCGCGCGCGGATCAGTGCGACGACATTTCAAAACAGCTCGCGCACAACATCGACGGGCTCAAGGTCAACTTCAAGGCCGCCAACATCGTCTATCTCACGCACCCGGCGGCCAAGGAATTGTCGCTCGGCTGCCGCGGCAACGGGCAAAACTACTCAAACGAACTCTATGCCAAGGGCGACCGCCGGCCGACGCAACAGTTTTACGATCTGGTCGGCGCGGCAGCCGCGATCATCTTCACGGTGACGAAGGACGACACCACCACGGGCGCGACGCGCTGTCTGAAGCGCATGGGCATTTTGCGCGGTGACAAGGTGACGATGCGCTATCGCCGGCTCAACATGGAATGCACGCGCACCAAGACCGACGCGGCGATCTCGATCACGCGCGGCAAGGACGAGTAAACGCGCTCCGTCATTGCGAGCGCAGCGAAGCAATCCAGAGTCTCGCCCCGGTCACAGACTGGATTGCTTCGCTGCGCTCGCAATGACAGGTGGCGAGAGTCTACCTGATCTTCACCATCCATCACGGTCCCGCGCAAATTCGCTCGCATTTTAACGATCCATTTCAGGGATCCTTGGCGTCCCCAAGGTCAGTCTCACATGTTTCAATGTGAGAGGTTTGACCAATGAGTGTTTCCAGCGTTGCGCCGCCGCCGGTGGTTGTCGTGGTGCCGAGCTACGACACCAATGCGAACAAGGCGCAGGACAACCAGGCGCAGAAGGAAGCCGAGAAGGCCTATCAGCCGCCGCCGCCCGCGCCGCTGCCGCCGGGCCAGGGCACGCGGATCGACCAGATCGCCTGACACGGAGCGCTTCAGACTCGGGATGAAATCCGGCCGGCGGGCGCGAGCCCGCGCGCCGGATTTGCTCGTCTAGCGATCGAGCTCCTTGTAGCGGCGGAAGATGCCCTGCTCGTTGAAGGCAATGCGCCGCTCGCTCGCGAGATAAGCCTTGATGTTCGGTCGCGCCGTGACGCGGTCGTGGAGACCGACCAGGCCGGGGATTTCGTTCTCGAAATTCTTCATGCGCCTCGGAAATGCGTAGCGCAGGCCGGCGACGATCTGGAACAGCGAGAGATCGACATAGGTGAGCTTGCGCCCGGTGACGTAGGCGCCGCCATTGCTGTTCAACAGTCCTTCGAAATAGCCCAGATATTTCGGCACCCGCTCGTCCCAGAACGCAGCGGTGCGCTTCTTCGCCTCAGGGCGCGCGTCCTCGTAATAGAGCGAGGGGCCGAGCGGATGATGGGTGTCGTGAACCTCAAGCACGAAATCGGCGATCGTGAGCTGGAGCCCGTGCACCCATAATTTGCCGGCCTCGGTTTTCGGCGCGAGCCCGTGGCGGGCGCCGAGATAGAGCAGGATGTTGGCGGTGTGGCCGATGATCTGCTTGCCCGCTTTCAGGAACGGCGGCGCAAAGGGCGGCGTATCGCGTGCATCCATCAGCTTCATCATTGCGGCCGTGCCGCGGGCGCCGCGCGCGACGTCGACATAAGCAGCGCCGGCTTCTTCGAGTGCGAGCCGGACATATTCACCGCGACCCTGGATTTCCGGCCAGTAGTAGAGTTCGTATTTCATGGGAGAGAACCTGTGAGAACGTTGCTGCAAACCTAGCACGCGATCAGAGGTTCCGTCATTCCGGGGCGGTCCGCAGGACCGAAACCCGGAATCTCGAGATTCCGGGTTCGATGCTGCGCATCGCCCCGGAATGACCATCAATCAGTTCGCCGCGAAACAGTACAGCAGCCCATCGCCGCCGGTGCTCTTGAGGTCGGCCTGCGAGCAGCCGCCTTCGGAGCCGCGCGAGGGGTGCGAGCTGTTCCAGGATTTTGACGGCTCGTCGTCGCGCAGACCCTTGCGATCGAAATGGCCGAGCATCGCGGCACCTTGCGTGCTGCTCGTCCAGTTCTTGCAGGTCCTGTCCTCGCCCGCGGCAAACGCGGTGCCGTCCGGCTGCGATCCAGTGAGGATGTCATGCCGGTTCGGCTGGTCGCCGGCGCCGTTGGTCCCCTCGCCCTTTTCGTTGAGCCCCGTCTGCTTGGTGAGATTGTTTGCGGCGCTGTGCAGGTCGGCGACGTCCTTGGCGATGACGGCGCCCTTGGCGTTCTGCCAGGGACCCTTGCCGATGCGGTCGCGTGCGTTCACCGCAGGCTTGCCGTCGGCGGCCTGGGTCGAGAGATAGGCGCGCCAGGTTTTTGCGCCGGCGCCGGCAGCCTGCGCGAGCTTCTGGCATTGCGCGTCGGCGCCGTCGAGGCCACCGAGATCGGCGCCCTTGCCGGGCCCGCTCGAGGTCACGAAGAAGCTCATGTCGGCCGACTGCGCCTGCGCCGCACCGACGGCGAGCATGGGAAGCGTCGACACAGCGAAAGCAAGGCAAAGAGGCTGGAAGAATTTTGACTGCGCGAATTTTCCGGTACGGATCATCTCTTCCTCCTGATGTCGCTATTCTTGGTTGCCGCCTGACACGAACACGCCGCAGGCCGCATTATTCCGTCGCAGTCGTGCAAGGCGGCCGTCTCAAAGAAAAAGGCGCCGTGCGGGAGCGCGGCGCCTTTTGTGTTCGCATTGCAGCGGCGATCAGTTGGTCTGCTGGATCGCCGACAGTTCCCAATTGCCGCCCGTGCGGCGCGCAAAGGTCCAGACCTCGGTGGCCTCGATCGGCTGCTCGCTGCCGGCAACGGTCGCGCCGGTGTTGCGGTCGACCGTCTTGTCGGTCAGCGCAAAGCGCATCGCGACGGAGGCGTAGTCGGTCTCGCCCTCGCGCCAGGCTTCCGCCAGATCGCCCTGCAGGAGTTTTACGTTGGTCACCTTGTTGACGACGTTGCGCGCGCGGTTCTCGGCGAGGTCCTTCTCGAAATAGGAGACCATTTCGGGCGTGGCGAGCGTGTGCAGCTTGGACACGTCCTCGTTCGACCAGGCTGCCTGGGTTTCGCCCAGCAGGCGCTCGAACGCCTCGTAGTCGTCAGGCTTGATCTCGAGCGGCGCGTTGTTGGCGCCGAAGCCGAAGCCGGACAGGCCGCTGCGATAGTTGGTCTGTGCGCCCGGATCGGGTCCGGCGCTCGGGCCCGCGTAGGCCGCCTGCGGCGTATGACGGCGCTGCCACCAGGACATCGCGAGCCGCACGACCAGCACGACGAGCGCGATCTGGATGATCAGACCGAGGATCGACGACAGGCCGCCGAGACCGCCGAACAGACCGCCACCGAACAGCATGCCCAGAAGGCCTGCGCCCAGGAAGCCGGCCGCGAGGCCGCCCATGAAGCCGCCTGCGCGGCCGAACAGGCCGCCGCGCGCGGGCGCGGCTGCGGCCGAATTCATGCCGGCGCCCGGCTGGGTGTAGGTGCGGTTGAACTGCGAGGTCGAGCCCGGCGCGGTCTGCGTCGAGGGCGGCGCGGAGTACGTCCGCGAGCCGCGCGAGCCCGACGAGAAGCCACCGCCGACGCGGGCGTCGGCGGACGAGATCGCGAGCGCGGTCGGCAGCGCCAGCGCCAGCACGACGGCGATGGTCTTCAAAATACTGCGGCTACGTTGCGAGAAAATCATGTGCGTTTCCCATTTTCCCCGGCATGGGGAAGTGCCCTTAAGATGGGCACGACGGCGCAAAAGTGAAGCCACTATCGGAACCCGCGGCTGCGGCCCTCAGTCGCGGGGATGTGGCAAAAGCCCATATTTGGCGAGGGTTTGGCGGGGTGCTGGTCGCCGGGTACCGGTGGTTCCCGGCGGCGTTGCGCACGAGGCAAAAGCACTCCCGGATTGCCTCAACAAAGGCTCACCCGGCCTTCGCCATCGTCTCCTTCACCGCGGCGACGAGCTGGCTGAGCGTGAAGGGTTTTGGCAGGAAGTCGAACTGCTGGCCCTCGGGCAGGCTCTTCTCGAAGGCATCCTCGGCATAGCCGGAGACGAAGATGAACTTGATGTCCGGGTTCTGTTCGCGCATCGCCTTGAGCAGCGTCGGACCGTCCATCTCGGGCATGACGACGTCGGAGACGACGAGATCGATCGCACCGCTCTGCTCGTCCAGCACCTCCATCGCCTCGACGCCGTTCTCGGCCTCGACCACGGTATAGCCGCGCGAGCGCAGGCCGCGTGCGTTCAGCGCGCGCAGGCCCTCCTCGTCCTCGACGAGCAGGATGGTGCCCTGTCCCGTGAGATCGGTCCGCGGCTTGGCCTCAGTCGGAGGCGCGGTCTTGGCGGCCTCGGTCGAAGCGACAGCAGCGCCGTTGGTCGCGGCAGCCGGCGCGTCGGCTTGCGTCTCGGGTTCCTGCCGATGGCGGGGCAAAAAGATCTGGAACGAGGTGCCCTTGCCCGGCTCGGAATCGACATAGATGAAGCCGCCGGTCTGCTTGACGATGCCGTAGACGGTCGAGAGGCCGAGGCCGGTGCCCTTGCCGACCTCCTTGGTCGAGAAGAACGGCTCAAAGATCTTGTCGCGGATGTCGGCGGGAATGCCGGTGCCGGTGTCGGACACCTCGATGCGCACATAGTCGGCGGCGGGCATGCCCTTGTAGGCGAGCTTGGCCGACTCGTCAGCCGTGACGTTCGCGGTGCGGATGATCAGCTTGCCGCCTTCGGGCATCGCATCGCGCGCGTTGACCGCGAGATTGACGATGACCTGCTCGAACTGGGAGACGTCGACCTTGACCGGCCAGAGATCGCGGCCGTGGATGGTCTCGTGCTTGACCTTCTCGCCGATCAGCCGGCGCAAGAGCATGGCGAGATCGGAGAGCGCATCGCCGAGATCGAGCACCTGCGGACGCAGCGTCTGCCGGCGCGAGAACGCCAGCAGCTGGCGCACCAGCGTCGCCGCGCGCGTCGCGTTCTGCTTGATCTGCATGATGTCCTGGAACGACGGATCGGTCGGCTTGTGCGCGTTCAGCAGGAAGTCGTTGGCCATCATGATGGCCGACAGCACGTTGTTGAAGTCGTGGGCGATGCCGCCGGCGAGCTGGCCGACCGTCTCCATCTTCTGCGACTGGTTGATCTGGTTTTCCAGCGCACGGCGCTCGGTGGTCTCGAGCATGTAGACGATGGCGGCTTCGGTGTCGCGCTCGTCCTCTTCCACCGGCGTGACGAAGAACTGGCCCCAGCGCTCCTTCGTGCCTTCCAGCGCGACCTCGACCGGCGCGATGTCGGCCTGGCCTTCGGCGGCCTGGTTGATCGCCGCGATGAGAATGTGCCGGTCGCGCGAATTGACCGCGCGGAAGATCGACTTGCTGGCACTGTCGAGGCCGAGCGCCTGCCCCAGCTTGGCATAGCGGGCGTTGGCCCGAACCACGTTGCCGCCGCGGTCGACGGTGGCGATCGCCATCGGCGTGTGGTCGAAGAAGCGCATGAAGCGCACTTCGGCGGCGCGATCGGGATCGCTGCGCTCGTCGCGGGCGCGGCTGATCACCAGCGTGCGCGACGGCCCGGGCACGCCGTCGGCGCCGAAGGCGAGCTTGTGATAGAGCCGCACCGGCATGCTCTTGCCGGTGCGCATGCGCAGGTCGATGTCGAAGACTTCCGTCTTCACCTCGCCCGGCACCGCCACGATCGAGGTGAGCAGCGAGGCCCCGTCGCCGGAGACGATATCGGTCAGCTTCAGCCCGCCCGAGCCGATCTCGGCGAGATCGTAGTCGAGCCAGTTCGCCAGCGTCGCGTTGACATAGGCGAGCTCGCCGGCAGGGTTGACGGAGAAGAAGCCGCAGGGCGCGTGGTCGAGATATTCGATCGCGTGCTGGAGCTCCTGGAAGACGTCTTCCTGGCGCTCGCGGTCACGGGTGATGTCGGCGATCGACCACACCGCGTATTTCGCCTCGCGCTTGGCGGTGCCGAGCGGGCGCACACGCATGCGCAGCCAGCGGCCCTGACTGCCGTCCTGCCCGGAGATGCGCACCTCTTCCTGCTGGCGTTTGCCTTCGCGCGCCGCTTTCAGCAGGCGGAAGACCGCCTCGGAGACATCGGGATTGCCGATGAAGACGCGTTCGACGGGACGGACGTCCTGCGGACCGGCGGCACCTGTCAGCGTCAGATAGGCGGCGTTGGAATAGATGACGTGACCGCGCGGGTCGGTCACCGCGAGCCCGTCAAAGGCGTGATCGGCGATACGGCCCATCACGGGATCATCGAGATTGCGATCAACGAAGCGGGTGATGCCGGCGGCAAAGGCGAACAGGCTGAACAGGCCGACCATCGCCAGCACCGCGAGGATGCCGAGGATATAGGGCTGCGCCTGGGCGCGCCCGAGCGTCATCAGGCCGACGGCGACCGCCACCAGGGCCGCCGCCACCAGCAGCACCAGCGCAATGCTGCCCGCGCGCTGCGGCGAATCATGCGCCGCGGCTGGCTCGCGTGACAGGTCGTGGTCGGTCTCGGCGGTCATATCAAACGGCGCAACCTGTCGGCAGAAAAGGACGCGCTTTCGGCGCGGCGCTGTCCTCCCTGCCTGAATCGGACCTGCGGGCGCAAGGGCAGCAAGGGGCAAACGTACGCTGATTCCCAGTTTACGGCCATTTCCGGTACTTTTCGGATGTTTTAGCCGCGCCCGGCCGAGAAACCGCGCTTCAGCCGCATGACGTAGCCGATGACCTCGGCGACCGCGTGGTAGTGTTCCACGGGGATTTCCTGGTCGATATCCACGGTGGCATAGAGCGCGCGCGCCAGTGGTACGTTCTCGACGATCGGGATGTCGTGCTGCTTGGCGATCTCCCTGATCTTGAAGGCGAGATTATCGACGCCCTTGGCGACGCAGATCGGCGCCGACATGCCGCGCTCATAGGACAGCGCGATCGAATAGTGGGTCGGGTTGGTGATGATCACGGAGGCTTTTGGAACCGCCGCCATCATGCGCTTCTTCGAGCGCTGCTGGCGCAACTGCCGCAGCTTGCCCTTGATGTGGGGATCGCCTTCGGACTGCTTGAACTCTTCCTTGATCTCCTGCAACGACATCTTCTGGCGCTGGAACCAGCTCCGGTACTGGAACAGGTAGTCGGCGATCGCCACGATCGCGAGCGCGGCAACCACCGCGCCCAAGAGCTGTATGGTCAGGGTCGTGGTCGCGCCCATCATGGCCGACGGGTCGAGCTTGACCATCGCCTCCATGCGGTGCCGCTCCGGCCACAGAATCATGGTCATGACCGCGCCGAGCGCGATGAGCTTGCCGATGCCCTTGAGGAAGTTGGCAGCCGCCTGCTTGCCGAAGATGCGGCTAAAGCCTGCAGCGGGCGAGATCTTGCTGAATTTGGGTTTGAGGGATTCCGCCGACCACACCAGGCGGTGCTGCAGCATGTTGCCGGCGATCGCGGCGAGCGCCAGCATCAACAGCGGCACGCCGATCGCGGCAACGATCGCGAGTTCGAGCTGCTGCGTCAGTGCGATCAGGCTCTTGCCGTCGGTCTTGATCATCCAGGAATTGGCGAGCAGGTTTCGCATCGGCATCAACAGGCCGCCGCCGATCGAGCCGGAAAAGGTCGAGATCACGAGCGTCGCGCCCGCGATCACGAACCAGGTGTTGATCTCCTGGCTCTTGGCGACGTCGCCACGCTCGTGCGCCTCTTCGAGATGTTTTTGTGTCGGGTCTTCTGTTTGACTGTCGGGATCCCTTTCGTCCGCCATTGATCCCTCACTTCATGGGCATCATCTGGTGCATAACACCGATGAAGTAGTCGAGGAAGGTTCCCATCATCGCCGCGATCACGACGGCAAGCACCAGGAAGCCTGCGAAGATCGAGAGCGGGACGCCCACGAAATAGACCTGCATCTGCGGCATCAGCCGCGCCAGCACGCCAAGCCCGATATTGAAGACGAGGCCGAACACCAAAAACGGCCCGGAGAGCTGCAGCCCCAGCCGGAACGCCGACGAGAACGCGCGCGTGGCGAGCGCAGCAACGTCGCCGCTCGACATCGTCTCGCCCGGGGCGAAAATCTTGTAGCTGTCGTTGAGGGCTGCGATCACGAGGTGATGGCTGTCGGTCGCGAACAGCAATGTCACGCCCAGCATGGTGAGGAAGTTGCCGACCAGCACGCCCTGCTGGCCCTGCGTCGGATCGACCGAGGTGACGAAGCCCAGCCCCATCTGCTGCGCGATGATGGCGCCGGCCACCTGGAGGGCGGACAGCGTCACGCGCGCGGTTGCACCCAGCACGATGCCGATCACGATCTCATGCATCATCAGCACGAGCAGCGAGGTGATCGAGTTCATGTCGACATTGTAGGCGTTGCGATGCAACGGCAGGATGATCAATGTCAGCAGCAGCGCGATCGACAGTTTGACGCGGGTCGGGATGTTGGTTTCGCCCAATCCCGGCAGCAGCATCACCATCGCACCGACCCGGGCGAAGGCGAGCATGAAGGAGGCGGCGAGCGCCGGCAGCAAGGAGATGTCGATGCGCATGACTCACGCATTGTGCA
Source organism: Bradyrhizobium guangdongense (assembly GCF_006483445.1). GTDB lineage: Bacteria > Pseudomonadota > Alphaproteobacteria > Rhizobiales > Xanthobacteraceae > Bradyrhizobium > Bradyrhizobium guangdongense_A. The sequence goes on along the minus strand of NZ_PPPT01000027.1, from coordinate 7,935 downwards.
TCAGCCGCCGATGATTCGCGACGATATCCGCAGCATGTGGGCGTGGAGCGAGTCGGCCATGAACGGCAGCGCGAGCAGCATCGTGGCAAAGATCGCAAGGATCTTCGGCACGTAGATCAGCGTCTGCTCCTGGATCTGCGTCAGCGCCTGGAACAGCGACACCACGACACCGACCACGAGGCCGACGACCATCAGGGGCGAGGAGACGATCACGATGGTCCAGATCGCATCGCGTGCGACGTCGAGGGTTTCAGGTCCGGTCATTGCAAATTCCTTTGTCCAAGTCTCATCCCCACCGCACTGACGAGGACAGTTCGGCCTCTCCCCCGTCATTGCGAGCGCAACGAAGCAATCCAGAGTGCCGCCGCGGAAAGATTCTGGATTGCTTCGCTGCGCTCGCAATGACGATCAGATCGGCATCTTCAGGATGTCTTCGTAGGCCTGGATCACGCGATCGCGGACCGAGACGAGCGTGGAGACAGCGACGTCGGTTTCGGCGACCGCCGTGACCACGTCCATCACATTCGCCTTGCCGCTCGCCATCGCGACCGACTGGGCGTCCGACTTGCGGCCGCTTTCCATGACGCTGCCGACGGCGTCCTTCAGCAGTGAGGCAAAGGACTGGCCCGGCGCTTCGGAGCCCTTGCCGGGGCCGCTGTTTTCCAGCACGCGCGCGAGATTGGCATAAGCATTGGCGGCAATTGTCGGAGAAGCCATGGCCTAATTCCCTGTCAGGACTTGAGGATGTCGAGCGTGCGCTGGATCATCCGGCGCGTCGCACTGATGATGTTGAGGTTGGCCTCGTAGGACCGCTGCGCGTCGCGCATGTCGGTCATTTCGACCATCGAGTTCACGTTTGGATATTTGACGTTGCCGCTGGCGTCCGCCGCCGGATTGTTCGGCTCGTACCTGACGCGGAAGGCGGACTGGTCGGGCTTGATCTTGCCAAGCGTCACGACCTGCGCGTCGAGCGTGCGGTCGAGTGCGGAGGAGAAGGTCGGCACCTTGCGGCGATAGGGATCGCCACCGGCGCTCTGTGCGGTCGATTCCGCGTTGGCGATGTTCTCCGAGATTACCCGGATGCGCCCGGCCTGCGCGCGCAGGCCGGAGGTCGCGATCGCCATTGAGCGGCCGAAGTCACTGCTGTCATTCGCCATGATCCGCCTCCTTCAGCCCCTAGGCCTTCCCGATCGCCGTCTTCAGCAGCCTCAGGCTCTTGGAGTAGAGCGAGGTCGCCGCCGCGTAGTCCATCTGGTTGGCCGCGGACTTCAACATCTCTTCCTCGAGATTGACCGCGTTGCCTGCGGGACGAGTCTCAAAGCCGGCATTCTTGTTCTGGTCGAAGCTCGACTGCGCGCCCGACGGGCCCATGTGCGAGGCGCTGGTGCGCGCCATCGCCAACGGCCCCATCGAGCCGGTCACCGCGCCCGCCTTGTCGAATTTGGGCTCGACCAGGTCGCGCGGGCGGAAACGGGGGGTGTCGGAATTCGAGACGTTCTCGGACAGGACGCGCTGGCGTTCCTGGTGCCATTGCATCTTGGTGCGAAGCGCCGAGAGCACCGGCAGGTCGTTGATGGCCATCGTCTGCGGCTCCTTCCGCCTCCGGATCATGTCCGGAGCTAGGCAGAATTTGCCGCGTGTATGGTTAATAGCTGGTTAAGATGTGGCGCCCGCCTGTCCCCCAACGGGACGATGCCTCGGGCTCCCGTGATTCTACGCGCCAAAAGCGAAATTAACCCAATCGCTTGGCAAAGGAGCGAATTCCAAGAAGTCGTTTTGGATCGAGCGATTCATAGGTTATTAAGAGTTCGGGGACGGCGGGCTTTGCCGTGGGGAGTTGAGAGATCAAACTTCTGGGGCGTTGCGGGCCTTGGGTCGAGCGGATTCGACCACGGCCGCATTGAGGAAAGCGCCATTTGCCGGGGACAAGCATGCAGGCCGTGACCTTTATCTTCGCATTCATCGCCGTTCTGGCGCTGATCGGCGTCGCCGCGTGGCTGGTTCGCCGATTCGCGTCCAACCGGCTGGGTGCCAATACGCAGCGTGGCAGGATGCCCCGGCTTGCCGTGATCGACGCCGCCGCGGTGGACGGCCGCCGCCGCCTGGTTCTGGTCCGGCGCGACAATGTCGAGCATCTCCTGATGATCGGCGGCCCGACCGACATCGTCGTGGAGCCGAATATCGTGCGCGCAGCGCCCTCCCGCGATCAACTGCCGCAACGGCCCGGCGGCGCCGAGCCGCCGCGCCTTGCCCCGATGCCGGATGCCGGCGGTTGGGACGAAAGCCCGCGCCCCGAATCGCTCGATCTTCCCGAGCCGCAGATGCCCGAACCGCCGCCGCGCCCGGCGCGCCCCTCCTTCGCGGACGAAGTGCGCCGCCCGGCGCCGGCCCTCACCGAGCGCCGCAACGATCCGCTCGCGGGCTTCACGGCAGAACCGATCGCGCCGCGCCCCGAACCGATGCCGCCGCGCGTCCCGCGCAGCGAGCCGATGATGCCGCGCCCGCCGCGCGGCAACGATACTCCGCGCGAAGCGCCGCGCGTGCCGCCGGTTCGCGCCGAACGCGCAGCCGCGCCGCCGCCGCCCCCGCCGGCAGCAGCGCCGCCGTCCCCTCCGCCGCCGCCCGCGCCGTCGAGCGCCGAGCAAAATCTCGCGGAGATGGCGCAGCGGCTCGAAGCCGCCTTGCGCCGCCCGGCTGGCGAGACCGTCGCGCCGCCGGTCGCGCCGGAGCCTCCGTCCGCACCGCCGCCGCGCCCGTCGCGCAGCGAGGCGCCGGCCGCAGCGCCCGCAAAGACGAGCTTTGAAAACCTCGAAGACGAGATGGCCTCCCTGCTCGGCCGTCCGAAGCCGTCTTCGTGAGGCCCTCGGCTTTCCCGCGTAGAGTTGTTTTCTTTTCAGTTCTGATCGGTGCCGCGGCTCTCGCGGTGCCTGCGGCTGCGCAAGACATCAGCATCAATCTCGGCGGTGGTCAGGGCGGCGGCGGGGTTACCGAGCGCGCGATCCAGCTCATCGCGCTGCTCACGGTGCTGTCGATCGCACCGTCGATCCTGATCATGATGACGTCGTTCACCCGCATCGTCGTCGTGCTATCGCTGCTGCGCACCGCGATGGGGACGGCGACTGCGCCGCCGAACTCGGTGATCATCGCGCTTGCGATGTTCCTCACCGCCTTCGTGATGGGGCCGGTGCTGCAAAAATCCTATGACGACGGCATTCGTCCGCTGGTCGCCAACCAGATTCAGGTCGAGGAGGCGCTGCAGCGCGCCTCGGTGCCGCTGCGCGGCTTCATGCAGAAGAACGTGCGCGAGAAGGACCTGAAACTGTTCATGGATCTCTCGGGCGAGCCGCCGCCGGCGACGCCCGACGATCTGTCGCTGCGCATCCTCGTCCCCGCCTTCATGATCTCGGAGCTGAAACGCGCCTTCGAGATCGGCTTCCTGCTGTTCCTGCCCTTCCTCATCATCGACCTCGTGGTCGCTTCCGTGCTGATGTCGATGGGCATGATGATGCTGCCGCCGGCCGTGGTGTCACTGCCGTTCAAGCTGATCTTCTTCGTGCTGGTCGACGGCTGGTCGCTGGTCGCGGGAAGCCTGGTGCAGAGTTACGGGGGGTAGCCGCCCCCTACCCCTTCACGTCGTACTGCTTGCTGAGGTGATCGCCGATCTGCACCAGCATGGCGACGGCTTCGGGGTAACCGGGCTTGTCGATCGTTGCCTGGTCGGCGGCCGCGCGAAACTCCCAACTGTCGCCGTCGCGCAGGATCGAGATGGTCATACCCTCGAAACTATCGGCGTGGACCTTCAACTCGGCGCGCGCCATGGCGATGAGTTCGGCTTCGGTCTTCACAGGCTTGCTCATTTCGACCCTCTCCCGGCAACAGCGCTTGATCAGGCGCGCTTTGGGCGAGAACTTGCCGTCTCGCCGGGCACCTGTCGAGGGGTCTAATGTAGCACCGGCCCTACCGGGTCATCTTGATCTGCCTCACGGGCTTGATCTCGGGCAGCGAGCCGGTGTGGTCGGTCTGGTCCTTGGCCTGGGGCGAGGTCGGCGCGCGCGCGGTGGCGTCGGGGAAGCGGGCCTTCATCTCGCGCAGGAAGCCGTCGAGCGTGTCGACGCTGGCGGCGAGCTTTGCGATCTCGGCAAACTCGGCGCTGGATGACGCCGCCGGCTTGCTGGCGATGTCGAAGGCGGCACGGTCGGCGCCCTCGCTCATCAGCGGCGCGTATTTCTCGCGGAACCGCGACAGGCCGATGGTGTCGTCGGCGAGCGCAAAGCCGACCGCGGCGCGGATCACGTCGCTCTTCTCGACCGCGTTGAGCGGCTTGAAGTCGCGATAGCGCTCGCCATAGTAAAGCTCGATCTGCTCGGCGGATTCACGCCAGCGACGCGCCGCCCAGAAGATGTCGGAGCGCAGCCGGATCGCCTCGCGCCCCGCCACGTTGGACACGATATCGAGCGCGAGATCGTGGCGGCCGACGTCGCTCTGCGCCCTCGCCTCCAGCAACAGGCGCTGCTGCCGCAATTCGCCCGAGAGGTCGCTGATGCGGCTGGCACGCAGCGCCGAGATCGCCATGTCAGGCTTGCGATTGGCAAGATAGACCATGGCAAGACGCGCGGCGACCTGGGCGCGCGCCGCGCCTTCGAGGCGATGGTCGACCTGGTATTGCAGGAGCTCGGCGGCCTGGTCGAGCAGGTCGATCGAGGCCAGACGGTCGGCAAGCCGCCGGATCAGCTCGTCGCCACGGCGGCCGATCGGCGTCAGCTCGCGGAATTCGAAGAACATCGCGAGCGCCTCGATCGGCGCCATGTCGTCGCCCTTCGGGCCCAGGAATATCTGCACGAACAGCTCGGATGCGAGATCCTGTGCCTGCCGCGAGGCTTCCGCATTCGGCTGCAGCTTGGTTGCGGTCCGCGCGGCCTGGAGCGCTTCGGCATAGCGGCCGTTGTCGGCATACATCCGTGCCAGCATCTGCAGCGTCTTGACCTCGGTCGTATCGCCGCGCCAGGTCACCGCCAGCGTTTCGAGATCCTTCAGGGCATCGTCCTTGGTGATCTCGTCGCGCCTCTGGCGCAGTGCGACCTCGAGCTGCTTGGCTTCGGCTGCCGCCGGACGATCGTTGGAGGCAACCGCGAACTTGTAATCGTCGAGCGCATCCTTGTCGTGGCCGAGCGCCTCGGCGAGCCGCCCGCGCAGCACCGCGAAGGACGCTTTCATCTCGGGCGGAATGCCGACGACCTCGAGCTCGCTGCGGCGCTTGGAGGCGCCGGCATAGTCCTTGACCTCGAGCGAGGCGCGCATTGCGTCCATGGTGACGATGCGCTGGATGTCGAGCGGCAGCGAGGCAATGGCGAATTCGACGTTCTTGAACTTTTCGCGCGCATCGGCCCACTTGCCCTGCCGCGCATAGGCCAGCGCCTTCCACAATTGCGAATCGTGGCTGTTGCCGATCACGGGGTTGGAGAGGTCCTTCAGGCCCTGGGCCGGACGACCGATCAGGATGCTGGCGATCGCATGCATCACCAGCGCGTTGCTCTCCTCCTTGTTCTGGGGATCGGAGAGCATGACGTCGGTCACGGCCTTGGCTTCGTAATACATCGCGCGCGACATGTAGAAATGCGCGAGATCGAGCCGCGGGATGGAGCGCAGTGCCGGCTCGGCGGCGGAAATCGCGGCAAGCAGCGCCGGCTGGCGCGTCATGAAGTATTCGGTCTGGCCCTTGCGCCATTCCTCGATGTTGAAGAGCGGCCGCACCGCGGTCGGCGCACGTTCCGCCGAGACGTCGACCGGCGACAGCGTCAGTCCGCCCTTCTTGCCCAGCAGCACCTTCTCCAGACCGACCTCGACGGCGACCTCTTCCGAGTTGGGACGGATGGCGATGCCATGCGCGGATTCGAGCAGCGACAGATCGACCATGTCCTGCCGTTTGATGAAGCCGCGCACCGGACGCTGCGCGGTGACCACGAACAGCGTGTCGCCGGCATCGGGATCGGTCACCTTGTGCAGCACGCCGGGATTGGTGAAGGGAATGGCGATGTTGGCGAGCGCGGGATCGGTGATGTTGCGCATCATCATCAGCGGCAGCGGCGACGCCTGGATCTTGTCGGCGAGCGTGAGCAGCCAGTTGGTCTCCTTGCCGACCTCTTCCGTCGTCAGCGAATAGACCAGCGGACGGGTCAGCCGGATGCGGACCGCCTGCCCCTTGGCGAGCGCCATGTGGCTGACCTCACCGATCATCGCGCCGCCCCTGGCGCGGATCGGCTCGAAGTCGATCGGCTTTGCGCTGTCGAACACCAGCCACACCGTGTCGCCGCGACGGAATGCGGCCGCCGGCGTTGCCACCGAGAGCGGGATGAGCACGCGCAGGCCGTCGCTGTCGCGACGCGCTTCAACGCTTGCAGCGGGAGGTGCCGTGGGCTGCGCCGGCGCTTCAGCAGCCGCAGGCGTCGCCGGCTTCGGCGCTTCCACGACTGCTTCTCTTACCGGTTCCTTGGCGACTTCCTTGACCGCCTCCCTGGGCATTTCCTTCGGAGCTTCCGCGATCACCGGCTTGGCGGGCGCAGGCGTCTCGGCTGCCGCGGGCGCCTTCGGCGCTTCGGCGACGGGGGCAGTCATTGGTGCAGATTTCGGCGCTTCGGTCGCATGCGCCTGCGACGCGCCCGGTTCGCTCACGGGCGGCGACGACTTTGGCGCTTCCGCGGCCGGCGCTGCCGCCTGCTCCGGCCTGGTCTCGACCGGCTTGATGTCGATCTTGGCCTCGCGCGCGATCGTTTCCGAGGTCGGCGGCGCGATCTCGCGCTGGGCCTGCTGCTCCTTCGGCTTCTCGACGGCCGCCTTCGGTCCGTGCTCGGCTGCAGGCTTGGCCTCAGTCGCGGATTTTGCCGGCGCAAGCAGCGACTCCGCGGTCGGCGTGGCCTTCTTCTTGTCGCTTGGCTGGAAAGCGACGTCGACGACGTAATTCTTGTCGTCGCGGAAATTGTGCACGTCGGACTCGCCGATCAGCACGAATTCCACACTGGTCTGATCGATCTCGGTCTTCTGCTTGATCGAGGCGACGTTGGCGGGCGCGGCGATGATGGCGTCGGCAAGATCGATGTTGAGCGCGGCGTTAAAGGCGAGCGTGAGCTTCTGCTCGTTGAAGATCGAGGACACGCCGACACCGTCGGGCATCTCGAACACGAAGCGCACGAAGGTCGGCTGCACGGATGCGCGCACGCGCAGCGGCGGCCGCTTCTTGCTCTCGGCAATCGCGCGCTGAGTCCGCAGCGCCTTCTCGGCGGCGCGGGCACGCTCGGCCAGTTCCTTGACGACGTCGAGCGGCAGGCTCGGCGGCGGCCCCTTCCAGCTTTCCGGCAGCAGGTCGACGAAGGTGCGTTCGCCGGCATTCATCGTGTTGACCTTCACCCGGCGTGACAGCGACAACCGGATGGCACTGCCATCGGGGTCGCGCCGGGCGGAGTTGATGTAGTCGGGTGCTCCTTCTGGAATGCGCTCGACGGGCACGTCCACCGGGCGTTCGAAGCGGATGATCACGATCGAGCCCGCGCTCGTGACCTCAGAGGGCACATCCTCGGCGAGCTTGATGATCAGCCGCCCGAAACCGCCGGCAGCGCCCATGGTGGCTTCGCCCTGCACCGGCTCGGCGGCGCTGGCAGGCGTCGCGGCAGCGATCAGGGCAACGAGCGCAAGGGCAGGCAGCACGCGACGGCGCGCAACCCGCGTGAAGGCGCGGGCAAGCGACCAAAATCCAGCGGCAGCCATTCGCGCCATTGGCGGCATTTCTTCCGGTTCGACAGTCCATGCCGGCAATGGCGCCGGCCCGTGCCATCGAATGTAGGTTTTGCCAATTAAGGGTCTGTTAAATATGACGCTCAATTCGACTTTTGCGGCGGGGTCGGGCGGCCGTCGATCTTGGGCAGGTCGGCGGCATCGGCGGCG
>NZ_PPPT01000278.1 GCF_006483445.1 Bradyrhizobium guangdongense | reverse complement strand
AGAACGGGGAGAGGGGGAGAGAGACCTTACCCAAAATACCGCGTGAGTATCCCCCGATACACCTTCGTCAGTTGCTCCAGATCCTTCACCGGCGTGCGTTCGTCGATCTGGTGCATGGTCTGGCCGACGAGGCCGAATTCGATCACCGGGCAGTAGCCGGAAATGAAACGCGCATCCGAGGTGCCGCCGCTCGTTGACAGTTCCGGCTTGCGTCCCGTCACCTCCTCGATCGCGGACACCGCGAGATCGGTGAACGGGCCCGGCTTGGTGACGAACACGTTGGAGTTCGACGGCTCCCAGACGATGCGGGCCTTGATGCGGTTGCCGCAGGCCTTTGCCAGCCGCGTCTCGACCAGCTCGCGCAAGCTCGCCTGCGTGTGGTTGTCGTTGTAGCGGATGTTGAACTTTGCGCGGGCCTCGCCGGGGATGACGTTGCTCGCCTTGTTGCCGACGTCGACCGAGGTGAATTCGAGGTTCGAGGCCTGGAACTGCGCGCTGCCATGGTCGAGCGGCTCGTCGGAGATCGCCACGATCAGGCGCGAAATATCTGGCACCGGATTGGCGGCGCGATGCGGATAGGCGACATGGCCCTGCACGCCATCGACGACGAGCGTGCCGGATTGCGAGCCGCGGCGGCCGACCTTGATCATGTCGCCGAGCGTCTCGACATTCGAGGGCTCGCCGAGCACGCAATGATCGAATTTTTCGCCGCGCTCGGCCGCCCATTGCAACAGCTTGATCGTGCCGTTGATCGAGACGTCTTCCTCATCGCCCGTGATCAGGAACGAGATCGAGCCCTTGCCATCGGCGCGCGGCTTGCCGCCGTTGGCGGCAAGATGTTCCAGCACGGCTGCGGCCGAGCAGGCGATACCGCCCTTCATGTCGACCGCACCGCGGCCGTGCAGAAAACCGTCCTTCACCTCGCCGGAAAAAGCGCCGACGCTCCAGGCGCTCTCGTCGCCGGGCGGCACCACGTCGGTGTGGCCGGCAAAGGTGAGGTGCGGGCCTTCGGTGCCGATCCGCGCATAGAGATTGTCGACGTCGGCAAAGCCAACCTCGCTGAAGGTCACGCGGTGGCAGGTAAAGCCGGCTTCGCCCAGGAGCTTCTCAAGCACCCCGAGTGCACCGGCATCGGCCGGAGTCACGGAGGGGCAGCGGATGAGGTCAGAGGCAATGGAAACAGCATCGGTCATGCGCCCGACTTAACACGTCATTGCGGCGGCAGGCCAGCCTTGTGCGCACCCAATTCGAGCTCGTGGCTTTGCGTCCAGCCGAGCTCGCTTGCGGGCGAGACGAAGAGCGGATTGGCGCCAAAACGGTTGGTCTTGCGCGAGCCGCGGAAGAACAGCAGTTCGATGCCGCCCCAGGTCGCGAGCACGAACGAGATCAGGCCGAGCACGAAGCCGATCGTGTCGTTGTTGATCCGGTCCAGGAACTGGTTGATCAGGCCGGGCAGGACGAAGAAGGGAAGGAACCACCAGGCGTTCTTGTCGCGATCATGGAGCCGCTTGATGGCGGCGGCAGCGAACACCCAGGTGAACAGCGGCGTGCCGACCAGCTTGACCAGGATCAGCGGAAAGTCGGCGCGCGACAGCGTGCGATAGGTGGCGGGGTCGACGACCTTGAAGATGTCCTCGACCGAGAAGCCGAACTTGCGGGCGCCGAACGCCACGACGATGGCGGCCATGACGGCCATCCAGCCGACGATGATCAGCCCGGCCAGCCAGAACTTGGCGCGGTTGATGCGGCCTTTGAAGCTGAAGAGATACCAGGCCCAGTCCATGACAAAACCTCCGGGGCGGCGCAATTGCCCGGGAATTTGTCGTAATAGGGGGATGGCCGGTTCGATGGAGCATCTATGCGCGCCGCATGCCGCCCGGCGGGCCGGCACTGGGCGGGATGAGTTCGATCTCGCGTTGCTGCTCCCAGCCGGGCGCTCGCGCGTGGGCGTCCGTCTCCGCGTCAGCCAGCGGATCGGGGCCGAAGCGGTTGGTGCCCGGAGTGCCGCGCAGAAGGAACATTTCGACGAGACCCCACAGCCACAGCAGGAAGACGCCCCAGTCGATCGGCACGAACCAGTTGGCGTCGGGCGTCAGGTCCGAGAAATGAAACAGCAAATTGGGGATGAAGAAGAACGGAATGATCCACCAGCCGCTTCTGGTGCGATCGTGCAGCCGTTTGATCGCGGTCGCGAGGAATATCCAGAGGAACAGCGCCGTGCCGAGAATCTTCAGAATCAGGGTCGGGCGGTCGGCGGATGATAGCTCGCGGTAGGCGCGCGGATCGACCACCGCAAAGAGGCCGTCGAGGCCGAAGTCGAAATCGAAGTCGAGCTTGATCTTGAAGGTGGTGGCCCCTTCGATCATTCCAATGACCTGACCGATGAGCCCCAGCAACCCCGCCAGCAACGCAACGATCAGCAGCGCCTGCCACAGCAAGGCACGGTTGATGCGGCCGTCGAAGCGGAACAGGTAGGTGATCCAGTCCATGGCAAAAGTTCCGGGCGGCGGAGGCCACCCGGAGATTGGTCGCGATGGGGGGAGGGAGGGTTCGAATTGCCCCTCAGTGTCGTCCCGGCGAACGCCGGGATGACGACGATGAGGCCGCGCCCGCCGAACTCAGTCCCGCAGCAGCTCGTTGATGCTGGTCTTCGAGCGCGTGCGCTCGTCGACGCGCTTGACGATGACCGCGCAGGCGGTGCTCGGGCCCATCTGGCCGTTCTTCATGGGCTTGCCGGGAAGCGCGCCGGGAACGACGACGGAGTATTCCGGCACTTCGCCGATGAAGACTTCGCCGGTCTCGCGGTCCACGATCTTGGTCGAGGCGCCCAAAAAAACGCCCATCGACAGCACCGCGCCCTTGCGCACGATCACGCCTTCGGCGACCTCACTGCGCGCGCCGATGAAGCAATCGTCCTCGACGATCACGGGCTCGGCCTGCAGCGGCTCGAGCACGCCGCCGATGCCGACGCCGCCGGAAATGTGCACGCGCTTGCCGATCTGCGCGCAGGAGCCGACGGTCGACCAGGTGTCGATCATGGTGGCTTCATCGACATAGGCGCCGAGATTGACGAAGGACGGCATCAGCACGACGTTGCGCGCGATGAAGGCCGAGCGGCGCACGATCGCGCCGGGCACCGCGCGAAAACCGGCGTCGCGAAAACGGTTCTCGCCCCAGCCGTCGAACTTCGACGGCACCTTGTCCCACCACGAGGCCTTGCCGGGGCCGCCGGGAATGGCGGCCATGTCGTTGAGGCGGAACGACAGCAGCACGGCCTTCTTCAGCCACTGGTTGACCTTCCACTTGCCGCCGGCCTCGCGCTCGGCAACGCGCGCCTCGCCCTTGTCCAAAATCTCCAGCGCGTGGTCCACGGCCTCGCGCACCTCGCCCTTGGTCGAGGTCGAGATGCCGTCACGCGCGTCGAACGCGCCGTTGATGGTGGTTTCGAGGGATGCAAGCGACATCGGGATTTCCTCAGAGGCAGACGGGAGTTTGCGGTGATTTGGAGCGCTTTTTCGGGATTTGGAAGGAGAGAGTCAAGGCATACTCCGCGGTCGTGCTGGACAAGGTGCGGTAGCCCGGATGGAGCG
>NZ_PPPT01000277.1 GCF_006483445.1 Bradyrhizobium guangdongense | reverse complement strand
CTCGACGTCGAGCTTGTCGAGCTTGCGCGATTTCCTGAGCAGCGCTCTTTCCCAATCCGCAAGCTGGCCGGCTGCGTGCTCGGCGAGTGAGGTCGAGCGCAGCCTGATTGCCTCCTTGCTCCGGCTCGTCGACCACGGGCCGCGCTGGATCCAGCCCGAGGTATGTTCGATCAGGCGCCGGTAGCGCGCCGACTGCAGCGCGCGCGTCAGCCGTCGGTGACTTTCGGCGCGCTTCCCGGTCCAGGATTGAAGTTCGGCGATCACCGCGAGCTCGTCGCCGCTGGCGGCGACGATGCGCTCGATCGCGACGTCGAGATCCCTGACCATGCCGAGCTGGCCGTTCAGCCATTTCAGCTCGGCCCAGACCAGTGTCCGCTCGGCGTCGTCGACCATCGGCGAGAAGAAGCGGATCGCGGTGCGCAGATGCGTCAGCGCAATCCGGATTTGGTGCAGGGCGTCCGGATCGCCGGCGCAGGTCGCATCGTGCTGGGCGATGACGGCGTCGAGGTAACGGCGCGCGATGATGCGAAACGCGGTGTCGCAGGCCATGCCGCGGCTCAATCGGGCCGGCGATCCGCGCGACGCGGGCCGCGCCGGGGCAGGCGCCTCCCTTGGTGGGGTGGATTGCGACATTTTCATCCGCGCCAATCAGCCCTCTCCGGCGACCGCCATGCGGCAATTTGCGAGCGTCTGTTCAGGCGTCCCCGCCGCGTCGATCGTGTCCCAGCCGACATCGCCGATATTATAGCCCTCCTGCAGCGCGGCAACCTCGGCCGTTGCGTCGGATGCATCGTTCCGCCTGCGACCGATTCGCGTCTGGCGCGTCGCAAGGTCCGCGACGAGAAAGAGGCCGGTGAGGGGCACGCTGCACCGCTGCGCCAGGGCGGCCATCGCGTTCCGCTCCGCCTCCTGCGCGAAGACAGCATCGATCAGCGCCGAATGTCCTTGTGCGAGCACGCGTCGGGCGCATTCGGCGAGCATCGCGTAGACGCGGTCCGTCACGTCAGGTTGATAGGCCGAGGAGGGTAGCCGCTCGGTGTCGGCAACTCCAAAGAGCCGCTTGCGAAAAATGTCGCTGCGCAGCACCACGGCACCCGGCGCCGGGCCGATGGCGGGCGCCAGCATGCGCGCGAGCAGCGATTTTCCCGTCCCCGACAGGCCGCCGACGGCGATCAGGCGCGGGGCGGGCGGATCGATCAGGGCCTGCGCCAGCGCAAAATAGCTGCGCGCAACGGCGACGATGTGAGCCTTGTCTGCATGCGGTCGCTTCAGCTTGGCCAGCGTGACCTGGGCCCGGATCGCGGCCCGGATCGACAGGAACAGTGGCAGCGCGCTCAATCCGTCGAGATTCTCCGCAGGCGTCGTCGAAAGGTACTGGTTGAATAGAATGCTTGCCGCCTGCTGCTGCCCGTCATGCAGCAGGTCCATCAACGTGAATGCGAGATCGTAGAGCACGTCGGTTGTGGCGATGTCCGGATCGAACTCGATGGCGTCGAACAGCACGGGCCGTTGGTCGATCTCGACGATGTTCCCCAGATGCAGATCGCCGTGGCAGCGTCGTATGAAACCTTGCCGGCCGCGCAACGCCAGCATGGGTCTGATGCGCTCGAATGCGCGATGCGAAGCGCGCGCCAGCGCGTCGATCTCGCTTGCCGCCAGATGCCCGCCGCTGCGCAAGCCCTCGGAATTTCCGTCGATAAGGAACGGGACCCTGGCGACCCATGCCGCCGTCTCCACGCGCGGTGCGACGGCGTGCGAAGCGGCAATCGCGTCGGCGATGTCGGCCGCAAGCTCGTCGGAAAACGGCCCGGCTTTCGCGAGGTGATCCAGCGTCCGGGTCTCGTCGAAGCGGGACATCTCGACGGCATACTCGATCGGCGTGCCGTCTCCGCCGACGTGCAGGGAGCCATCGCGCTCTTCCGTGATCGCAACGACGCGATGGTAGATCTGCGGCGCAAGCGGCCGGTTGATCCTGATCTCCTCCTCGCAGGCGGCTTTGCGCTTGTCGAGTGTCGAATAGTCGAGGAAGGGAAAACGCACCGCGCGCTTGATTTTCAGCGCGCGTTCGCCCTGGAGAAACACCGAGGCGGCATGCGTGTCGATCCGCGTCGTGTCCTTATGTGTGAGGAATGCGAAAACACGCTCCTGGATCGCATCATTCTCTGTGGATGAATCTTGCATGTGAGGGTGCATTCAGGGCTGCAGCACGGCCGCGCCGAGGATATGTCCGCGCTTGAGCCCGGTCAGGACGTCGTTGGCCTCGTGCAGCGGAAAGACGGTGGTTTCGGTGCGCACGCCGGCCTGCGGCGCGATTCCGAGGAAGTCGATGCCGTCCTGCCGCGTCAAATTCGCAACCGAGATCAATTGCCGCTCCTGCCACAGCAGATCGTAAGGGAAGCTCGGAATGTCGCTCATGTGTATGCCGGCGCAGACCACGCGTCCGCCCTTGCGGACCGCGCGCAACGCCGTCGGCACGAGCTCGCCGGCCGGTGCGTAGATGATGGCGGCATCGAGCGGCGTATCCGGCAACTCGCCGGATGCGCCCGCCCAGACCGCCCCTAATCGCCGCGCGAAATCCTGTGCCGCGTCATCGCCGCTGCGGGTGAACGCATAGACGGAACGGCCCTGCCAGACCGCAATCTGCGCGACGATGTGGCCGGCGGCGCCAAAGCCATAGATGCCGAGCCGCTCGGCCTGTCCCGCCAGCACCAGCGAGCGCCAGCCGATCAGGCCCGCGCACAGCAGCGGAGCGATGGACGCATCGTCGCCGGCCTCGCCCAGCGGAAAGGCATAGCGGGCATCCGCGACCGCGTGGGTCGCATAGCCGCCGTCGCGGGTGTAGCCGGTGAACAGCGGCCGGTCGCACAAATTCTCCATCCCGTCCCTGCAGAAGCGGCACGATCCGCAGGTGTAGCCGAGCCAGGGAATGCCGACGCGGTCGCCCGTAACATGGGTCGTGACGCCGTGGCCTATGAGGTCGACCCGGCCGACGATCTCGTGGCCGGGAATGATGGGGTAACGGATGTCGGGCAGCTCGGCGTCGACGACGTGCAGGTCGGTCCGGCAGACCCCGCAGGCGCTGACCTTCACCCGGATTTCGCCTGGGCCGGGCAGCGGGTCCGGCCGCTCCTCCATCCGAAGCGCCGTCCGCGGGGCCGACAACACCATCGCTCGCATCGATCCTCTCCAGCGCTCTCATTTCTAGGATGGAACCGAGGCCAGTCCTTGACGTCAATCAAGACCCGCCGTCGGCTTGGGTTCCGGGACAGGCAAACGCTGCCAGTGCCACAAGCCCGGCCATG
>NZ_PPPT01000276.1 GCF_006483445.1 Bradyrhizobium guangdongense | reverse complement strand
ACCGGCGCCACCGCCGCCAAACCCGGCGAACTGTGCCTTGGCCGGCACGCTCGTCATCGAAAACAGCAGCAGCACGGCGGCTGCCTGGCAGATCACCTTGTCCGCACCTCGCATGGTCAGCTCCTCATGGCTTGCTCACATGCGGCCATGGTTAGGGCGGGCGTGGGGAGGGCTCTGTGAAAAAAATCACAGAGCGGGCAATTAGCCTGGCGGAAACGCCTTGTGCATGGCAACGACGGCTTCCTTGGTCTGCCCCTCGACATAAGCGGCCAGCTCGTTCGGCAACATGTCGATGGTCCAGAGCAGCCGGCATTTGGCCTCGCCCTCGGCGATCACCTGCACCGACGCGCTGTAATGCTTCAGCCGCTCGTTGTTGATGGCATAGACCAGCCGCATGCGCGCATCGTTGCAATCGACCAGCGTTTCGCGCGCCACCGCGCCATTGGCAAAGGTGACGATGCGCGCATCGCCATCGAGCTCGCATTTGGTGACGAAGCCCGGCGCCAGCCGCGTCGGCAAGGCACCGAAATCGCGCACCGCATCCCACACGTCGTGCGCGGGAGCATTGAGAGGAACGTCGTTGTGGATTGAGGCCATGGGGCCCACCTCTTGCATTGAATTGGTAGGGTGGGCAAAGCGAAGCGTGCCCACCAGTTCTCTTTCGGCAGAAGCGGTGGGCACGTCGCTACGCTCCCTTGCCCACCCTACGAAGCCGGCTACGTGCAGACCGCCTCGACATTGTTGCCGTCGGGATCGATCAAGAACGCCGCATAATAAGTCGGGCTGTAATCCTTGCGCGGTCCGGCGCCGCCATTGTCACTGCCGCCGTTCTTCAAGCCCTCGCCGTGAAAGGTCTTTACCGCGTCATGGTCCTTGGCGCGGAACGCGATATGCGCGCCGTCGGCTTTCCGTCCCTTGTTGAGATGCAGCCAGAGCGCGGGCTCGCCCTTCGGGCCGAAGCCGGCATAGCCGTCGCCGCTGGAGCAGAGCACGAAGCCGAGCGGCGCGAGCACCGCGGTGTAGAAGCGCGTGCTGACGTCGAGATCGGCAACGCGGATTCCGATGTGGTCGTACATGATCGTCTCCATTTGCAAATCGCGCCTGATGGCGCGAGCCGGAGACGAAGCTACTCAGTTGCAGGCAAGCTGCTCTTGGAGAATCTTGCGCTCGCCTTTCGCGGCCTGGCGGAATTTCGTCGGCGAGACGCCGGCCGCGCGATGGAAGGTGCGGACGAAATTGGAGAGATCGCCAAAACCGACGTCATAAGCGATGTCGGTGACCGCGATGTCATCATCTGTCAGCAGGCGCGCCGCATGGCGCAGCCGCGAGCGCACGAGATATTGATGCGGGGTGACGCCGAGCACGCCGGAGAACAGCCGCAGGAAATGGAACGGGCTCAAGCCCGCCCGCCGCGCGGCCTCCTCGAGGTCCATCTCCCGGCTCGAATTCTCGTCGATCCAGAGTGCCGCCTCCACCGCCCGGCGGCGGTCGCGCGCCGTCGGCGAAACCTGGTCGCGCGCCTTGCCCGAGACCACCTCGGCAAACCGGCTGGCAAAGATCTGGCCGATCTCATCTAGGCCCAGGTCGCTGTTGCCATCTGCCGCCGTCTGGGCCAGCTCGCCCAACACCATCAGTTCCGGCAGCGGCGGCGTCGCCACGACCTGCCAGGTTTCGCGGCGGCCGCCGAGCGCATCGACGAGGTCTTCGCCGAGGAAGAACGACAGGCACTCGTCGCCGGCCACATGCTCATGGGTGCAGGTGTATTCGTCGCCGGGATAGCCGACCAGCACGGACCCCGCCACCAGCTCGAAGAATTTTCCGCGGCATTGGCAGCCAAAGCTCCCCGAGCGGACATAGGCGATCGAATGGCCGTCGCGCTGTTCAGCGAACGGTGCATCGTCAGGTCCCGCATCGCAGCGAAACCGCGACACCGTCATCGAGGGCGTCGTCAGCAGGGTGGTCGCTTCCATGCACCTTTATCTAGGTGGACGGCCTGGCCGGGGCAACGGGCAGCAGCACCTCGAACAGCGTCTTGCTGGCGACGGGATGGGCGCCCTCGATCGAGAGCAGCCGCCGCTTCGAGATCACCCCGCCATAGGCCGAGATCCGGTCGGCATAATTGCCGGCCTCCAGCACCCGGTGGCAGGGCACGATGATCATGTACGGGTTTTTGGCGATCGCCTGCGCCACCGAATGCGACGCGCCGGAGGCGCCGAGTTGCCTGGCGATCTCGTTATAGGTCCGGGTCTCGCCGCGCGGGATCGCGCGCGTCAGCTCGTAGACGCGGCGGTTGAAGGCATGCACGTCGCTGACATCGAGGCCGACATGGGTGAAATCGGCATGATCGCCATGCAGCAGCGCCACGATGCCGTCGATCGCAAGCTCGGTGTTATCCGGCGGCTGCTGCTCGCGAGCCTCGGGATGGGCCTGATAGATCCGCCGGCGGGTGTCGATCTCCCGCGCCTCCGGCAATTGCACGGCCACCACCCCGGCATTGCTCCAGACAATGCCGCAGCGGCCTATCGCCGTGTCGAATATGGAATACGCACGCCCCACCATGTGCACGCCCCGCTCTTGTGCACTTCGTCCCCCGACGCCACCGATCATAACACCGCCACAATCCGGCGCACCCAAAATCTTGCCAGGAAGTTAAGATGCGTGACGCCTGTGGCGCCAAAGCGCTTGGCGGGCGACGCCGTCTCGGCTAATCAGGGCGGGCGTGATTGCCGCGCTCTCGCGGGCGTAGTTCAATGGTAGAACGGCAGCTTCCCAAGCTGCATACGAGGGTTCGATTCCCTTCGCCCGCTCCATCCATTCGCGTGCGCCACAGGAGGCATATGATGGCGGCAAGCTACAGCTATTCCGTCATTCTCGAGCCGCAGGAAGGCGGTGGCTTTACCGTGCTCGTGCCGGCGCTGCCCGAGGTTGTGACGGAAGGCGACACCGAGCAGGAAGCGCTCGCCAATGCCGAGGAGGCAATTCGCGCAGTCCTCGAATATCGGCGGGACCAGGGAATGGCTCCCCCGTCCGATGCTCATCCCGAAATTCGTCACGTGACGGTGGCCGCTTGATATGGGTGGTGGACGGCTGCCGGTCGTCAGCGGCAAGCGTGTCATCCAAGCGCTCGTGAGAGCGGGTTTCATCGTCGATCGCACCGTCGGGAGTCACCATGTTCTTGCTTACCCCGGTGACCCGACGCGAACGGTGACGGTTCCAGTTCATGCCGGACGAGACCTGAAACCCGGTACTCTGCGTTCGATTATCCGGCAGGCCGGCCTGACCGTGGAGGAGTTCACCGAACTTCTGTGACATTCGCTATGCTGCCGCAGCCTGCGATGGTCGATGCCACTAACCCGGCAAGCTCCGCAAAAACTCCACCAGTGCCGCATTCACTTCGTTCGGCCGCTCCTGCTGCGTCCAGTGTCCGCAGCCCGGCAGCATCCTGATCTCGCGCAGTTGCGGCACCCACTCCTTCATGTTGGCGAGGTGCTCGGGGGCGCCGGGGAAGGCGACGACCATGTCGAGGTCGCCGGCCATGAACAGCGTGGGCACGATCACCTTCACGCCTTCGAAGGCGCCCATCAGCTCCCAGTTGCGGTCGATATTGCGGTAGTAGTTGAGCGGTCCGCGAAAACCGCTGCGGGCGAACTCGGCCGCGTAGAAATCGAGGTCGGCGGCGCTGAGCCATGACGGCAGCGGAACCGGCACCTTGGGCAGCAAGCCGTCCTTGCGCGAGACCATGCCGACGCCCCTGGGCGGCGCTCCGCTCGCCGCCGCCATGGCGCGAATGGCGGTGACCCCTTCGCCGGAGCCGCCGAACAGCATCGCGGCCAGTGTCTTGCGCGTATCAGCCTCGAACTCCGCTTCGGCAACGCCCGGCTCCTGGAAGTACAGTTGATAGAACTGCGCATCCGCGGTCTGCGGCATCACGCTGGTCGGGCGCGCCGGGCTGCGCGGGCGATAGGGCACGCTGAGAATGGCGGCGGCGCGAAAGCGATCGGGGCGCAGCCGCGCGGCGTGCCAGGCGATCCCCGCGCCCCAGTCATGGCCGACGATGACGGCGTTCTTCGCCTCGAACGCATCGAGCAGGCCTACGAGATCGCCGACCATGTGGAAGATCGTGTACTGGTCGATCGCCTCGGGCTTGTCGCTCTTGCCGTAGCCGCGCATGTCGGGCGCGACTGCGTGGTAGCCGGCATCCGCGAGTGCCTGAAGCTGATGGCGCCAGGAGTACCAGCTCTCGGGAAAGCCGTGGCACAGCAGCACCATTGGCCCCTGACCTTGCTCGGCGACGTTGAGGCTGATGCCGTTGGCCTTGATCGTCCGCTGCGTCGGTCCGCCCATCGTCGCCTCCCGGTCATTGTTTGACGCATCCTAATCGGGCGCTGCGCAACGAGCAAAGATTCCAATATATTAGACCCTCGCTTCCGGCATTGGCGTCCCGCCAGTCCTAAGCTCGCGCGAGAAGGTCATTGACCAGCCCATGGACCAGCAAAAGCTCGACAAGGCGATCGGTCGCCGCCTGAAGACGTTGAGGATGAATGCGGGCATGACGTTGAACGAGCTCGCCGCACGCTCCGGTGTCAGCCGCGCCATGATCTCGCGGGTCGAGAGCGCGCAGAGCAGCGCCACCGCGGCGCTGCTCAACAGGCTCTGCGCCGCGCTCGACGTCTCCTTGAGCGATGTCGTGGCCTTGGCCGAAAAGCCGCCGGAGCGGCTGGTGCGGCTCGCCGACCAGCCGCAATGGCGCGACCCCGAGAGCGGCTATGTCCGGCGCCATGCCTCGCCGACCGGCGCGGCCTCGGGCATCGAGGTCATCGTCGTCGACCTGCCGGCAGGCGCCCGGGTGTCCTACAGCCCCTGGGGCCGCAATGCCTTCACCCAGCAGCTCCTGATGCTGGAGGGCGCGATCTCGGTGCATATCGACGCAAAGACCCAGCGCCTGCGCGACGGCGACTGCCTCGACTTCGACGTCATGCGCTCGGTGATCTTCGAGAACGAGAGCAAGCAGCCCGCGCGCTACGTCATCGTGGTCAGGCGCGGCACAGCCTATGGGAAAGAATGATGCCGCTGATCGTTCGCGATGCCACGATCGAAGACGCCGCGGATATTCTGGCGATCTATAATCACGCCGCGCTCAACACCACGGCGGTGTGGACCGACGGGCCATCGGATCTCAAGTCGCGGCGCGACTGGATCGCCGCGCGACAGCAGGCCGGCTTCCCGGTGCTGGTCGCGATGAACGGCGCGCATGTGGTGGGCTTTGCGTCCTTCGGCGATTTCCGGCCCTGGCCCGGCTATCGCCATACGGTGGAAAATTCCGTCTATGTCGACGCGCGCCATCACCGGCTCGGCATCGGCAAGAGCCTCGTCGCCGCGCTGATCGAGCGCGCCGACGTCATGAACAAGCATGTGATGATCGCGGGCATTGAATCGGCCAACACCGCCTCGATCGCGCTGCATGCCTCGCTCGGCTTTGCCGAGGTCGCCAGAATGCCGGAGGTCGGCTGCAAGTTCGGCCGCTGGCTCGACCTCGTGCTGATGCAAAAGCAACTCGCCGGCGACGTCAGGCCGTGAGCACGAGGGCACAATGAAGATCACTGTCGGCGACACCTACGACCCCCGCGTGATCGCGCTGCTCGACCATCACGTGACGACGGCGCGCGCGCAGACCGAGCCCGGCAGCGCGCATGCGCTCGACCTCACCGGGCTTCGGGCGGCGAATGTCGCGTTCTGGACCGGCTGGGATGGCGATACGCTGGTCGCGGTCGGCGCGCTGAAGGTGCTGTCGCCCGATCATGGCGAGGTGAAGTCGATGCACACGCTGGAAGCCGCGCGACGGCGCGGCTTTGCCGGAAAAATGCTCCGCCACATCATCGATCAGGCCCGCGCCCGCAACATGACGCGGCTGAGCCTCGAGACCGGCTCATGGGATTATTTCAAGCCCGCCGTCGCGCTCTATCAGGCGCACGGCTTTGTCTTCTGCGACCCCTTCGAGGGCTATGTCGCGGACCGCAACAGCCTGTTTCTGACACTGGCGCTGTAGCGGCGCGCGGTGCCGCTTCGCCTCTCCCCGCGGGCGGGGAGAGGCGAAGCGG
>NZ_PPPT01000275.1 GCF_006483445.1 Bradyrhizobium guangdongense | reverse complement strand
CGTCGGGCTTCTTGTCCTTCATCCACTGCTTGGAGAACTCGTAGCCCTTGAACACCGGCTGCCAGTAGGGCTCGCCGGTCTTGCCGAGGTCGATCGCCGCGCCCACCGCGGGGATGTGGGACGTGTAGACGCTTGCGCTGATGTGGGCCATTTACTTCTTCTCCCCGGTGTAGCGGTTACCCTCGATGGATCGGCCGCCCTTCACCATCATGTCGCGGTACTGTTCTTCGGTCATGCCGGTCATGCTGCCGGCCATCTGCTGAAAGCTCTTGCCGTCGGTCGCGCCGATCTTGGCCAGGAAGTAGATGTTGCCGCCGAGCGCGATGCAGCGATTGAGGTCGCGATCGAGCACGGCCTGCTTCTGCTCCTCGGTCATCGGCCATTCGTCGAGATAAGCGCGCTCGTTGGCCTTGAAGCGCGTGCGATTCTCCGCCTTCATCAGCGACATACAGAACTGATTGAGGTGATAGCCTTGGCGCGACATGTCGGCGTCGAAGATGGTGGTGCCGGGAATGTCCTTGTAGGGTTTGTCGAGTGACATCGGATGATCTCCTCTCTAGGATTCGTCTGGCCAGTACAGCCGCATTGGATTGTCGACCAAGAGCTTGCGCTGCAATTCGGGCGTGACCGCAATATGCGGGATGAAATCGACCAGAAGGCCGTCATCAGGCATATGCCCCTTCAGATTGGGATGCGGCCAATCGGTACCCCAGAGCACGCGGTCCGGGAAGGTCTCGACCACGCGGCGTGCGAAAGGAATGACGTCTTTATAGGGATTCTGTTCTCCATTGAGCGCCGGCGGTCCTGCGACCGACAGCCGCTCCGGGCAGCTCACCTTCGACCAAACGTTGGGATGCTCCCGCATGAACTTCAGGAACAATGAGAACTCGGGACCGTCGATCGGCTTGGACACGTCGGGCCGGCCCATGTGATCCACCACGACAGTGGTCGGCAAGGTCGTGAAGAAATCCCAGAGTTCGGGCAGGTCCACGGCCTCGAAGTAGATCACGACATGCCAGCCGAGCTTGCCGATCCGCGCCGCGATCTCGTTCAGCTCGTCCTTCGGCGTGAAGTCGACGAGGCGCTTGACGAAGTTGAAGCGCACGCCGCGGACGCCGGCCGCATGCATCGCCTGCAGCTCGGCATCGGTGACGCTGCGCTTGACGGTCGCAACCCCGCGGGCCTTGCCGCCGGAATGAACGAGCGCGTCGATCATGGCGCGATTGTCGGCGCCGTGGCAGGTCGCCTGCACCACGACGTTGCGCGAGAAGCCGAGATGGTCACGCAGTGCGTAGAGCTGCTGGCGCGATGCGTCGCACGGCGTATATTTGCGTTCGGGCGCGTAGGGGTATTCGCCGCCGGGGCCGAACACATGGCAATGCGCATCGACCGCGCCCGCCGGCACCGCGAAGCGCGGCTTTGATGGCCCGGTGTACCAGTCAAGCCAACCCGGGGTCTTTTCGAACGGCCCGGTCACAGGTTTCGACATCAACGCTTACCTCTCTCGTGTTTCGTTGGGCCTGAAGCCGGCTCAGGCCGGCTCCATGCCCTGGCGACGCTTGGGCGCTTCCGCCTCCGCTGACGCCAGATAGGTGATCAGCTCGCGCGCGCCGGTCTCATTGGTGGCCTTGGCGCAGATCGCGCAGGCAAAGGTCGTGACCGACTGGGCGCCGGCGGGCAGGGGTCCGGCGATCTCGATATCAGGCACATCCAGGAATTCACTCAATTGCTGGAAGCCGAGCTCGACCTCGCCACGCGCCACCAGCGTGCCGACGGGGATGCCGGGAGGCGCCTTCACCAGCCGTTCGGCGACCGCTTGATCGATGTTCCATTTCTTGAGCAGGCTCAGCAGGTGGTCGCCGCTCGGCCCCGTGGAGTAGCCGATCGAGCGAGCGGCCAGCACGGCAGACTTGAGCGAGGCTTCGCTTCGGAGGTCCGGACGGTCGGCCTTGGCGCGGATCGCGACCGCCATGGCTGACTTCGCGAAGCCGACCCGGCTGCCCGGCTTCAGGAAGCCGTCCGCCTCGAGCTGCTTCAACGCATCCTCGGCGAGCACGACGATATCGAACGCCTCGCCGGCGCGCACGCGCTTGGCCGCATCGACGCCGCCGACGGATTCGATCGCAACCGAATGCCCCGTCTTCTTCTCATAGGCGCCGGTCAGCTCCGCCAGGATCTGACGGGTCGCCATTGAGGAGATGCCAGTTACGCGTGCGGCCATGGTCCAGCTTTCAGTCGATGTATTTCAGCCCGGCTTTGGCCAGGGGCTCGCGCATCTTGTACATGTCGAGCCCGAGCACGCCGCTCGCGAGCTTTTCGCGCTTGTCGGCCTCGTTGTTCTCGCGCGCTTCGGCCGCATCCGCCGCCTGCTGGGCGACCGCGGCTGGAACCACGACGATGCCGTCCATGTCGGCAACGATCACGTCGCCCGGATTGACCCGTGCGCCGGCGCAGATGACGGGGATGTTGACCGAGCCAAGCGTCGCCTTGACTGTGCCGCGCGCACTGATCGCGCGCGAGAAGACAGGGAATTTCATCTCGGTGAGATCCATCACGTCACGGACGCCGCCGTCGATGATCAGGCCCTTTGCGCCGCGGGCGCGGAAGGAGGTTGCGAGCAAATCGCCAAAGAAGCCGTCGGTGTTCTCGACCGTGCAGGCCGCGACCACGACGTCGCCGGGCTGGATTTGTTCGGCGGCGACATGCAGCATCCAGTTGTCGCCAGGCTGCAGCAGCACGGTGACGGCGGTGCCGCAGATCTGCGCGCCGGAATAGATCGGCCGCATATAGGGCTGCATCAGCCCGACGCGGCCCATCGCCTCGTGGATGGTCGCAACGCCAAAGCGCGAGAGTTTTTCGACGGCCGCCTTGTCGGCCCGCACGATGTTGCGCTTCACAATTCCAAGGTCGTTCATCGCAGCGCTCATGTTACTTGCCCTTCGCTTTCAGCGCGGCATCGATGCGCGGGAAGACGCGGCGGGCGTTGCCTTCGTAGATCTTGTGGCGATCTTCCGCGGTCAGCGTCTTGGCGCCTTCGATGTAGCGCTTGGTATCGTCGTAGTGGAATCCGGTCTCCGGATCGATGCCGCGCACCGCGCCGATCATTTCGCTGGCGAACAGCACGTTCTCGACCGGGATCACCTTGGTGAGCAGGTCGATGCCGGGCTGGTGATAGACGCAGGTGTCGAAGAAGATGTTGTTGAGGAGGTGGTCCTTCAGCAGCGGCTTCTTCATTTCCTGCGCCAGCCCGCGGAAACGGCCCCAGTGATACGGCACGGCGCCGCCGCCATGCGGGATCAGGAAGCGCAGCTTGGGAAAATCCTTGAACAGGTCGGACGTCAGGCACTGCATGAACGCCGTGGTGTCGGCGTTCAGATAATGCGAGCCGGTGGTGTGGAAGCACGCATTGCAGCTCGTCGAGACGTGGATCATCGCGGGGATGTCGAGCTCGACCATCTTCTCATAGATCGGATACCAGTGCCGATCAGAGAGCGGCGGCGAGGTCCAGTGACCGCCGGACGGATCGGGATTGAGGTTGATGCCGACGAAGCCATACTCGTTGATGCACTTCTCGATCTCGGGAATGCACGTCTTGGGATCGACGCCGGGCGACTGCGGCAGCATCGCGACGCCCATGAAGTGGTCCGGGAACAGCTTTGCGACCCGGTGGCACAGCTCGTTGCAGATCGCGGCCCAGGTCGAGGACACCTCGAAATCGCCGATGTGATGGGCCATGAAGCTCGCGCGCGGCGAGAAGATGGTGAGGTCGCTGCCGCGCTCCTTCATCAGCTTGAGCTGGTTGTTGACGATGGAGTCGCGCAGCTCGTCGTCAGAGATATTCAGCTCGCTCGCCTTCGGCTTGACGGAGGGGTCCTTGATTCCGGCGATCTGGCGGTTGCGCCACTCTTCCAGGGCCTTGGGTGCGGTCGTATAGTGTCCGTGGACGTCGATGATCACGTGACCTCTCCTTCAGTTTTTTGTACGGCCTGCCTCGATCAACGCGGCTCGTGCGTGGCGTCGGCGGGCGTCCTGGTGACCGGCGCAGGCCGCGGTCGCGCCACTGCGGGGCGGTCGAGCGCGGGCGCTTGCAACGAAGCAACCGTGGACCGCACCAATTGTTCGATCGCGTCTTCCGCGTCCGCACCGTTGGCTTCGCCGCGCGACAGGCGCGACACGCGATCGGGTGTCACCAGCGTGTAATAGAGCGCGCCGAGCAGGAAATGGCTGCGCCACACGATCTCGGTGCGCGGGACATTTGGCAGGCACGCGCCGATCGCGTCGATCAGGGCGTGGCTGGTGTCGTCAAAGGTCTGGGCGATGATGCGGCGGGCGACGTCGTTGCTCTCGGCCGACATGATCGCGCGCAGCCGCGTGAAGCGGGCGCCGCCGCCGGCGAGGTCGCTGCCGGAGGAGAAGGCGGGCAGCACATAGGCGCGGACGATCGCCTCGAGCCGGTCCTGGGGATCGCGGACGCGTTGGGCCGCTGACAGCAGCTCGGAGCGGCGCTGGTTCATCGGGCCGCAATGGCGCTGGTAGATCTCCAGCAGCAGGCCGTCCTTGGTCGCAAAATGATAGGTGACGCTGCCCGGATTGGCGCCGGCAGCCTGGGCGATGTCGCGCACCGAGACGGCGTTGAAACCGTTGACCGAAAACAGCTCCTCCGCGGCAGCGAGAATGGCTTCCCGCATGTTCGGTTTGCGCGCCGTTTCCTTCCGGGTGGGCTTCTGTACCATGTTCCTTGTACTATTGTACAAAGAAGTCGGACAAGTCAACAAGGCCTGTGGGCAGGGTCGGGGTTCCGACAATGCAGGACGCAGGTTTAGCTTCGCCGCTCATGTTACGACCAGCACTGGAGAATTCCCGGCCGGGTAGGCCTCGCGGCGGTCGTTAGGCGCTGAGGATTCCGTGCGCGACGAGAGCCTGCCTGAGCGCCTCGGCTGTCGTATGGTGATGCGCAAACAGGCCCGCGTCGCGTGCGCCGGTGACATTGGCCGGATGGTCGTCGACAAACAGGACGGCGGCAGGCGGAACCTGCAATTCCCGGAGACAGAGGCGGTAGCAGTCAGGGTTGGGCTTGGCGACCTTGAACCGCGCCGCTGCAAATATCTTGGCGCCGAAGAGAGGGCGCAATTCCGGGAACAGAACGTCGATGTGATCGGCGACGAGCGTCGTGTTGTTGGTCAGAACGGCAACGTTCACAGATCCGGCGAGATTGCCGACAATCTCGAGGACCGCCATATCCGGAGGCATGGCGTGGCGTCGCGCCGCCAGCCATTCATCCAGCGATAGTGGGTAGTTCAGCCGCTCGCCAAAGCCGCGCAGGTAATCGGCGGCATCGAGTGCGCCATTGTCGCCGAGGAATTCGAACCCGCTTCCCCAGATCGCCTCATAGACCTGATCGGGCGAAGACCCCGCTATCCGGGCGAGATACGCCGCACGCGCCTGTCGGTTGTAATGGCAAAGCACGTTGTCCATGTCGAACAGGACGAGCTTGATCTGCCCGGCCGCCGCCACGTGCTCGCGCGCCATCGGGGATCAGGCCGCACGCTTGAACGGCGCGACCTGGATGCCGCTGGCCTTGAGCGCGTCGCGCAAATTGCGCGCGATTTCCACCGCGCCGGGCGTGTCGCCATGGATGCAGACCGTGTCGGTGCGCATCTTGATGACCTTGCCGGTGACCGAGACCACGGCGCCATCCTGCACCATGCGCACGACGCGATCGGCAATCGCCTTGGCGTCGTGCAAGACGGCGCCGGGCTTCTTGCGCGAAACCAGATTGCCGTCATCCTCATAGGCGCGGTCGGCAAACACCTCGTGCACCATCGGCAGGTTTGCATCTTCTCCGGCCTTCACCAGCTTTGAATTGGCGAGTACCACGAAGATCAGATTTGGGTCGACCGCCCTGATGCCGGCCGCGATCGCCTTTGCCGTCATGTCGTCCTCGCAGGCGACGTTCGACAGCGCGCCATGCGCCTTCACATGCGTGACCTTGTGGCCGGCCGCAGTCGCAATCGCCTGCAGCGCACCGATCTGATAGGCGACGAGGTTCTCGATCTCGGAGGCTTTCAGGCCGAGGATCGGGTGGCGGCCAAATCCGCGCAAATCGTTATAGCCGGGGTGGGCACCGATCGACACGCCGCGCGCCTTCGCAAGCTCCACCGTTCGCCGCATGATGTCGGGGTCGCCGGCATGGAAGCCGCAGGCGACGTTGACCGACGTTGCGAGCTCGAGCATCGCCTCGTCATTGCCCATCTGCCAGGCGCCAAATCCTTCGCCGAGGTCGCAATTGAGATCGATCGTCTTCATGGGCTGTCCTCCGCTATCTCGCCTGATGCGTGGCCGTGCCATGTCGCGGCGTCGATGGCGTTGACCGCATGTCCCGCGACATTAGCATCCTGCAGGGCTTCGATGTTGAGTGCGACGGTGTCGCTCGACCGCAGCCGGTCGGGGAGGCTGCGCAAGAGGCCTGCGAACCTGCGCGCCTCGTCCTGAGCCTCGGCCATGCTGATGGCCTTGAAGCGGAACGGCGTTCCCGCCGAAGTCTGCGCGAAGCGGCCGAAATCGGATGTGATCACGGTTGCGATCTTCGGATAGCCGCCTGAGGTTCCGCGATCCATCATCAGCACGATCGGCGCGCCGTTGCCGGGCACCTGGATGCTGCCGTTCACGGTGCCGTCGGAGACGATATTGTGGCCGTGCAGATGTTTTATGGCGGGGCCTTCGAGCCGGTAGCCCATCCGATCCGACGTCGCCGAGATCTTCCAGTCGCTGTTGAGGAACAGCGCCTTGTTCTCATCGTCGAACTCGTCGTCCTGCGGGCCCAGCACGACGCGGATCGGTCCGCTTACGGCCTTCGGCAATTCGATGCGCCGCTCCGGCGCGCCGCTTGCGGCATCGACGGCAAACTCATCGCCCGCCTGCAGCGGGCGCGGGTAGGGGCTGCCGAGACCGGCGCGGGCATTCACGGCGAGGCTGCCGAACACGGCCTCGCCCTTGATAGCGCCTTCGATCGCGAGATAGCTGAAGGCACCGCCGCGCGCGAAGCCGAGTGTCAGCGTCTCGCCGTCTTTCAGCGTCACCGAGCTTTCGAATGCGGCGGGACGTCCGCCGATGTCGGCATTGCGCGGCGCGCCGGCAATGGCCACACGCACGGCGCCGTCACGCGCAGTGAAGGAGGCGCCGAACGGGCCGATCTCGATGCCCGCGGCAAACAGCGCGTTGCCGACGAGGCAGTTGGCGGCCGCCAGCGCCAGCCGGTCCATCGCGCCGCTCGGCGTCAGGCCATAGCGCTGTGAGCCCGGCCGGCCGCCATCCTGGACGGAGCTTGCAGGCCCGATGCTGGCGACGATCAGCCGGCTCATGCGCTAACCTGCTCGGCAATGATCTCGCCGGCCTCGGCGGCCTTGTCCTGCTCCGCAAAGGTCTTGTGATCGACTGCGAAAAACGTCACGCGATCACCGGGTTCGGTCAAAAAGATCGGATTCCGGTGAAGCTGGTAGGTGCGCACGGCCGTGCGGCCCAGAAGATGCCAGCCGCTCGGACCTGCAAGGCACTGGATGCCGGTCTGGATGCCGCCGATCGCGATCGTGCCGGCCGGCGTCAAGAGCCGCGGATTTTGCCGGCGCGACATCTGCAGCGATTTGTCGAGCCCGCTGAGGTAGGACCAGCCCGGCGTGAAGCCGATCATGGCCACGCGATAGTCGCCCGCGACGTGGCGGGCCACGATGTCGTCGGGCGTGGTGTTGAGCGCTTTCGCAACATCCTCGAGATCGATGCCGTGCTCGCCACCATAAGCCACGGGCACGCGCCATCGCCGCGTTTTCGCAGTCGGCGGCGCAGGCTGGCTTGCGAGCGCGAGCAGCTTTTCGCCGAGCGCGTCGTAGCCGATCTTGCCGGGGTCGTAATGCACGAGCAGGGAACGGTAGGTCGGCACGGACTCGGTGACGCCGTCGATGTCAGCGTCGGTGAGTGCACGGTCCAGCGCCAGCACCGCCTGGTTGGCATCATCGTCGATGCTGCGGCTGTACTCGACCGTCATGGCACTGTCGCCACTCGGCAGAAGGCGGGGCGGTGAAAACGTCGCGGCCATAGCCTGTCGGAATCCGCCTTTTCTGGAATTGCGGGTGGAATCCCGCGTTTCGCGCGAAGGTCCCTTTGCTTCGCGTAAATGCGCATCCAAGTCCAATAAATTAATCCAAGGCAGGACGATAAAGCCTTGTTATCGCATCGCATAAACGCCTTGCAGCACTTCGGTTTTGGCTCTTGACGGCAAGGCTGCGCCTCGCAAGATGCGCGCTCACTTCACCGCCCATCCGGAGCTCGTCCTCTTCCATGTCGCTCTCACCCGAAGCCCGAAAGACCCTCGCCGGCATCACGACAGCCACCATCACCACGGTCCTGCTCAAGAAAGGCCTGCGGAACGTCTGGATGCGCGGCGCGCGCCCGCTGAAGCCGGGGCTGCCGCGCCTGGTCGGGCCGGCCTTCACGCTGCGCTTCGTGCCGGCGCGCGAGGATCTGGCGACGCCGGAATCCTGGTCGTCGCCGATCTCGACCCGCACCGCGATCGAGGCGATGCCCGAGGGCTGCATCGCGGTGGTCGACGCCATGGGCATCACCGATGCCGGCATCTTTGGCGACATCCTCTGCGCGCGCATGGTCAAGCGTGGCGTGACTGCACTCGTCACCGACGGCGTGGTGCGTGATCTCGAGGGCGTGCTCGGCACCAATCTTCCGGTCTGGTGCGACGGCTATGCCGCGCCGCCTTCGGTCGCGGGCCTCACTTTCGTCGGCTGGGGCGAGCCGATCGGCTGCGGCGGCGTCGCGGTGTTTCCGAACGACATCGTCGTGGCCGACCAGGACGGCTGCGTGCTGATCCCGCAGGCGATGCTCGACCACGTGCTCAACGAGGGCGTCGAGCAGGAGCGGATGGAAGCCTGGATCGTCAACGAGGTGAACAATGGCGCGGTGCTGCCGGGCCTCTATCCCATGAACGCCGAGACCAAGGCGCGCTACGCGGCCAGCAAGAAGTAACAGGAAGCGAGGATACACATGGAGATCACCGTCGCAGGCTCGCGGCCGACCCGCCGCGCGCCCAAGGAACATTTTACGGGCACCGTGTTGCAGGACCCCGTCATCATGGCGCCCGCGCCGGCGCGGCTCAACTGCTCGCGCGTCACCTTCGAGCCCGGCGCGCGCACCAACTGGCACCACCATCCGCTCGGGCAGACGCTCTACGTGATCTCAGGCGTCGGCCGCGTGCAGCAAAAGGGCGGGCCCGTGCGGGAAATCCGGCCCGGCGACACCGTCTGGATTCCGCCGGGCGAGGTGCACTGGCACGGTGCCACCCCGAACAACAGCATGTGCCACATCGCCATGCAGGAGGCGCTCGACGGTGTCTATTCCACGTGGCTGGAGCCCGTGAGCGACGCGGACTACTCCGCGCCGGTGGGCTAAGTCTCGTACCCGGACGCTGCGCAACGCGAAGCGGTGCGCTGCAGATCCGGGGCCTACACACAAGCTGGGTCCCGGCTCGGCGGAGCGGCATTTCATGCCGCACCGCGTCCGGGACACGAGAGATTACATCTTCTCCGCGGTCCAGGTGCCCGAGCACATCGGGCCCTTCCACGTGCCCGAACCGGACGTGCCGGACAGGCGGCCAAAACCGACGGCGCGCTTGATGCCGCTGCTGAGCGTGACGTTGATGCTGCCGGCGTCGGCGACGCGGCCGGAGGCCGACATCGCGGCGCCGTTGGAAGCGACCTGACCGTTGCTGATGCCGATCGAGACGGTTGCGCCGTTGCCGCAAGCTTCGCTCGACGAGGCGATCCGGACATTCCAGGCGCCGTCAAAGCTTGTGGTCGCCGCGCGCGCCTGCACGACCGGCAGGGCAATGAGAAGAAGGCTGATCAAAAGGCCTTTGCGAAAATAATTCATGGCTCGCCCCTATGGGTTGAACGTGAGGGGAACTTGCCATGGGACGGATCGGGCCGATGTGAGGACTGTCACGCCGGTTCCATGGGCGTGACATGGCGCACGCTTGGCCGCATTCTGTGCAGCGCAACGTGACAAGGCGCTGCCGCCATGCCCTGTTGCGTGCATCCTGATGGGCTTGTTCGCAAAGGGAAGCGTCGATGCCTGAGTCCGACAAGGTGTTCGCCGGCTCGGTGCCGGAAAACTACGACCGCTACATGGTCCCCCTGATCTTCCAGGGCTATGCCGACGACATGGCGCGTCGCGTTGCCGCGCGCACGCCCAAGGCCGTGCTGGAGACAGCGGCGGGAAGCGGCGCGGTCACGCGCGCGGTCGCGGCCGTTCTTTCACCTGATGCCACTTACGTGGTGACCGATCTCAATCAGCCCATGCTCGACCATGCGCGGCAACGGCAAGGCGACGATGCGCGCCTGACCTGGCGCCAGGCGGATGCGCTGGCGCTGCCGTTTCCGGATGGCTCATTCGACCTCATCTGCTGCCAGTTCGGCGCGATGTTCTTTCCGGATCGCGTCAAGGGCTATCAGGAGACACGACGCGTGCTGAGGCCGAACGGCGTTTTCATCTTCAACGTCTGGGACAGGATCGAGGACAACGTCATTGCAGCAGATGTCACCGACGCAATGGCCGAGTTCTTCCCGGACGATCCGCCGCGCTTCCTCGCGCGCACGCCGCATGGCTATCACGATACCGCAAAAATCCGCCGCGACGTGCTGGCCGCAGGCTTTTCAGGCGTGACGATCGAAACGCGGTCTGATCTCAATCAGGCCATCTCTCCGCAGCTTGCCGCGACCGCCTACTGCCAGGGCACGCCGCTGCGCGGCGAGATCGAGGCGCGGCGCGCGGACGCGCTGGAGGCTGCGACCGCTCACGCGACAAAGGTGATCATCGCGCGACATGGCGAGGGCGAGATCTCAGCCAAGATCCAGGCCCACGTGATCGAGGCGATGGCCTAAACGGGCCCGCTCAGTTCACGCGCGTCCAGGTCTGGCCGCCGCA
>NZ_PPPT01000274.1 GCF_006483445.1 Bradyrhizobium guangdongense | reverse complement strand
TGAAGCCGAGCTTGCCGCCTCGGACCTCGCGCACGGCGCGGAGCGCGGCCATGTTGATGCTGTGCTGGCCCTTGTTGTCGGCGGTGCCGCGGCCATAGACGCGCGCGCCCGCGATCGTCGTGTGCCAGGGATCGCGGTTATCGCGCCACTCGCCTTCCATGCCATCGACGACATCGCCATGGCCGTAGATCAGCACGGTCGGCGCAACAGCGCTTTCATGATGTTCGGCAATGAGGAACGGCGCCTTGCCGCTGGGGGATTCCACCAGCCGGCTTTCGAAGTCGAGCGCGGCGAATGCCGGCTGCATCTCCTGTTCCAGATAGGCGCGCAGCTCGGCGCCACGCGAGGCATTCTGGCTCTCGGTCTTGAAGGCGACGCGGCGGTCGAGCTCGGTGAGAAAGGCGCCGGACGTGATGTCGTGGCGGGCGCGGGCGATGGCGTCGGCTCTGGTCATTGCTTTCTTTAGCAGGGCTCTGGTCTGGAGCAAGCCTGACGCGGTGCGCGGACTTGCAAAAGTGGACGGGGGTAGCGAATTGGCTTTTGCCAAGGGCTGGTTTAATGCAAGAACTTCGCCAAGTTTCGCGCGACGTTTAACATTCGAAGAGCGCCGGGCTGAGGGCGCCGAGGGACAGTATGGCAAAAGAGATCAGGCTCAACGCCTTCGCAATGAATTGTGTGGCGCACCAATCACCGGGTTTGTGGACCCATCCGCGCGACCGCACCGCCGAATATCATCGCCTGCCCTATTGGATCGATCTCGCCAAAACGCTGGAACGCGGCCGTTTCGACGGGCTGTTCCTCGCCGATGTGCTCGGCGTCTACGATGTCTATGGCAGCAGCCCAGACGCTGCGTTGCGCAATGCAGCGCAGACGCCGTCGAACGAGCCGTTGCTCCTGCTTTCGGCGATGGCGGCAGTCACGAAGAATCTCGGTTTTGGCGTCACCTCAAACCTCTCCTACGAGCCGCCCTACCCGTTCGCACGGCGGATGTCGACGCTCGACCATCTCACCGAGGGACGTATCGGCTGGAACGTCGTCACCGGCTATCTCGACAGCGCCGCGCGCGGCGCCGGCAAGGAGAAGCAGACCGGGCATGACGACCGTTACGAGATCGCCGACGAATA
>NZ_PPPT01000273.1 GCF_006483445.1 Bradyrhizobium guangdongense | reverse complement strand
GGCCGCGCTCAACCGCGGCCTGCCCTTCGATCACTACGCCTACCCGGTCAACGGCATCCCGAACTTCACGCCGATCGGGCCCGAGGTCGAGCGCAGCATCGTCTACGCGATCGCCCGGCAGGAGAGCGCGTTCAATCCGGCCGTGGTGTCGCCGGCGCAGGCCTACGGGCTGATGCAGGTGACGCCGGACGCGGCGCGCTACGTCTGCAAGCGCCACGGCGCGACCTACGACCTGTCCCGGCTGAAGAATGATTCGGTCTACAACGCGACCCTCGGCTCGGCCGAACTCGGCGGACTGCTCGAGGATTACCGCGGCTCCTACATCATGACCTTTGCCGCCTATAATGCCGGGCGCGGCAGCGTGAAGAAGTGGATCGATCGCTATGGCGATCCGCGCGATCCCAAGGTCGACGCCGTGGACTGGGTCGAGCTGATCCCGTTCTCGGAGACGCGCAATTACGTGCAGCGGATCATGGAGAATTTGCAGGTTTATCGCGCCCGCTTCGGCGGCGGCACGAAGCTGCAGATCGAGGCCGATCTGCATCGCGGCGCCGGCAGCGTGGAATAGCGGGCGAACTTACCAACGGCGCATTGTGCGCTCAGCAAGGCTTCCCGCGAAGCGCAAACCCTCGATCACCGGACCCAGGAGTCCCGGCCGCCAGGCATTGCCGCGCGGTCGCGTGGACTACCCTGCGAAAAATAGGGATTGGCCACGCACATCGCTGAAAGCCCCATCGCCGACGCCCTGCACTGTTCAAAGGACGCATAGGCGCAATAGATCGAGCTGCTGCCACCCCATTCCCACTTCTGCAGACACACGGGGGCATTGGAACCATAGCGTTGGGCCTTCGCCGGCGCGATGGCGAGCGTCGTCGCGACGAGGGCTACCACCATGTAAAGCGTTCGCATCGTATCCTCCTTGGCGATAACCGACCGGTCGCGCCACAGTATATCCCGTTCCGCCCGGATCCGGAGCATCCAGGGCTGCGGCACGAAAAAGTCATCACGACAGGATGGCCAGAATCACGGCCCAATCAATTCAGCGCTGCGGAAGCTGGATCGACGCCATGTAGTCCTGGACCGACCGATCGGGGATCGCCTTGCGCGCAATCAGGTGGTGAACGCAGTTCGCAGCAAGGTCGAACGAGCGGTAGCAATGATGAGCGATCATCGCCAGATGCTTGAGTTGCTCGACCGTCATGTCGGCCGGCCGCATGAAGTTTCGGACATAGACGATGTCGGCCTCCAGCAACTGATTCATGGTCGCATGAGGATTGGACGGATCGCTCAAGGGTGCGATCATACGCTGTTTGACGTCCGTGAAGGCGTGGGGAACGAACCCCTGCTTGCGCAACTCGACATCGATATCGCCGAATGTCGGCTGCTCCTTGTAGAGACAGAGAAACGAGACCTCCGTTTGGATGGCAACCGCCTGCTTTAGCTTTTGGCGCCCGCTTCCGAAGACGGCCAGTTCCGAACCCTGGACGTCGATCTTCAGGAGATCCAGATCCCGGATTTCCAAGATATCGTCGAGCCGGCGGGTCTGGACCGGATGTTCGCTGACCACGCTGCCCCATTCGGCAAATTTCGCGAAATGCGAGAGCGCATTCTGATCCGGGACCAGCAGGCTCGTCATTCCCGGCAGTCGGCAGAGACGCAGCTTTGCCTTGTGCCCGTTGCCGACGACGTAGTGATAGTAGCTCTCGAGGTCGCTTTTGCGGGCATTGAGCGCCGCAAGCGCCTCGTCCTGCGGTTCAAAGCCAACGACGCTGCAAAGTCTTCGCTGCAGCATCGCCTTGTAGGGCGGCTCACCGTCGATCGGATTGGCCCCGACATCAACCACCGAGGTCAGCCGTGCCGGCTGGATGAGGTCGCGCAGAAGGTCCGGTTCGTTGTTACTCATTGCGGTGAAGCCCATTGAAGGAATGACATTAGGCGTCGCGCCAAGGCGACCTCATCACGGGAATTAGACGGCAAACGACGCCGGCGCTTCGCCGGCACAATGCCGGCGCCACATTTCATCAAAAGCCTTTTCGACGTGTCGCGTCATGCGGGCCGTATCGAACAGGGGCCAGGTGGTCCGATGCGACG
Organism: Bradyrhizobium guangdongense; assembly: GCF_006483445.1. Classification (GTDB taxonomy): domain Bacteria; phylum Pseudomonadota; class Alphaproteobacteria; order Rhizobiales; family Xanthobacteraceae; genus Bradyrhizobium; species Bradyrhizobium guangdongense_A. Next base: position 3,653 of record NZ_PPPT01000273.1, on the reverse strand, counting down.
CCAGCCTGCTCTTCAGGGCGGCCCGAAGTTCGGAATCGTGCGCAAGCCGAAGCGCCAAGCTCTCATATTCGTCCAGCGAACGCGTCACCAGCTCTGGAAGGCCGACCGCATTCAGGAGACTGGCTGCAACACGTCCCGCAAAGGCGGTACCGAGGCAGGTCACGACCGGCAAGCCAGCCCAAAGCGCGTCGCTGGCCGCGGTATGGGCATTGTAAGGTAATGTGTCCAGGTACAGATCGGCGAGCCGGTGGCGCGCCAGGTGCTCCCCAGCAGAGACGTGCGGGGCAAATACGAGCCTCTCGGCGGCGATGCCGCGCACTACGGCTTCTCGCTTCAGGTTCTCCCTGGCGATCGGGTCCCCATCAAGCAGCCAAAGGACGCTGCCGGCAGTCTTGGTCAGCAGCCTCATCCAGATATCGAACAGCGGGGGCGTGATCTTCGACGCTCGGTTGAACGCGCAGTACACGAACGCGTCGTCCGCCAGCCCAACCTCGCTCCGGGCCGGTGCGATTGAGGGGATAGGCCGCTTTGCGTCGGTCGCCTGGTAGCTGTCGGGGAGATAGATCACCTTCTCGGTGTAATATTTCTGCTCCTCCTCGGGGATCACGATCCGATCGGCAACGATGTAGTCGATATAGGACGCGCCCATCGTGCCGGGAAAGCCGAGATAGTTGACCTGGATGGGGGCCGCCCGGCGCGCGAGGATTTTCGGTCGCGCACCGGCGGTGAAGCCTCCGAGATCGACGAGGACCTCAATGTCGAGCTGGCGTATCAGCTTGACCACGTCCTCGTCAGCCAGTTGGCTCACGTCCTCGAAGCGTTCGAATGCCGCCTTCAAGCGGTTGCGCATCTCGCTGCGGTCATCCGGTTCGTAGGAGATGGCGCTGACGTCGAAACGCGTGCGGTCGTGCGCTTCGAAAAGTCCGGCCATCAAATTTGCTGTGGCGTGGTTGCGAAAATCGGCGGACAGATACGCGACCCGCAGCCGGGAATGCGGTGACGGCGTCCTCGGTATCACGCCTCCTCGTTCCGGGGCGACGTTTGCGACATATGTCCTCGCACAGGTCAATTGGAGTGCGGGAGACGAGGAGGCATGAAAGAACGTGAAGGGATCGACCGGCACGCCGGATCCGACGGCCTCGTCCAGGGCGGCCTGCTCACGTTCGAAACCGCGCCAGTCGGCGCGCGTCCGTTTGGCGGCAACCAGCTTGCTCAACGCAAACGGGAAGGCCCTGTCCAGAGCGACGGTTCGTTCGAGCGCGCCGATCGCTTCGTCGTGTCGGCCAATTTGGACAAGGACCTCTGACAAGGCGAAATGGTACTCTGGATTCGACGGTGCGAGCTCGACGGCTCTTGTGTAACTGTCGTGCGCTTCATCGAGCTGACCAAGCTGCTGGTACGCGCTGCCTCGGTTCGCGAACGCGGCGCTCGAGGGCGCGATCGCAATGGCGCGATCAAATTCCGCGATGGCTTCGCGAAGCTCCCGCCGTGCAATCAGGATCGCGCCGCGATTGAGATGCGCATCGGCGAAGTTCGGCGATAGGGCAATCGTTTTCGAAAGCCAGGCGAGCGCATCATCGGCTTTGCCCAATGCACGCAGCACGTTGGCATAGTTGAAGAGAACATGGGGATCGCCGGGATTGACCCGGGCGGCCTTCTTGAGCAGCGGCTCGGCATCCGCGAAATTGCCGCGCTGGGCGTGCAACAGCCCCAGCATGTGGAGCGCGACGGGATGCGTTTTGCTTCCCCTGAGGATGGTGGTGTAGGCCCGCTCCGCTTCCGACATATTGCCCGAACGGTGCGCAGCAATCGCCTGGTCCAGAACAGCCGAGTGAACCGACGCTCCCTTGTTGGGGCTCTGCTGGGACATCCGCTTGGGCTCCTGGATCCCGATTTGGCGTGCTTTGGGGCACCGGTGCGAAGCTCTAGCCGCCTTCGCGGGAGAGAACAACGGCAGCACCGCTTGCTCTCGAGGAGAATGAAAGTACAGCGCCTGTGCCGGGATTTCACACCGCTCCCCGCGGGCCGTCCCCGGATAGAAGCCATATCTCCGGGCCCGCGTGCAAGGCACCTTCGCAAGGCGCGCCTTGACCTCGGCCTCGGCCCCAAAAAAGAAAAAACCCCGGCGGTTTCCCGCCGGGGCTCTCAGATCGATCTGTAGATCGAACTTAGAAGTTGCGCTGAGCGCGGAGCAGGAGCTGGAGCGAGTCCTGATCCTTCATCTCATACACTGCGGCCGGCTTGGCGGCGGTCGCAATGCCCGGGCTTGCGATCAGGCCAGAATACTTCTGGTCCAGACGCGAGTAGCTCAGGTCCGCAGTGAAGGCCAGGCCCTTGACCGGGGTCCAGACCGTGTTGATACCGACAACCCCGAAGTTGAAGTCCGGGTTGCAGTTCGCGAGGGCCATGCCGATCAGAACCAGGTTATTGGCGCAGATGCCTGCCTTACCTGCGGTACCGTACTGCAGCTGAGCGTAACCGCCGTAGATGCCGGTCGTCCAGTTCGGGCTCCAGTTGTGGGTATAGCCACCACGGAGACCCCAGGTCTTGACGGACTCGATTCCGGTGCCAGGAGTGAAGACACCGTCAGCAATACCGGCGAAACCGGTGCTCTGGTAGGCGCCAACCGCGCCCGTGCCGCTGAACATGAAGAAGGCTTGCGGGAACAGGCTCTGGAAGTTGTAGCGGCTTGCACCATCGGTATAGACGGCCTGCAAGTTGATCGAGTCACCCGCACCAGTCGGGATGTTCTTGATCGACAAGGCACCCTGCACAGCCCAGCCCCACTTGTCGCTGGGGTGACCGGTGGGTTCCGTGGCGCCGTAGTAGGCGGTGTGCATTTCATGCGCGACAACCGAGAACTGGGCAAGACCCCAGGCCTGGTCGACGCGGATCTGGCCGACGATGTCGGGCGAACGCGTGCCACCCCAATCGTTGGTGCCATAGACACCCGTGACAGTGCCGGCCGCGGTTGCGCCCGCCAGGTTCCACAGATTGCCTTGGCCCGACGCCGCGGTGGTCATGTCCTGCAACGACACCGAACCGGTGATGCCCTGACCGAAGTCAGCCGTGTAGGTGACCTGATTGATACCGGTGACGTTGTTCGAGCCGCCCGGAATGGTATCGGGACCGCCAGCCGGATAGCTCTGCCACGGTGCGTCGAAGATCGAGACGGTGCGGCCGAAGGTGAAGCCAGCGAACTGGATGAACGCATGGTAGAGGCCGAGCGTGGCGGAACCGCCGAGCACGTTCGGATTCGCGGACGGGTTGCTGCCGACGACCGACTGGGTATCCCAGGTGAAGATCATATCGGCATAGGTACGAACCACGCCGTACTCAGTCGCGGTACGCGTATCGACGGTGAAGTCCATACGAGCGCGGCTGTAGTAGTAGTTGGTCAGGCGGTTGTTCGAACCAGCGTTCGCGCTTGCACGGAAACCATAGTCACCGGCGCCGCCGAGAACCGTGTCGGCACGCAGGTAGCCGCCGAACTTGATGCAGGTGTCAGTGCCCGGCATGTAGTAGAATCCGGCACCGTACAGCGAGCAGATCTTCACGTATTCGACCGCCTTGGCCTTCACGGGAAGATCGGCCGCCTGCGCTCCGCCGACGGCGATCAGACCCGCCGCCGAGCCGAGCAAAAGGCTCTTTAC
>NZ_PPPT01000272.1 GCF_006483445.1 Bradyrhizobium guangdongense | reverse complement strand
GGCGCGCGCCGCGCGCGATGCCGGCGCCGATATCCGCGAGTTCTCACCGGTCGGCAAGCTGGCCCATGACGGCACTCAGTTCATCGTGACATCGGGCGAGCGCGAATTCCGCGCCCGATATCTCGTCAACACGGCCGGCTACTGGGGCGGTGCAGTCGCCAAGGCCTTCGGTGAGCCGGTGCCGGTCTCCCCGCTCAATCCCAACATGCTCGTGTCCGAGCCCCTGCCCTACTTCATCACGCCCAATCTGGGCGTGGTCGGTGGCGACGTCTACCTGCGTCAGATCCGGCGCGGCAATGTGATTTTCGGCGGCGGCCGCGGGCACTCCGATCCGGCTATTCCATCGTCACGGCCGTCACCCGAGGCAAGCTATGTCGTCATGGCGAGGGCGCTGCAGCTCGTGCCACGACTCGCAGGCGTGCAGGTGATCCGCAGCTGGACCGGCATCGACGGCGAAACGCCTGACGATATCCCGGTCATCGGACCGAGCCGCACGACGCCTGGCCTGTTTCATGCTTTTGGATTCTCCGGTCACGGCTTCCAGCTCGGCCCGGCCATCGGCGCCATCATGAGCGAGCTCGTCCTCGACGGACAGACGGACGTCCCGCTCGAGCCGTTCCGGATCGATCGTTTTGCAGCGGATCAATCATTCAACCAGCAGGGACAGAGACATGACGCTTCGCATCACGCTTAGTGCGGCACTCGCGGCCGCCACCCTCCTTGCGATACCCGCTTCGGCAGCGCCAAGGACCGATCTGAGGGTCGGCATGGCCGCCCAGGATGTCGGCCAGCTCGACCCTCACCGGGCGGTCAGCACGATCGACCGCACCGTGGTGGCATGGATCTACAACGGCCTCGTGCGCTTCAAGCCGGGGACGATGGATCCCAAGCAGATCGAGCCGGATCTCGCGGAAAAATGGGAATCGAGCTCCGACAAGCTCGACTGGACGTTCCACCTGCGTCGCGGCGTAAAATTCCACGGCGACTTTGGCGAGTTGAGCGCAGATGACGTCGTCTTCAGCCTGAAGAGAGCAAGTGACGCCAAGACGTCGGCCTTCTCCGCCGACTTCGCCGCGTTCAAGACCATCGAGGCAGCGGATCCCTACACGGTCCACATCGTCCTGACGCGGCAAGTGCCGAGCCTGCTCGGGCTGGTCACCAACTATTCCGGTGGCTATATCGTCAGCCGCAAAGCAGTCGAGAAATACGGCGCGGACTTCACGCGCAACCCGGTCGGCACTGGGCCCTTCGCGTTTGTCTCCGACACCCCGAACCAGTCGCTCGAGCTTGCAGCCTTCGACGGGTATTTCAGAGGTAAGCCGAAACTCGAGAAAGTGAGCTATCGCTACATCCCCTCCGATTCCTCACGCGACCTTGCCTTCCAGAACGGCGAAATCGATCTGATCTACGGCAAGCAGGACCAGGCCTGGATCAACCGCATCCGCGCATTGCCGAACTCGGTCGTCGACGTATTCGAGCCCGGCGAGCTTGCCAATCTCAATCTCAACATCACGGCAAAGCCGCTCGACGATATCCGTGTGCGGCAGG
>NZ_PPPT01000271.1 GCF_006483445.1 Bradyrhizobium guangdongense | reverse complement strand
GGCGGCGCGGCCGGTGCCGTAGAGATTGAAGCCGATCTTTTCCAGCCGCTGCGGGTTGTCGAAGGCGACGAGGCGGATCTTGCCGCGGATCGAGTCAGTCTTGCCGGAGCCTTCCAGCACCGTCACCGTGCCGTCGGGTGCGATGTTGATGTCGTGGTCGGTCGGCTGGAACGTGATCGGGCCGGCATTGCCGAGGACCGGGTTGCCGTCCGAAGTCACGAGCTGGCCGACATTGTTCATCCCGAACTTGCCGTCGCGGGTGTAGCGCTCGCCGCCGGGGGTCTGCACCGCGAAATAGGCGTCGCCGCTGATGGCGACGTCCAGCGGAGCCTTGGTCTGTTCCATCGGGCCCTGGCTGACGTCGCGGAAGGTGCCGCGGTCCTGCACATAGGAGACCCGGCGGTCGGAGCCGATGAAATTGTCCTCGCGCGCGCCGGAGTTGAGATACTCCTCAAACAGCGAGCGGTCGGCCTTGAAGCCGGTGGTGTTGGCATTGGCGACGTTGTTGGCGATGGTGTCCATCTGCCGCTCCAACGTCATCTGCCGTGCTAATCCGATCAGAAGCGCGTTCTGCATCGGTCGATCTCCCCTTCAATTGAGTCTTCCGCGCCGCTCTCCCAAGCGTCTTGGCCGACCCGTCGATGAGACCTTCGGGCTCTCCCAAACCATCCGGTCTCGGCCCTCTCTCAGCGAAAGCCGTGCCAACCCGGAAAGTCTTTGTTTTTCATATGTTTGGTTGTTCAACGCGGTCGCGGAGAGCCGGCAGAAAGGTTCTGTTGACCATGTTTGCCCGGCAGATTTTTCCTAGTGGGAGGGCGATCGAAAGGTTCTGTTAACCATGATTACCGTAGCGTTTGCACGAGGGGAGCGCGGGTTGCGCTGGGGCATCTGTATCGCGTCGCAGGCTGCCAGCAGGCATCGGGCTCAAACACTTTATATTAGAGAGCGAGCGCGGCGGTCATGGCAGAGAACGAAGAAGGCGCAGCAGCCGCCGACGGCGCGGAAGCCGCCCCGCCGAAGAACAAGCTCAAGCTCATCATCATGGTCGTCGGCGTGCTCGCCGTGCTCGGCGGC
>NZ_PPPT01000270.1 GCF_006483445.1 Bradyrhizobium guangdongense | reverse complement strand
CAAAACAAAACCGCCGCGCTCTTGCCGAGCGCGGCGGCCAAACGATCAGCCTGGCGATCAGCTATTGCGCAGGCCGTCGGCGGCGCGTTTCCACTGCGCGACGTTGTCGGCGATCATGCGGGTGGACTTCATCGCGGCCTGGCTGAGCTGGGCGTAGCCGGAGATCTCGCGCTGGACGCGCTGGCCTTCCGCATGCAGCAGGTCGCGCAGGCTCTCGAGCTCGGAGATCAAATTCTCGATCTCGGCGAGCGAGGTGCCGGCGACGCGCTGGATCAGCGAGTTGACGTTGGTGACGGTGGCTTCCGCATTCGGGTCGAGCGCGGGTTCGCTGCCGGCCGCGGGCCGGCGCAGATAGGCGATGTCGTTGCGCACGAAATCGCGGATGCCGGCTTCGACTTCCGTTACTGCGGCGAGATTGGTATCGACCGGCTCGGTCTCGGCATTCTCGACTTTTTCCGGACGAATGGCGTTCATCGTTGTTCCCCTGTTCGCTTGCGCGAGTGTCCCCCGCACGACGATGTGTGTGAGGTCCATCAGGGCGTCCGAATTTGACGGGATCGGGGCCGAGCTGCGGCAAGGATCGACCATTCAGCGGCTTTGCCGTGGCGTTTTGCTCGGATTTTATCGATCCCGGCGCGGTGAGAAGAAGCTCACCAGCTCTTCTTGAAACCTGCGGTCAGGCTCTTGCTGGTGGTGCCCTGCGCGGTCTCGCCGACGGAGCCGGAGATGGTGACGCCGTCATAGAGTTTCTGCTCGGCGCCGAACTTGCGCAGCCATTTGTCGTCCGATGACGACAGGGTCTGGCCGGCGATGAAGCTGGTGCCGGTGTCGGTGATGGTGACTTTTGCCTGCTGGTCGATCTCGGAGCTGCGCGTGATATGGCCGGCGATGCCGGGAATCGGGGTTGTGCCCTGCTGGTTGACGCTGTAGCCGTGCTGCAGGGTCAGCCCGTACTCGCTCGACAGCGGCACGGACTTCGTCAGCGACGCGCCGAGCTTGCTGTTCTCCGCGCCGGGATCGACACGGGCCTCGACCGCGGTCTTGTCCCAGATCGAGCCCGCGCCCGGCGCGGTCGCGGCCGCCCAGGCGCTGCCGGAGGAGGTTGGCAAATTGCCGCCATTGGCGGCCTTCTGGGCCAGCAGCTCGGACATCGTGGTCGGATCGCGCGCAACCGTCATGTCGGCGCCGATACGGGTGTCCCAGAACGGCGTGATCGACTGCTTGACGTTCACGGCGGAGGAGCCGTTGGCATTGGCGTTCGACGACCAGTTCGGCCCGTCATTGCCGGCAGCCTTGGCGGCACGCTTCTTCGCGGCGATCTCGTCGCGGAGGGTGGAGGCATCCGCCCCGAGCTGGACCCAGTCGAGCTTGTCGACGTCGATGCCGTTCAAGACATCGGGATCGTTGACGTTAGCCGCAGGCGCTTCCTCGGCCTCGTCAGCCTCCTCAGCGGGCGAATTCGGCATGGTCGGCACGGTCTGCGCCGATGCCACCAGCACCGAGCCAAAGATGAACGCAGCCGCCAGCATCGGCAGCCTGGCCCAGCCCAATCCGGTCGTGTGATGCATCGTCCTGCCCGCAACCAATTCCGTGGTGACGATGCGGAGCCATCGTTGCGAAATTGTGGCGCGCGAACCAACGGGCCGCGCGGCAAGCGCGCGCCCGACGGCCTGCGTCCCGAACAGAAGCGATCCGGCGGGGCTGGAGGCCAGGATGCTTCGCGAAGGCCGCGGCGCCATCGGTCCCTTGAGGGCGGGACCCGTTGCCGCCCCTCACCCCACCGCGGTCATCTTTGGCAGATGAATGGCGCGGCCGAGCGCCTGCTCGACCAGATCGAAGGTGTCGATCAAGACGCGCATGTTGGTCAGGCGGCCCGCTTTGAACTGGGCGAACTGCGCCACGCGCAGCGAGATCGGCTTGTCGGAATCCAGTGCGGTGAGCGAATAGCGCAGCATGGAGGCGGCCGAATCCACCCCGAGCATGATGCTCTCGCGGTCGAAGCGGCGAACTCTGAAGTTGTCGGCGATCTGGCGGATCACCTCGAGCACGGCGGCTTTGCCGGAGCGGGCGCCGAGGAACGGAAACATGTCGATCGGGCCGTACAGCGCCCAGTCGACGTCCTCGTCGATCAGGCTCTCGATATCCTCAAAATGCCGGTCGTTGATCGCGCGGTGCAAAGCGCGCGAGAAACGCCAGAGGCTGTGCTCTGTCATCTGGGTCGTCCCTGAAACTGGCTGGTCAAAAACGAAAAAAACAACCCCATGCACAGTAGGGCGTGGGGTCGCGTCGAATTCATTCGTACGCAAACAAATAGGCCGGTTTCGCCAAAATGCAATTCACGTTTTTGCAATGCACAATTGATGCGGAAATGTGAAATCCGCAACAAAGGCCCGTAATTTTACCGGTCCGCGAGGCCGGCACGTCCCCGCTCGATCGGAATGGCCTGGTCGCGGGCGGCCAGATAGCCGAACAGCAGCGCGCCGCTGATTCCGCCGATCGCGGCCCCCAGCGGCATGAAGGTGAAGACCACCAGCATGCCGCTATAGCCTTCAAAATTCGTGGTTTTGAAGAATTCGACCCAGGCGAGCCCGAAGCCGACGCCCAGCGCCGCACCGGCCAGCGTTCCCAGAAACAAGCCCAAAGCGGCCAGCAACGCGACTTTCATCGACCCGACTTCGCCCCTCAAGGCGCGCAACACGCCACGTGGTGGGTCTTGGAAGGCGGCGGAAAGGTTCAACGGGCGCGCTCACGCCCCCGCGACGCGCTCGCCTGTGATCAGCGGGCCGATCTCGCGCTCCAGCACCTGCTGCACCAGATCGTAGGAATCGATGATTTCGCGTATTTTCGCCACCTTTCCCTGCCGAAACGTGAAGAAAACCGCCATGTCGACGGCGACGATGCGGTCGTTCGCGCGCTTGCGGTAGAAGCTGCGCAGATTGGCCGCGACCGCGTCGCCCTCGGCGACGATCTGCAGCACCTCGTAGCGGATCTCGGAATAGCGCGACTGCACCAGCGTCCACAGCTTGCGCAGATCGTCCTTGCCGTGGCGCGGCGCCAGATGCGGCAGCACGTCGACCGGCGCGTGGGTGAGGAAGTCGACGTCGTCGGTGCAGAACGACAGGGCGCGCTCGAGATCGCCGGCGCCGAACGCCTCGAGCAGGGCCAGCACGCGCTGGCGATTCAAGCTGTCGACCGTCATCGCCTCACTGCCCTCATTGGCCTGCCGGTCAACGCTATCGCGCCGCCATTCGTTGCAGCAATCCGTAGAAAACAGGGGGATTGCAGCCGGTTTGACGCGGCCGGGCCATGCCAGGTTCATGGCGGGCAACGAAGAGTTGTGCAATAAAATGCATGCCCGCATTAAAATGCATGCCCGCATCCGGGCGGCGGGTGCGCCATGCAGTTTGGTGCTGGGATCCCATAGCGCGGCGCGATGCGCGCCTTGAGGCGCGAGGCGGGCGAGGGGGAGCCGATGGACGTCGGGAAGTTGTTGTGGGGCATTGTCCTCGCGGTCGTGTTCCTGAGCCTCGCGCGCGCCTTCGTGAAGCGCGCGTCCCGGTCGCCCGACGTCAAGTACAATTGGGGGCGTGTGGTTCTGGCGTTCTCGGCGATCGGCCTGGGGATCTATCTGGCCTTCTTCCGCCAGCTCTGACGCGGGCAATCTGACGCGATCCGCTCCGCCGGAACCGCCTTAAGGCGTGACGCATCTCACATCGCCCCTCGCGGGCCACGGCTAGCTTCATACCCATGTCATCAGGGAGCCGTGCCATGACCGCCGCCATCGCCGCCTGCAAGTCCCGCCTGCAAAACGTCATCGAGGGCTTTGCGCTGACCGCGGTGTTCCAGAGCTTTCCGAGCTTCGCCGCCGCCGCCCTGCTGCTCAAGCTCGCCGGCAGCCGCGACCTCGTCGGCGACCCCGGCGTCGCCATCTTCGTCATCTCGGCCTCGCTGATCCACGCCCTGGTCGCCGCGACGCTGGGCCCAAGGTTTCCGTCGCTGTGCAAGACCGTCTACGAGCCGATCTTCTTCGACGGCCGCCTGTCGCTGTCCGACAAGATCACGGACTGGCGCACCCAGCCGACGGCCTCGCTGCAACTCGTGACCATCGTGATGATGATGTCGGTGCTCGCGGTGGTGTTCGCGAGCATGGGGTGAGGACGGGGCCGCACTCTCGCCTCGTCATTCCGGGGCGCGCGACTTGTCCGCCGAAGCTTGAAGGGCGAAGGCGGAAGCGACGAGCCCGGACCCCATAACCACGAACGATTGAGTGTTCCCGATCGAATGCCATTCCTTAGCTATCGGCCGAATACGCTTCTTGAGCGGCCTCCTCCAACAAGCGCTTAACCTCGGTCTCATCCTCTCCAAAAGTCACCATCACGTCGGGAAAGCCGATAAGAAGCAATGGACACGGATTTCCGACGCCGCGTTGTACGCGGTCATGCAGCTTACTCCAGTGCGTGGTCGCGGCCCCGAACTTGTCACTGACAAAATGATCCACCCACGCTTCCCGGAATGGAATCGGATTCTTGTTGCGCGTCACTCGTTTCATGACTTCGGCGATTTGTCTTTTCGTTCGGCTTAGACCGATGCGCTCCATGTCGTCGTGGGAGTTCACTTGATACTCATCGACGAAACGCCTCACCAATCGCTTCATCGCGCTTTGCAAGCTGCTTCCTCGGGTGACGATGATGCCGAGCGAGATAGCTCCATCCGAATGGAGCCTCTTAAAATTTTCCAGGTCTCGGTCGAAGAAAGGGTCTTTGTTGTTCCACTCGATTTCGAGTGCGATCGTTCCGGCTCCAAATGTCTTAACGTGATCGATCTCGTGTGATTGCGCCTCGCGCTGCACTCCATCGATGATTCGTTGGACGACGAAATTGTGCTTGCGCCACTCGTGAGCTGCTAGAGCCTTACGAAGCCGTTGCGTGCCCTTTGTCTCTCCTCCCCCCGATCCGATGATTTCTTCAATGGGTATCGTCGAGGAAAGGAGGACTCCTTCCAATAGCTCAGCGACTTCTGGGAAATCGATCTTCAAAATGGCTTCGGCATGCGACCGGAATACGATCTCGAAACCTCGTTCCGTCAGTCTCTCAAACATCAGCGGCGTGGCCCCATATGCCCAGCGGATATTTATCACCAACTATCTTGAGAACGTATCATGAACATGCTACTATGTAGGCCGAGTAGGGCCTATACCGCTACATATGGCTAACATCCTGGAGTCGCCGATGCTTTCCGCCGGTGAGGACTTGCTGCGCTTTGCTGACGGCCGGCGATTCTCGACGATCCTAGCCGACCCGCCGTGGCAGTTCACGAACAAGACTGGCAAGGTCGCACCCGAGCATAAGCGCCTCTCGCGCTACGGCACGATGAAGCTCGACGAGATTGGTGCGTTACCGGTGGCGGATATCGCCGCGCCAACTTCGCATTTGTACCTCTGGTGCCCTAACGCACTGCTACCGGATGGCCTCGCGGTCATGAAGGCGTGGGGCTTCAATTACAAGTCCAACATCGTCTGGCACAAGGTCCGCAAGGATGGCGGTTCGGATGGACGGGGAGTGGGCTTCTACTTTCGGAATGTCACCGAACTGATTTTGTTTGGTGTTCGTGGGAAGAATGCTCGGACTCTTGCGCCCGGACGGAGACAGGTTAATTTGCTCGCCACGCGTAAGCGCGAGCATTCGCGTAAACCTGATGAGCAATACGATATTATGGAAGCATGTTCGTCAGGGCCTTATTTGGAGTTGTTTGGTAGAGGTACGCGGAAAGGTTGGACCACGTGGGGCAATCAGGCGGACGACGATTACAAGCCAACCTGGAAGACCTACTCCAATCACTCTCGTGCCGGATTGATCGCTGCGGAATGAATCTAAAAGCGGCCAAGGATGGATTGGAGCGAGCTAGGAACGTCTGCGGACGTTCCTATTCGGCCTGATAGAGGGCTTTTCCAAGCCAAAATAATTTCCATAGACGCAGCATAGTCGACTAGCCATTCCTTCCCCTTTGGAGGGGACGTTTCCATCAGAAGAAGCATTGACGTTTTGGGCTTCAAGAGATGCTTGTAGAGGAAGCGATACTCGAAGAGCTGACTAACTGCTTTGCGGAATTGGCTGTGGAAGTTGCTGTCAGTACAGCTTTTCACTTCCACCAACACACTGCCATTTGGCGTGTTGAAGAAGAGGTCAATATTCTGATTGTACCTTGGAGATAAGCCCTGCGATTTAACTTCGTGAACTAAGGCTTTCTCCAGCAAGAAGTGCGACAACGTCGCTCGCTCTCGAGCTACCATGTCTACATTTATGACAGCGGTTGCTTTGCCGGAGGCTGTCGGCTTGGTTCGGTTCCATTCGAGCGAATTGGAAGACGACGACGGAGTGGTTCGAATCGTGTTGTCTTCGAGCGGCCCCGCGGCGATTGAAAGTAGCGGTGACAGATGCGTGCTATCGCCGCCATTTAAGAGGCCGAGCCAACTGCGTCTCCTGAGAAAGGCTACCGGATCTAAGAGCAATTCATCGCGCAGCAACGGATCTGGCTCGTGTTGAGCTGCTGCGATCGCAGCATGCCCGAGCCAACCATCGTCGAGCTCTAAGTGGATTGCCGCTCCGTCCTGATCATAGAGATTTGTCTCTACTAAGAAACGATAGAAATTAGACCTAGCCTTCTTTGCTGCACCTGGTCCGAGCCATTTCGTAAAAAAGCTCAAATTTGACAGCTTTAGAAGCTGCCGTATCCGCCATACCCCGTTCTTGTCGGCAATACGCTCGCAAACGAATCTGCGAATTCTCTCGTCTCGATATGCCCACAAAAAGTACATGACTTTTCGAGTGAGGGGCTCGCCAATTCCGTAAGCAGAAACTAGAGAAAGGAAATAGTCGTATGCGATAGATCCGTCCTTGTTTAGGAGCAGGAAACGCTTGCTTACCAGTCCGGGCGCATCACGGTTGGTGTTGGCGCGAGCGAATTTAAGCAACGCACCATATTTCATGCCCGGCGTGATCGCTAAGATCGTAGCGTCCAATTTAGATTGCGGCGGCTCTTTAGTTAAAGAGCTATGATCGCCCCCAACCACGTTTCGCTCCCCCTTTTTAATCGGCTACTCCGGCGCAGTCGCTCGTGATCACTAAGATACCGCGCGTCTCTACCTCTTCTTCCACCCACCCCGCCGCCCCGGCTGCTCGCCGGTCGACTTCGGCGCCGGCCCGAACTCCGGACCTGACTGCCGCGAGTCCGTCGGCTGGATGATCCGGCTGGTGCTGCCGAACGGCTTTGCGGGCAGCGCGCGGCTTTCGCGATAGGGCAGCGATTCCGGGCCGTGCATCTCGTCGAGATGCGGCTTGTGCACC
>NZ_PPPT01000269.1 GCF_006483445.1 Bradyrhizobium guangdongense | reverse complement strand
GGGGGCGAGCATCAGAAATGTTCCTCCGGGGCGTTTCTCGGCCATGGTGATAGCCGAATTCGACTGGTTATTCCAACCCGGTTGCGCTTAACGCGGGTGGGCGGACTGGTGTAGGCTCATGCCGGAAACGCCAGGGAATAACGAGAACATCGGAACACACGGGAAGCCAGATTGCCATGACCCAATTCAACGAATCCGAGCTCACTGAAGCCGTCGTTAAAAGCTTCGACAACACGCCGAATCCGCGCGCGAAATTCCTCCTGCAGGAACTGGTGAAGTCGCTTCACGATTACGTCAGCAAGACCAACCTCACCTTCGAGGAGTGGGACTATGCGATCGATTTCCTGACCCGCACCGGGCACAAATGCACCGACACCCGCCAGGAGTTCATCCTGCTGTCCGACGTGCTCGGCGTCTCCATGCTGGTCGACGCGGTCAACCATCGGGAGCGCGAGGGCGCAACCGAGACCACGGTGCTCGGCCCGTTCTATGTCGGCGAGCACAAGGTGACGCCGCACGGCACCGACATCTCGCCGCACAATCTGACCGGCGAGAAGATGTACGTCGCGAGCCGGGTGATGGATCTCAAGGGCAAGCCGCTCGCCGGCGTGCCGGTCGACGTCTGGCATGCCGACGATGACGGCCTCTACGATTCACAGAAGCCGGACTACGACAGCGTCGGCGCCTCGGCGCGGGCGCGCTTCATCACCGATAATGAGGGTCGCATCGCCTTCCGCACCATTTTGCCGTGCAGCTATCCGATCCCGACCGACGGCCCGGTCGGCGAGATGATCATGCAGACCAAGCGCCATCCGATGCGACCTGCGCATGTGCACTTCCTCGTCAACGCGAAAGGCTATGAGCCGCTGATCACCCATGTCTTCATCGGCGGCGACAAATATCTGGATTCCGACGTGGTGTTCGGCGTCAAGGACGAACTGGTGGCCAAGGTGGAGAAGCGCAGCGATGCGACGACGCCGGACGGCAAGTCCGTCACGGCGCCCTGGCATCTGATGACCTATGAATTCCACCTCAAGCCCGGTAGCGGACTGGCGCCAAAGCCGCTCGGGACGAAGGCCGCGGAACCGGCCTGACGGCTCGCCACTTGAGCGACGGGCCGGAGCCAAGCTCCGGCGTTCGTGCTGGCCTCACTTCGGCCCAGGCTTGGCTCCGTGCCCGCGAGCAATCGTTGAATGTTGGCGCGGTGGCGAACGATCACGTAGAGGCCGCCTGCGGGCCACGGGCTTCACTTCCAGGTTCTGGTTTCACGCCCCCATTGTTTATCGCCGACTTCGTTTGACCGCCATGGGGTCAAATCGGTGGAGCGCTCGGTCTTGCCTGCGTGATGGCGACACCGGAGATCGCGAGCAGCGCGCCGACGATCAAATTTGGGGTCATGCGGTCGCCAAGGAACAACACGCTCGACATCAACGCAAACACTGGAAGCAACAGACCGAAGGGTGCGACGCGGCCCATGGAGCAGCGCGCGATCAGCCAGAACCAAAGGCCAAACCCAACGATTCCTCCGATGAAGATCGTGTAGGCGAGCGCCAACCACCCGCGTTCATCCGCAGTGACAAGGCTCGTCAGTTGTCCGTATTCAAGGAGCAATGACATCAACAAGACCTGCGGCACCGTGAGCAGCGACGACCACCCCATCAGCATCAGGGCATCGAAAGGCCCGTAGCGTTTCGTCAGGACGTTGGACACCGCGAATGCGAAGGCTGCGGCGACCACAAGCAGCAGCGGCAGCGCGTTTGCCGACAGGCCGTGCTCCGTGGCCAGTACGACGACGCCGACGAATGCAATGACCACCCCGGCGGACGTGGTGAGAGACGGCCTCTCCGCGAGCAGCGGCCAGGCCAACAGGACGGTGAAGGGCGTGGTGAGTTGATAGGCGACGGCCGACATGCTTCCAGAGCCGAGCCCAAGACCGACATAGAACAGCCCGAAGTTCAGTCCGCCAAGGAAGAGCGAAATGGCTGCGATGGGACCGATCTGTTGACGCGTAGGCCTCTTGACGAAGGGAACAAGCAGCAGCGCGATGGCCAAAAAGCGCAATGCGAGGAAGAAGAGAGGCGGAAATTCCGTCACGCCCACCTTGATTGCCACGAACTGGTAACCCCAGAGCAAGGGAACAGCCACCGCGCAGACGATCTGGATGGCAGACATGATATGCTCCCTTTCAAGATCGATCAGTCTAAATATGGACGCGCCGATAGTGGAGGCGTCCGTGAGGTGTTTATCGAATGAAGCGGTCGAGCAGAGCGTCAGCAGTGGCTTGAGACGTGCCCCGTGCCGGTGCCGTCTTGCCGACCACGCGCAGCCCCTCGACGAAACAGACGAGAATCTTGGCAGCGCTCATGGGCTCGACGCCATCGGCCAGCCTGCTCGCCGCTTTCGCGCGGGAAAGGGCATCCGCAACCCTGGCCTCCATGGCCTTGAAGAAGCCCGCGACGCGCCGACCAACCTCGGCGTCCCGGCCGGCCAGCTCCATGGCTGTCGCCACCAACAGGCATCCGCGCCGGCCATTGGCGCCGCTCGTGCGCTCGACGTAGCCGGCAAGGTAGACGCGCAGGCCCTCGATCGGCTCTCTGCGGGGATCGAGTTCGATATTCATCCGTGCCATGGCATC
Source organism: Bradyrhizobium guangdongense (assembly GCF_006483445.1). GTDB lineage: Bacteria > Pseudomonadota > Alphaproteobacteria > Rhizobiales > Xanthobacteraceae > Bradyrhizobium > Bradyrhizobium guangdongense_A. The sequence continues at coordinate 14,326 of NZ_PPPT01000269.1, read as the reverse complement.
GGCGATGTAGCGATCAAGCGCACGCAGGAAGAGCGAGTGCTTGTCGCCGAAAGCGGCGTAAAGGCTGCCCCGCGAGAGTTTTGTCGCACGAAGCAGGTCCGGGAGTGCCGTGGCGTGATAACCGCGCGACCAGAACACCCCCATCGCGCGTTCGACCGCGGCGTCCATGTCGAAACCTCGGGGGCGGCCACGGGGTAACTGCGCTGGGGTTTTGCGGCTCATCCTTATATATAGACCGATTGGTCCTGAAATCGCAAGTGACAGTTGCGGAGCCGCTTAGGACCCTACCGCGCGTGGAGCAGCGCGAGGAGGGCAACGACAGCGCAAGCGAGGAACGCCGAGGTTAGCTTCCAGAACAACAGCGGGCTGCGCTCCAGAAGGGGCGTGATCCGCGTGTTGAGATAGGCCGGGTTGGGAGTCCTGAGCTCGAAGACGAATTCGGACAGATCCTCGTGGCGCTTGTAGGGATCGGGGTGGAGCGCACGCCTGAGTGCGCCGTCGACCCACTGGGGAACGTTGCGGTCGTCGTCGGCCGGGCGATATTGCAGCCTACGCACATCCGACTTGCGCCGGATCTTTGCGACCTGCGCGCCGTAGGGAAGCTTGCCGGTCAGCATCTGGTAGCAGATGACGGCGAGCGAGAACATGTCGGAGCGCGGCGAGCCGCCTTCGCCGAGAAAGTATTCGGGCGCTGTGTATTGCACCGTGCCGAGAATTTCGCCGTCGCCCTGCGGCGCGGCCTCGGCGACGCCTGCGACCCGGACCGATCCGAAGTCGATGATCTTTGCGGTACCGGTCTTGTCGATCAGGATGTTGTCGGGCCTGAGGTCCTGATGCAGCATCTCCATGCGGTGGAATGCGCGCAAGCCGGCCGCGATCTGCTCGACCAGTCCGCGCACGGTTTCGAGATCGGGGCGGGGATTGTCGGTCATCCATTGCCGCAGCGTTTGCCCTTCGACGAATTCGGTCGCAACGTAGAGGTAGCCGCGCCGTCGCGACTGTGACAGCGGCTTTAGGACGTGCGGGCTGTCGATCCGGCGTGCGATCCACTCCTCCATCAGGAAGCGCTTCAGATAAGCGCGATTGTCGCGCAGATCGATCGACGGCAGCTTGAGCGCGACCGGCTCCTCGGTCTCGGTGTCGACGGCAAGATAGATGTGGCTGCGGCTGCTGGCGTGGACTTCGCGGACGATGCGGTAGCCGTCGAAGATCGCGCGCGGCTCGGGCAGGGGAGGCAGCGGCAGCTCGGAGGCCTGGTTGAAGATGCCGATCGGCTCGCGCTGCGGAACCGCGTCGATGCGCAGGATCTGGACGGTGATGTTGTCGTCGCTGCCGCGCCGGTAGGCCTCCTCGACGATGGCTTTTGCCGCGCCGTCGAGCTCGGCCGCGTGCTCGTTCAGCGCGCCGGTGACGAAGCGTGCGTCGACGAATTCATAGGCGCCGTCGGTGGCCAGGAAGAAGATGTCGCCGGCCTCGACCTCGAGACTCTGATAGTCGATCTCGAGTTGCGGATTGATGCCGAGCGCGCGGCCGAGATAGGTCTGCTCCGACGACACGATGATCCGGTGGTCGTCGGTCAACTGCTCCAGCGCCTTGCCGGATACGCGGTAGATGCGGCAATCGCCAACATGGAAGATGTGCGCGGTCGTGCCTTTGATGACCATGGCGGTCAGGGTGCAGACGTAACCCTTGTCGCGGTCATAGGCGTATTGGCTCTTGCGCGTCTGCGCGTGGAGCCAGGAATTGGTCGCGTCCAGCACGCGCCGGGCGGAGGTCTTGACCGTCCAGGCTTCCGACGTGCAGTAGTAATCCATCAGGAAGCTCTTGACCGCGGACTCGCTTGCGATCTGGCTCACCGTGCTGCTGGAGATGCCGTCGGCGAGGACGGCCGCGATGCCTTTCAGGCTGAGCTGCGGCTCGTCCGGAATCAGGACGCCATGGAAATCCTGGTTGATGGGCTTGCGACCCTTGTCGGAATGCTGGCCGACCGAAATCTCAAGTCCGCGCGTCATCTCATCACCAAGAGAAAGGGAGCCTCACCCTCATGGGCTGAGGCTCCCTTGTTGAGACGTGATCAGGCCGCGACGCGGGTCGGCGCAGCCTTGCCGGCCTGGCGCTTCGGCAGCGTCAGGATGTGCGTGGCGTAAAGCGTCATGCCGGTGAAGGCGAGGCCGCCGACGAGGTTGCCGAGCACGGTCGGGATCTCGTTCCAGATGAAGTAGTCCAGGATCGAGAATTTTCCGCCGAGCATCAATCCCGACGGGAACAGGAACATGTTCACGACGGAATGCTCGAACACCATGTAGAAGAAAACCAGGATCGGCATCCACATCGCGATGACCTTGCCAGGCACCGAGGTCGAGATCATGGCGCCGACGACGCCGGTCGAGACCATCCAGTTGCAGAGCATGCCGCGGAGGAACAGCGTCGCCATGCCGGCCGCACCATGCGCGGCATAGCCGAGCGTTCGGCCTTCACCGATGACTCCGATGGCGGTGCCGACCTTGTCGGGCGCCTGCGTGAAGCCGAAGGTGGTAACGAAGGCCATCATGAAGGCCACGGTGAACGCGCCGGCAAAATTGCCGACGAAGACGAGGCCCCAGTTGCGCAGCACGCCATTGAGGGTGACGCCCGGGCGCTTGTCGATCAAAGCGAGCGGCGCGAGCACGAACACGCCCGTCAGGAGGTCGAAGCCGAGCAGGTACAGCATGGAGAAGCCGACCGGAAACAGCAGCGCGCCGACCAGCGGCTGCCCGGTGTTCACGTTGATGGTGACGGCAAACCATGCGGCAAGCGCGAGGATGGCGCCGGCCATATAGGCGCGGATGACCGTATCCCGGGTGGACATGAAGATCTTGGATTCGCCCGCATCCACCATCTTGGTGACGAATTCCGAAGGCGCGAGATACGACATCAATGGTTCCTTTTGCTTCATAAGAGAGATCGGCACGCCCCTTCCGAGAGCGCGCGGCTGAACGTCGATGGCCGTGCGGACGGGCCTGCCGCGCACGAGGGCCTGGAGAGATTTGGAAGCCTTGGGAATCGCGTCACGAGGACTGAGCCGAGTAGGGCCGCGAAGCAGGTGAGCTTCCGGGTTGCGGCCGCCAGCGGCTGCAACAATGCGGCAAAACCGCAGTCGTCGTTGACGCCAGAAGAGATGCAAGCTGCGTGCCGGAGCGTGCGACGGGAAAAGTAAAGCAATATCAATGGCGTGCGATTCGCTCTGAGGGTCCGGCCGCGCGTAGGATGGCCTCTTGCTTAGTCGCGTGCTCAAGTTTTGTGCGCCGCACAAGAATTGAGCAGGTCGCAAATTTCGCGTGCGGTGCACACCTGCGGCAGGCTGGCGCAGTTCTCCCAAGCCTTTAATTCAGCAACGTTTTTCCCGTCGATCGATTTGGCACGAAGCTTGAATAGTTCCAGATCGACGCCATTGAAGCCGTCCCGCGAGACCTTTCATCCGACTTGTTGACGCCACCCAAGACGGGGGTTCCCCCCGTTGCGCGTCCGCATGCGCCAAAGGCGGCTTCACCCCGGACGGACGGCAGCTCGTGTGCACTGACGCAATCAAACGCAACGACGCAAAGGACGACACGACCTATGACCAAGCGCATTCGCCGGCCCTCGGATTCCGGCCTGACTCGCCGTCAATTGTTGAAGGCCACTGGCAGCACTGCCGCCCTTCTCGCCGCCGCAAAACTCAATTTCCCAGCCGGTGCATTCGCCCAGGACGCAGGTCCTGAGGTCAAGGGCGCCAAGCTCGGCTTCATCGCACTCAGCGATGCCGGCCCACTGTTCGTCGCCAAGGACAAGGGCCTGTTCGCCAAATACGGCATGCCTGACGTCGACGTGCAAAAGCAGGCGTCCTGGGGCACGACGCGCGACAATCTCGTGCTCGGCTCCGAAGGCAACGGCATCGATGGCGCGCACATCCTCACCCCGATGCCGTACCTGATCTCCGCCGGCAAGGTGACCCAGAACAACCAGCCGACGCCAATGTACATTCTGGCGCGGCTCAACCTCGACAGCCAGTGCATCTCGGTCGCCAGTGAATATGCCGACCTCAAGCTCGGTGTCGACGCATCGCCCTTCAAGGCAGCGCTGGAGAAGAAGAAGGCGTCTGGCAAGGCCGTGAAGGCCGCCATGACCTTCCCCGGCGGCACGCACGACCTCTGGCTCCGGTACTGGCTCGCCGCCGGCGGCATCGACCCGGACAAGGACATCGAGACCATCGTCGTGCCGCCGCCGCAGATGGTGGCCAACATGAAGGTCGGCACGATGGACTGCTTCTGCGTCGGCGAGCCCTGGAACCTCCAGCTCATCCACCAGAAGATCGGCTACACCGCGGTTACGACCGGCGAGCTCTGGAACAAGCATCCCGAAAAATCCTTCGGCATGCGTGCAGCCTTCGTCGACAAATATCCGAAGGCGGCGAAGGCACTGCTGATGGCGGTGCTCGAGGCGCAGCAATGGTCCGACAAGGCCGAGAACAAGGCCGAGCTCGCGGCCATCATGGGCAAGCGGCAGTGGATGAACTGCCCGGTCGAGGACGTGCTCGACCGGACCGCCGGAAAGTTCGACTACGGCATCCCCGGCAAGGTGGTCGAGAACTCGCCGCACATCATGAAGTACTGGCGCGACTTCGCCTCCTATCCGTTCCAGAGCCACGACCTCTGGTTCCTCACCGAGGATATCCGCTGGGGCAAGTACGAGCCCGGCTTCGACACCAAGGCGCTGATCGCCAAGGTTAACCGCGAGGATCTCTGGAAAGACGCGGCCAAGACGCTCGGCGTCGCGGCGGCCGAAATCCCGACCTCCACCTCGCGCGGCAAGGAGACCTTCTTCGACGGCAAGGTGTTCGATCCGGAGAATCCGGCCGCCTATCTGAAGTCGCTCGCGATCAAGCGCGTCGAAGTCTGATGGGCCCCGCGGCCGCCCAAGGGCGGCCGCATCCACATTTGAAGCCGGAGACAATTTTGATGAACATGCCCGTGAAGAAGATGGAAGCCGAAACCATTGCGCCTTCGGCCGGTCCTGCCGCCGCTGCGGTCGTCGCGATGACACCGAAGCGTCCGCCGCGCAGCGAAGCCTATGCCCGGATGGCGAAGGAGACGGCGGTGCGGGTCATCCCGCCGCTGGTCGTGATCGTGCTGTTGACGCTGATCTGGGAACTGGTCTGTCGTCGCGCTGGCTCGACGCTGCCGCCGCCGTCGAAAGTGTTCAATGACACCAGGGAGCTGATCTTCCATCCGTTCTTTGATAACGGCGGAATCGACAAGGGCCTGTTCTGGCATCTCTCCGCCAGTCTCCAGCGCGTCGCCTACGGCTATTCGATCGCGGCCATCGTCGGCATCGCGCTCGGCACGCTGGTCGGACAATCGGTCTGGGCGATGCGCGGGCTCGATCCGCTGTTCCAGGTGCTGCGTACCATCCCGCCGCTCGCCTGGCTGCCGTTGTCGCTGGCGGCGTTCCGCGACGGCCAGCCGTCGGCGATTTTCGTCATCTTCATCACCTCGGTGTGGCCGATCATCATCAACACCGCGGTCGGCATCCGCAACATCCCGCAGGACTATCGCAACGTCGCGGCCGTCGTGCAGCTCAATCCGCTGGAGTTCTTCTCCAAGATCATGATCCCGGCGGCGGCGCCCTACATCTTCACGGGGCTTCGCATCGGCATCGGCCTGTCCTGGCTCGCGATCGTCGCGGCAGAAATGCTGATCGGCGGCGTCGGCATCGGCTTCTTCATCTGGGACGCCTGGAACTCCTCGCATATCAGCGAGATCATCCTGGCGCTGTTCTACGTCGGCATCATCGGCTTCGTGCTCGACCGCCTGATCGCGGCGCTCGGCAAGTTCGTCACCCACGGCACCGCGCAGAGCTGAAGGAGCAGCACATGACCGCCTATCTGAAGCTCGACCACATCGACAAGACGTTTACCCGCGGCAATGCCACGACCGAGGTGCTCAAAGAGATCAACCTCACCATCGAGAAGGGCGAATACGTCTCGATCATCGGCCACTCCGGCTGCGGCAAGTCTACCCTGCTCAACATCATCGCAGGGCTGACCACCGCCACGACCGGCGGCGTGCTCCTGGAGAACCGCGAGGTCAACTCGCCGGGGCCGGACCGCGCCGTGGTGTTCCAGAACCACAGCCTCTTGCCGTGGCTCACGGTTTACGAAAACGTCAAGCTCGGCGTCGACAAGGTCTTTTCGAAGACCAAGACGAAGGCCGAGCGCGACGCCTGGGTCATGCACAATCTCAACCTCGTGCAGATGGCCCATGCCAAGGACAAGCGTCCCTCCGAAATCTCCGGCGGCATGAAGCAGCGCGTCGGCATCGCGCGTGCGCTCGCCATGGAGCCAAAGGTGCTGCTGCTCGACGAACCCTTCGGTGCGCTCGACGCGCTGACGCGCGCGCATCTGCAGGACTCCGTGATGGCGCTGCACCAGAAGCTCGGCAACACGATTCTGATGATCACCCACGACGTCGACGAAGCCGTGCTGCTGTCGGATCGCATCGTGATGATGACCAACGGTCCCTCCGCGCGTATCGGCGAGGTGCTGGACGTGCCGCTGGCCCGTCCGCGCAAGCGGCTCGAGCTCGCATCCAACGCTACCTATCTGAAGTGCCGGCAGCGCGTGCTCGAATTCCTCTACGAGCGTCATCGTTTCGTCGAGGCGGCATAATCCTAGCGAACGTCGTCCGGCGCTGCGAACCTCAGCGCCGGCGTTTCGACCAATGGTTTCGTCTTTTGCCGGATTAACGACAGGGAAGTCACGATGAACGCAGCAGAGATCAAACTGGTCCAGGATAGTTTTGCCAAGGTCGCGCCGATTTCGGAGCAGGCGGCCGTCATTTTCTACGATCGCCTGTTCGAGGTGGCGCCGTCCGTGAAGGCGATGTTTCCTGCCGATCTCACCGAACAGCGCAAGAAGCTGATGGCGACGCTCGCCGTCGTGGTCGGCGGTCTCTCCAATCTCGAAACGGTCCTTCCCGCCGCAAGCGCGCTCGCCAAGCGTCACGTCGCCTATGGTGCGAAGCCCGAGCATTATCCGGTGGTCGGCTCGACATTGCTGTGGACGCTCGAAAAGGGTCTGGGCGATGCCTGGACACCCGAGGTCGCCTCCGCTTGGACCGCAGCCTACGGCGTGCTCTCCAACTTCATGATCACCGAAGCCTATGGCCGGCCGCAGGCCGCCGAGTAAATCGCGCTTCAATCTTCGACGCGCTTCAACGTTGCGAAGCGATCGCGCCGCGTGACGTCAACGCATCGTTAACGATTGCAGTCGCGCCCAAATAAACGACATGCCGCTCAATCTTTGTGCGTCGCACAAGGATTGAGCGAATCGCAAATTTTGCGTGCGAATTAGGCCTGCGAAAAAATCAGGCGGTGCCAATAACGCACTGAAATCCCATTATTTCTCGATCGCGCGCAACTGGCACAGAACTTGAAGCGTCCTTTGCGACGCCAACGACGACGTCCCTCAACATCATCAATCAGCATCGTGAACTCGCCACCGGGGATCGAGCCTCGGAGCGCGCCTCCTTGCCTGGAGGCAGAGCCTGCAACGACGCAGCGGTGAGACCAAAAGGGATTACTCAATGTCGACGAACCCGAAGTGGATTTCCGATTGGCGCCCCGAAGACGAGGCGTTCTGGAATGCGACCGGCAAGACGGTCGCGCGACGCAATTTGATCTGGTCGATCGTGGCCGAACATATCGGCTTTTCGGTCTGGCTGATCTGGAGCATCGTCACGACCAAGCTGCCGCAGGCAGGCTTTCACTACACGACCGACCAGCTCTTCCAGCTCGTTGCCGTGCCGGGTCTGATTGGCGCGCTGATGCGCTTCCCCTACACGTTCGCGGTGACGACCTTCGGCGGCCGCAACTGGACCATCTTCAGCGCGGCCATCCTGTTCATCCCGACGCTGTCGCTTGCCTATTTCGTGAGCCAGCCGGACACGCCGTTCTGGCTGATGCTGCTTGTCGCCTCGACCGCCGGCCTCGGCGGCGGCAACTTCGCCTCCAGCATGACCAACATCTCCTTTTTCTTCCCTGACCGGATGAAGGGGTGGGCGCTGGGCTTGAATGCCGCCGGCGGCAACATCGGTGTTTCGAGCGTGCAGTTGCTGACGCCGATCCTGATGTCGCTCGCGGTCATCAACCTGTTCCAGGCATCGCCGGTCGACGGTGTTTACCTGCAGAACGCCGGCCTGATGTGGGTGCTGCCGATCGCAATCGCGGTGTTCGGCGCGGTGTTCTTCATGAACAACCTGACCTCGGCAAAATCGTCGGTGAAGAACCAGCTCGCAATCGTCAAGCGCAAGCACACCTGGATCATGGCCTATATCTATATCGGCACGTTCGGATCCTTCATCGGCTACTCCGCGGCGTTTCCGCTGCTGATCAAGACCCAGTTCCCGCAGATGACGATCGCGATCGCGTTCCTCGGGCCGCTGGTCGGTTCGCTGGCGCGGCCCTTCGGCGGCTGGCTCGCCGACAAGGTCGGTGGCTCCATCATCACGTTCTGGAATTTCATCGTGATGGCGGGCGCGACGATCGGCGTCCTCTACTTCGTCGGCAACAAGGACTTCACCGGCTTCCTCGCGATGTTCCTGATCCTGTTCGTGACGACGGGCATCGGCAACGGTTCGACCTACCGGATGATCCCCTCGATCTTCCGCGAGGAGAACCTGTTCAAGGTACGCGGCAAGGGCGACGCGGCTCGCGCGGGCGCATTGAAGACCGCGAGCATCGAGAGCGGCGCGGCGGTGGGTTTCATCGGCGCGGTCGGTGCGGTCGGCGGCTATCTGATCCCGACCGGCTTCGGCAAGTCGATCGCGCTCACCGGCGGTCCGCAGCTCGCGCTCGCGATCTACCTCATCTTCTACGCGTCCTGTCTCGGACTGACCTGGTGGTTCTATCTGCGCCGCAGCCCGCAGGGCGAAGGCGCGGGCAGCCTCGCCGAGGCGCGTGTTTAGAGCATGATCCGGAAAAGTGTGCAGCGGTTTTCCAAGATCATGCTCAGTCAATAGAGGATTGGTACGAATCTCGCTTCTCCCCGTACGCGGGGAGAAGCACCTCCCACCGGATTTGAGAAGAACAGAGGACTTCCATGAGCGAACCGCTCGTCATTGTCGGTAACGGGATGGCTGCTGCCCGCCTGGTCGACGAACTCGCCAAGACCGCGCTCGGCCGCTACGCCGTGGCCGTGATCGGCGACGAGCCGCGGCTGGCCTATAACCGCGTGCTGCTCTCCTCGGTTCTCGCCGGCGAAACCGGCTCGCACGAGATCGAGCTCCGGCCGCAGAGCTGGTGGCGCGATCGCGGCGTCACCGTGCGCTATGGCTACCGCGCGACCGAGATCGATGTCGGCCGCCGCGAGCTGAAGATCGCGGGAGAGGAGAGCATGGAATATTCCAAGCTCGTGCTCGCCACCGGCTCGACCGCGCTCAGGCTCAACGTGCCCGGCAACGATCTCGCCGGCGTCCACACCTTTCGCGATACGCGTGATGTCGACCTGCTGCTCTCGCTCGCCGCGGCGAGGAAGCGCGTGGTCGTCGTCGGCGGCGGCTTGCTGGGCCTCGAGGCCGCCTATGGTCTCGCCAAGGCCGGCGCACCGGTGACGCTGGTGCATCTGATGGACCGCCTGATGGAGCGCCAGCTCGACGGTCCCGCGGCCGAGCTGCTCAAGACGCTGGTCGAGCGCAAGGGTATCCGCGTTCTCCTCAACGCCTCGACCGCGCGCATCCATGGCGACGGCCAGGTCGAGGCCGTCGAACTTGCCGACGGCAGCCGGCTCGAGGCCGACGCGGTGATCTTTGCCGCGGGCATCCGGCCGAACGTGACGCTGGCGCAGGAGGCGGGCATTGCCGTCAACCGCGGCATCGTCGTCAACGACGTGATGCAGACGAGCTCACCGGACATCTTTGCGCTCGGCGAGTGTGCCGAGCATCGCGGCATCTGCTACGGCCTGGTCGAGCCGGCCTATGAGCAGGGGCGGGTGCTGGCGCGGCATCTCGCTGGCCGTCCCGCCGCCTATCAGGGCAGCGTGGTCGCGACCAATCTGAAGGTTTCGGGCGTCAGCGTGTTCTCCGCCGGCGATTTCATCGGCGGCGAGGGCAGCGAGAGCCTCGTGTTGTCGGATGTCAGGCGCGGCACCTACAAGAAGCTCGTCATCGCCGACGGCCGGCTCACCGGCGCGGTGCTGATCGGCGATACCGTCGATGCGCTCTGGTACCTCGAACTGATCCGCGCCCGCGAAAAGATCGCCGCGATCCGCACCGACATGATGTTCGGCCGCTCGCTCGCGCTGCCGCCGAAAGCGGCTTGATGGGAATGGCCCGAATGACTGCGATCGACCCGACGCTCCGCACCACCAAGACGACGTGCCCCTATTGCGGCGTCGGCTGCGGCGTGCTCGCAACACCCGACGGTAGCGGCGGCGCGGCGATCGCGGGTGATCCCGAGCATCCCGCAAACTTCGGCCGGCTCTGCTCCAAGGGGTCGGCGCTCGGCGAGACCGTGGGGCTCGAGGGCCGGCTGTTGCATCCGATGATCCGTTGCAAGGGCACGCTGGAGCGCGTTGCCTGGAGCGATGCGCTCGACCATGTCGCCCATCGCATGCAGCACATCGTGGCGCGCGACGGCGCCGATGCGGTCGCGTTCTATCTCTCAGGCCAGTTGCTCACCGAAGATTATTACGTCGCCAACAAGCTGATGAAGGGATTTATCGGCACGGCGAATGTCGACACCAATTCGCGGCTCTGCATGGCGTCGTCCGTGGCCGGCCATCGCCGCGCCTTCGGTGCCGACACCGTGCCGGGCTGTTACGAGGATCTCGATCAGGCCGATCTCCTGGTGCTGGTCGGTTCGAATGCCGCCTGGTGCCATCCGATCCTGTTTCAGCGCATGCGCAAGAACAAGGAGGAGCGCGGCGCGCGCATCATCGTCATCGATCCCCGCCGCACCGACACCGCAAGCGACATCGATCTCTTTCTGGGCGTGAAGCCCGGCACGGATACCGCGCTGTTCTCCGGCCTGCTCGTCCATCTCGCCGACAGCGGTGCGCTTGACAAGGATTACATCGAGAAGAACACCTCCGGCTTCGACGCGGCGCTGGCGCGTGCGCGCAGCATCGCCGGCAGCGTCGCTGCGACTGCGCTCGGCACCGGGCTCACCGAGCAGGATGTGGCGACCTTCTTCCAGATGTTCCGCGACACCGAACGGACGGTCACGCTGTACTCGCAGGGCGTCAACCAGTCGGCGCAGGGCACCGACAAGGTCAACGCCATCCTCAACTGCCATCTCGCGACCGGGCGGATGGGCAAGCTCGGGGCTTCGCCGTTCTCGCTCACCGGCCAGCCCAATGCGATGGGCGGGCGCGAGGTCGGCGGGCTCGCCAACCAGCTTGCCGCGCACATGATGTTCACGCCGCCCGAGATCGATCGTGTCAGGCGGTTCTGGAAGGCGCCGCGCATCGCCACCCATGAGGGGTTGAAGGCGGTGCAGATGTTCGAGGCGATCAACCGCGGCGAGATCAAGGCGCTGTGGGTGATGGGCACCAACCCGGCGGTGTCGCTGCCCGATGCCGACGTCGTTCGTGAGGCGCTGAAGAAGCTCGAGCTGTTCGTGGTGTCCGAGAACGTGCTCTCCAATGACACCGTCGATGCCGGAGTGCATGTGCTGCTGCCGGCGCTCGCCTGGGGCGAAAAGTCCGGCACGGTGACCAATTCCGAGCGCCGCATCTCGCGCCAGCGCTCGTTCCTGCCGGCGCCGGGCGAGGCGCGGCCGGATTGGTGGATCATGGGCGAGGTCGCCAAGCGGCTCGGCTTCGGCGAGAGCTTCAACTACAAATCGGCCGCCGAGATCTTTCGCGAGCACGCCGCGCTCTCTGCGTTCGAAAACAACGGCAGCCGCGATTTCGACATCGGCGCACTGACGTCGATCTCCGACGAGGCCTTTGATGCGCTCACGCCCGTGCAATGGCCGGCGCGCGAGGGGCAGGCGCCCGGCGAGCGCTTCTTTGCGCAAGGCGGCTTCTTCACGCCCGACGGCAAGGGCCGCTTCATCGCGCCGGAGGTGCCGGCGCTGAAGAGCGAGACGACGGCGTCGCGGCCGCTGCGGCTCAACACCGGCCGCATCCGCGACCAATGGCACACCATGACGCGTACCGGTCTCAGCCAGCGGCTGGGCGCGCATCTGCCCGAGCCCTTCGTCGAGATCCACCCGGATGATGCCAACAAATACGGCGTCACCGACGACAGCTTTGCCCGCGTCACCACCGATTACGGCCAGTGCATTCTCAAGGTCGTCGTCAGCGACCGCGCTCAGCGCGGCACACTGTTTGCGCCGATCCACTGGAGCGAGATGAACACCTCGCACGGCCGCGTCGGCGCCCTGGTGCAGCCGTTCTGCGATCCGTTCTCCGGTCAGCCGGAAATGAAGGCGACACGGGCGTCGATTGCGCCATACGAATACGTCTTCCGGGGCTTCGCGCTCTCGCGCAAGCAGCTCGCATTGCCCGCGCATCTCTGGTGGAGTCGCGTGACCGTTGCCGGCGGCTTCGGCTATCTGTTCGCGGACAATGCCGACCTCGCGCGCTGGCCGGCCTGGCTCGACCCGATCGCCGGCGAGGATTTTGCCGAGTACCGCGATTTCGGTGGCGGCGTCTATCGCGCGGCATCGTTCGTCGGCGAGCGCATCGAGACCTGCCTGTTCGTCGGCCCCGCGCATGACGCCGGCGACTGGGAAGTGGTCAAGTCGATGTTCGCCGCCGACAGCGTTAGCGACGAGCAGCGCCGCTTGTTGCTCTCGGGCAAATCCACCGAGGGCGTCGCCTCGACCGGCCCGGTGGTCTGCGCCTGTTTCGGCGTCGGCCGTACCACGATCTGCGACACCATCGCAGCCGGCGCGAGGACCGCGGCCGAGATCGGCGCAAAACTCAAGGCCGGCACCAATTGCGGCTCCTGCATTCCCGAGCTGAAGCGTCTGATTGCTGATACGAGCAGCGTTGCCGTGAAGGAAGAAAAGTTCGCGGGCGCGGCGAGCTAAGCCCAACTGTCTCCAGTCGTCATTGCGAGCGCAGCGAAGCAATCCAGAGTCTTTCCGCGGAGACAGTCTGGATTGCTTCGCTGCGCTCGCAATGACGGAGGTTGCTGGGGCGCCATGCCGCTCAGCCGTCGTCCTGGCTTGCCACCACGGCTGAATGCCATCTGCCCCAATCGACGGCAGGGGCATTGTCGCCTATGCTGGCGTCCCACCGCCAGCAAGCATAACAACCATGATGTACCTGGAAACGCCGCCGCGTCTGATTCCGACGACGATCTTCTCCGCCATGCCCGAAGAGTTCCGCCGCAGGGGCGTACGCTCCGATTGGGCGGATGCCAACCGGCCGGGCGTGCCGACCGACAGTTTCATCGAAGGGCCATCCTTCGATGCGGAGGGAAATCTCTACATTGTCGACATTCCTTTCGGTCGCATTTTCCGCATCGCGCCCGACGGCGCGTGGTCGCGGGTGATCGAATATGAGGGATGGCCGAACGGGCTGAAGATCGCGAAGGACGGCCGCATCCTCGTTGCCGACTACATGCACGGCATCATGGAGCTCGACGCGAAGGCTGGTCGCATCACGCCGGTGCTGACCGCACGCAATTCAGAGTCGTTCAGGGGATGCAACGATCTGCATCTGGCCTCGAATGGCGACATCTATTTCACCGACCAGGGCCAGACCGGCCTTCATGATCCGAGCGGTCGCGTCTATCGGTTGGCGCCGAACGGCCGACTCGATTGCCTGATCGACACCGGCATCAGCCCCAACGGCCTCGTGCTCGATCCGACCGAGAGCGTGCTGTTCGTCGCGATGACGCGCGACAACGCGGTGTGGCGCCTGCCGTTCATGAAGGACGGCAGCGTCTCAAAAGTCGGCCGGTTCTGCTCGCTGTTCGGCACCAGCGGACCTGACGGCATGACCATGGACGCCGCGGGGCGTCTGTTCGTTGGGCATGCCTCGCTCGGCCATGTCTTCGTGTTCGCGCCGAATGGGGAAATGATTGCACGGATCAAGTCGTGTGCGGGGCCGAATTGCACGAACGTTGCCATCGGTGGCGCAACCAAGGATCGTCTCTACATCACGGAGTCCGCGACCGGCAGCGTGCTGGTCGCCGATATCAGTGAACTCTAACCTTCGCCTCTCCCCGCTTGCGGGGAGAGGCGAAGGTTGCATCGAAGATGCAATCCGGGTGAGGGGGACTTTCCGCGAGTCCAACTCTCACCATATGTTGGGACGCAGCCCCTCACCCCAACCCTCTCCCCGTAAGAACGGGGA